>CASFXA010000126.1 GCA_949298535.1 uncultured Oscillospiraceae bacterium
CCTGCGGGAATATCCCTCCGGCCATATCTTCAATATGGCTGGTTTCCCTGCCGCCAACCTTTTTTATCTGGTAGAGGGAGAGGTCCATATCTATACCACCAGCAGCCAGGGGGATGTCCGTTTTATTGGAATCCATCGGGAAAACACCTTGTTTAATCTGGACAGTTTTCGCCGTGATTGTGAGGCTGTCATTACCTCCAAGGCCTTCGGAATGGTTCGTGCCATTCCGCTCAGTCAGGAGCAGCTTTTTCAGCTGATGGCGGAAAATCCTTCTCTGGCCTGCGATTTGCTGTGTTATGTAGGAGATGTACTGCGGCTGATGTGCTATGATGCCGAAGCTCAAAGTATCCACGATGTGAAAACCCGGCTGGTCCGGTTTCTGCTGGTGTATTCCGCTGATGCCCACACCCTGGTGATCCCCTTGTCCCAATATTCCATTGCCTGCGCCATCAATGCCTCCCGGATCCAGGTGGCGCGGGTTTGCGGGGAACTCAAGCAGATCGGACTAATCCAAATCAAACGGGGACGGATTTTGCTCTCCAACCGTCAAGCTCTGGAGCAATACAGTCAGCAGCTGGAAGACCTCCAGGGTTTGGAGGAACAATAAACGCCTCCCTGCCGCCTCTCATGGTTATCGCCTTTCCCTGAATCCTGTCTCAGACGGCACCGTTCCTTTCCATCAAAAGTGAAACACCGCCAGGGTTTTCCTCATGCCTGCGGCTTTGGGGCAGAAGGCTCCAAAAATATTCCATTCTCCTTCTCCTCTGCTCCAAAGGGACGGCTGACGGCTTCCCCACCGGTCCAATCCCCACAGGAAAACTTTGGCCCCGACACAAAAGTTTGACCTCAGATAAAAAGGCCCTGCCGCAGTCAAAACGGCAGAGCCTTTGTGATGGATCAAGTTTTTGTCAGGGCTGATAGTGAACGCCAATCTCGATGGCCTTCATGTTCAGCTCCACCAGCTGAGACTTGGTGGGCGGAACGCATTTCTCCACCGCCTTGCGGATGGATTCCAGAGAGGTAAAGCCGGTGGCCTTATACAGCGCCCCCAGCATGATGAGATTCGCCAGCTTGCCGATACCGTTTTCCTGCGCCAGCTTGGTGGCAGGAATACGCACCTCGGTGATGTCGGTGCGGCCAGACTCATGAGCCACCAGAGCGCTGTCCACCACCGCCACGCCTCCGGGAACGACAGTGCTGATGAATTTATCATAGGAGGGGTTGTTCATCACCACCAGAGCGTCGGGATTGATGACCAAGGGAGAACCGATGGGTTCATCCGCCAGACAGACGGAACAGTTGGCGGTGCCGCCGCGCATCTCCGGACCATAGCTGGGCAGCCAGGAAACCTCACGGGAATCAATGAGGCCAGTGTAGGCGGTCACCTTTCCGCTGAACAGGATGCCCTGCCCGCCAAAGCCCGCGAAAACAAAGTTCCAGTTCTTACTCATTGCAGAAGACCCCCTTCTCGGTTCTGTCCTGATAGACGCCCAGAGGGTAATAGGGCATCATATTCTGACGCAGCCATTCCAGGGCTTCCACCGGGCTCAGACCCCAGTTGGTGGGGCAGCTGGAAAGGATCTCCACAATGGAAAAGCCCTTTCCTTCAATCTGGGCGGTAAAGGCCTTCTTGATGGCGGCTTTGGCTTTCCGGATATTGGGGACACTGTCCACCGCCACCCGCTCAGCATAGGCCACGCCGGAAAGGGTGGAGACCATCTCGCACACCCGCACCGGGAAACCAGCCTTGGTGACATCACGGCCATAGGGGGTGGTCTGGGTCACCTGCCCGGGAAGGGTGGTGGGGGCCATCTGACCGCCGGTCATGCCGTAAATGGCGTTGTTGACAAAGATAACGGTGATATTTTCCCCTCTGGTGGCGGCGTGTACCGTTTCAGCGGTACCGATAGCCGCCAGATCGCCGTCGCCCTGGTAGGTGAACACCACGTTGGTGGGGATCGCCCGTTTCAGGCCGGTGGCCACTGCCGGAGCCCGTCCGTGAGGGGCCTCCACCATATCGCAGGCAAAATAATCATAAGCCATGACCGCGCAGCCAACAGGGGCCACGCCTACAGTCTTGCCTTCCACACCCAGCTCCTCAATGACCTCGGCCACCAGCTTATGAATGATGCCGTGGGTACATCCGGGGCAATAATGGAAGGGCGCGTCGGTGAGCATCGAGGATTTTTGATACACCACTGCCATTTATTTCACACCTCCAGCCATTGCGCTCAATTTCTCCGCCACCTCAGCAGGGGTGGGGATCATGCCGCCGGTGCGTCCGTAAAATTCCACCGGCACCCGGCCTTCCACCGCCAGACGAATGTCGTCCACCATCTGGCCCATATTCATCTCCACCGACAGGAAACCTTTCACCTGGCCGGCATATTTGCGAACATATTTCTCCGGGAAGGGCCACAGCATCACCGGGCGCAGCAAACCCGCCTTGATGCCCTTGGCGCGGGCGATGTCCACCGCGGATTTGGAGATTCTGGAGGAAGCGCCGAAAGCCATGACAATATACTCCGCATCCTCGCAGAGATATTCCTCCGCCCGCTGCTCCTCCGCCTTGACGATCTCATACCGGGCAAAGCGCTCCCGGACGATCTTCTCCAGCTGGTCGGGCTTCAGGTACAGGGAGTTGACCACATTATGGGGACGCTTGTTCTGATGGCCGCAGGCGGCCCAGGGCTTATCGTAGGTATGTACTTCCACCTCCGGGAAGGAGACAGGCTCCATCATCTGGCCCATGAGGCCGTCGGAGAGAATCATGGAAGGCATCCGGTATTTTTCCGCCAGCTCAAAGGCCCGGAACACCATGTCCACCAGCTCCTGGATGGAACTGGGAGCGAACACCAGCACATGGAAATCGCCGTGGCCCAAAGCCCGGGTGGCCTGCCAATAGTCGGACTGGGCAGGCTGAATACCGCCCAAGCCGGGACCGCCCCGCTCCACGTTGACAATCAGACAGGGCAGATCGCTGCCGGCAATATAGGAAATACCCTCTGTTTTCAGGGAAATACCGGGAGAGGAGGAAGAAGTCATCGCCCGGACGCCGGCCGCAGAAGCGCCCAGCACCATATTGATGGCAGCCACCTCAGACTCCGCCTGGAGGTAGGTGCCGCCGATCTTGGGCATCTTTTTGGACATATAGGCCGCCAGCTCAGTCTGGGGAGTGATGGGATAACCAAAGAAATGACGGCAGCCGGCACGGATGGCCGCTTCCGCCAGGGCCTCGTTGCCCTTCATCAGTACACGTTCAGCCATGTTGAGAACACCTCACTTTTCCACTGTAATCGCGCTGTCGGGACACATGATCCCGCACATGGCGCAGCCGATGCACAGGCTCTCGTCCGTCACTTCGGCAGGATTGTAGCCCTTGTCGTTGATCCGTTCGGCAGCCAGCCGCAAAATCTTTTTGGGACATACCGATACACAAAGACCGCAGCCTTTGCAGACCTTTTCGTCAATGATCGCTCTTGCCATCCATATCTTCCTTCCTGTCTAGTTTTCCCATGGGGCCCTGACATAGATCTTCACCGGCAGCAAACCTGGCAGCTGAAGACCGGCGCAGAGGCTCTCCTCCGCCGCCGTATACAGCACCGGCAGCCCTGTCCGCCTGGAAAGTTCCTCCAAATAAGGCGCGGATTCCTGTAAAATCTCCCGGGTGGTTTCCCTCCCCAGATTGGTGGTGTTGACCAGATGGGTGATCTTCAGCCGGGAACTCTCCTCAATGGCAGCCATCAGCGCCAGCTCCGCTTCCAGGTCCGGTTCCATATAGCGTCGGACGTTGACGGTGTACAGCATCTCAAAGGGCTGTTTCAGCAGCTTTTCATGATAGCTGCCCAAAGCAACCGCGCCGTCAGCATCGCCGCCCACATCGATGACCAGATGGGTGGAGGGATCGTCAATGGCCGCTCCCAGGCGGGGGGGCAAGATGGGAATATCCAGATTTGTGTTGGCAAATCTGGGAGCTACCAGCTCGATTTCCTTCCGCTCCATGAGGGACGAAAAATCCGCCGTGCGGAAATAAGGGTTGACGATGTCCAGATCCGCAATCACCGTCCTCTTCCCTTCCGCCGCGGCACGAAGCGCCAGATTGACCGACAAATTCGTTTTCCCCGCGCCATAGTGTCCGCAGACGATGGTAATACGTGCTTGCTGCAAACTTTTGGCCTCCTTTTGGTTCCCGGGGAATCGCTCCCCCGCAGGTTATTGATTATCATACTACTTTTTGTGGAACAGTGCAAGAAAATTGTCTCATTTTTTGTAAAAAACCTCTTTTGCCATAAAAAAGAGGTCGAAGCCTTCCTTAAAAACAAAAAACGTGAGTCTTCTTCCTGAAAAAAGGGAATGGATTCCCGCGCACGCCCAAAGGAAGCCCCTTTTTTCAAGTTTTCCAAAAGAAAAGCGTCCTTCAGGGCTTTTCTCCCCAAAAGACGCTTTGGAAGGATCCCCTGCAGACCGTCAGGGAATTTCTCTTTCTATCCCATATTTCCCTTTACCGGAGGCTTCCGGAGCGCTCCTTCAACCGGATTTTATCGGCGATCATGGCAATAAACTCGGAATTGGTGGGTTTGCCCCGGAGGTTATGGATGGTGTAGCCGAAATAAGAATTGAGTACATCTACATCCCCGCGATCCCACGCGACCTCGATGGCGTGACGGATGGCCCGCTCCACTCTGGAGGCAGTGGTGCCATTTTGCTTGGCTACCGTGGGATACAGCACTTTGGTAACGCCATTGATAACATCCGGCTGGCGTACCGCCAGGATAATGGAATCCCGAACATACTGATAACCTTTGATATGGGCCGGAACGCCAATCTCCAGAATGATGTTGGTAACCACCGCCTCCAAACTGGGAGCGTTGGCCCGTGGAGCCTCCCGCCGGATAGCGGAGACCGGATTAAAACCCGCGTAAAACACAATTCTTTCTGCCAGAATTTCTGGATCAAAAGGCTTGTTGAAGTAGTACACCACCCCGCTGTTGAGCATCCGCTCCTGAAGCAGCGGATGATCCACTGTGGACGACGCCAAAAATACAGGGCGGGGATTGATGTCCTCCGACTGTACTTTGGTCAATACGCCTTCCGCGTCTATGTTGCGCATAAACACGTCCAGGACTACGACGGCCGGCTTTTTCTCCTGAATCATCCGCAGCACAGTCTGTCCATCTTTCGGGCAGCGGATGGTTTCAAAGCCTTTTGCACTGAGAGCGGCGGCGCAGCGTTCGCAAAAATCCTTGCTGTCATCCGCAATCAATACAATTTTTTGGTTATTCACTGATATTCCCTCCTAATATCTTGCATTAAACCAAAATCAGCTTACCATATCCCGATATTTTTGACAATACATTACAGGCAATAAAATTTCTTTTTTATTCATCTTTTCTTAACAAGTTCCGACATTTAGGCTGCATTATCACCAGTTTTATCCATCAATTTTGCATCATTATAAATAGTTTCCGCAAAAATTCCGAATCCTCTTGTCGGATCGTTGACAAAAACATGCGTGACCGATCCCACCAACATTCCGTTCTGGAGAATGGGGCTGCCGCTCATTCCCTGAACGATTCCCCCCGTTTGGGCCAGCAGCTCCGGGTCGGTGACATGAACAATCATGTTCTGCCCCCCTGAGGAACTGCCGGCGGAGATCTTTTCCAGCTCCACTTCATACTCCCGGGGAACGCTGCCGGCAACCGTTGTGCGGATCACCGCCCGCCCGGGGCGCACCTCATGGCTGAGGGCCACCGGCACCTCCTCCCCCAGATAGAGTGACCGATCCATCAGATACCCATAAACTCCCGTAGGCGTATTGGCGGAGAGCCACCCCAAGGCGCTGCCTCCCGAAAACTTTCCTTTCAGTTCCCCGGGCTCGCCGCTCTCGCCCCGTTTGCAGCCGGTGATTTCCGCCCCGACAATTTCACCATCGGACAGCGGCATCAGTTCCCCGGTGTCCACATCGCATACCGCATGGCCCAGACCGGTAAACAGTCCGCTGTTGGGGTCATAGTAGGTCATGGTGCCGATCCCGGCTGAACTGTCCCGCACCCAGACCCCCAGACGATATTTCCGGTCCCCCACCGACTGGACGGGACGAACCTGAAGGGTCAGATGAGCTTCTTCACGGCGCAGCGTCAGTTCCACAGGCTGACCGCCGCTCTGCTCCACCAGTTCCCCCAGCTGTTCGTTGGTCCGCAGTTTTACGCCGTTGACCGTTTCAATAATATCGCCAATCTCCACGCCGGCCTCCCGGGCCGGATTGATCCGCTGACCCTCTCCGGTGACCTCGCTCATTCCCACCACCATCAGTCCGTCAGTGAACATCTTGATTCCAAAAGGAGCGCCGGAAACCCGCACCATCTTGCGATCCACCACATTGACTTCCACCGTTTTGATGGGGATCGCTCCCATCAGCTTCAGGTCCACCTGGTAGCTCTCGCCTGCCCCATCCTCCTGCTCTGTCAGCTCCGACACTGTGTCCAGCAAAACGGGATAGGAAAAACGCACCGTTTCCCCTTCCAGCACATAATAGTGATCCGGCAGCTCATACTCCATATAAAAAATCAGCAGCAGTGTTATCACTGTCAAAAAATCAAAGACAGCTGCAACTGCCCTGACAACCTTTCGCATGAAGAACAACTCCTTTCCGTCTTTACTCTGCACCGGAAGAGCCGGTTTATCAGAGGCAAATCCAGCAATAAATCTGGATGGACCTCCTAGTGGAAAGGTTTTCTTTTTTTCATGCCACCAGCTGGAAACTTATCGCGCTCTTTTCCCCTTCCAACAGCCCGGACGGATCCGAAAGGACTGTCTCCGCCACAAATTGACAGGGAATTTTTTTCAGTTCTTCCGGCCAATTTTCTTCCACCATTTTCCAGAGATCAGGTTTTTGCCAGGAGAGCGCTTTGCCTGTGTCCAGGAAATCAATCCCCTCCTCCTGTGTCAGCTGTTCCCACAGCTGCCGGCCCTGTTCCTCCAGCAGCCGGGAAAGTTCCTTTTCCCCCTGCTCCAGCGTACCTTCCCCTTCTGCCGACCAGCGAAGGGTCCCCCGACACCGGAGGAAAATGGTCACCGAAGGCTGCGTCTCTGTGAAATTCCACTGAATATGACCATTTAAACTGACAATCTCCACTTCCTGCTCCGCTTCCTCCAGCAATGCCCAGCGTTCCCCTCTGCCGGTGATGGACAGAGGCAGCAGCTGCTGTTCCTCCCAAGGTAAAAACGAACCCTCCTCTCTTCCCCAAAACACCGTCCCCTGTCGGAGAAACTGTTCCTCCTCCAGTCCCAATACCACTGAGGCCGCACAGCGCGCCGGATCCCGAAGAGTATTCAGATGATCTTTGAGAGTCATTCGTCCCTCCTCTGTGCGTCGGTTATTGGCACAAAAACGGTTGCCTTCTCCCCCCACAAAAAAATCCGTCGCCTTCTCCGAAGTCAGTACAGCCTGGGAAATCACCGCCACAGGAACAGTGGGACGCAGCTCCAGGCTCTTGTCCGCCTCCTCCAGCAGCTGCTGAAAGGTTTGGGATTCCAACGGGCACAGCGCCAATAAAATCCGGCAATTACCCAGATATAAAGACATCCCGCTCTGCCGTTCCATGGCGCTGAGGGCCAGATGAAGCTCCTCCCCTTCTCCTGTCAGCACACCGTAGGATGCCGGCTGATCCGGCGGGGTGGGCTGCAGATACTCCGCCGACAAGCGCCATCCCGTTTCCGTCGGAGAAGCCTCCAAAGCGGTCACAATCGTCTGATGGGCAATTCTCTCCGTCCGTCCACAGCCGCAGAAACAAAGAAGCGCCAAAACTATCCCAACGCATCTTTTCACCGTCTTTTCCCCCTCCACTGGACGATAAAACCGATCCCCGGAAACAGAAGAACCCCTGTCAGCGGGATCCAGCCGGTTGTCATCGCCCATTTCATCCAGTTTGTCAGCGCAGGTTGATACAGCAAAGTCACTACTGCCGCTAATAGCCCCAGGCTGTGGGCGGCCACCATTTTGCCGCTGACCGGACGTTTCAAAATTTTTCCTCCTATTTGGGCCATCAGCCACAAAAGCAGCGTCACCTTTACCAGCCCCAAAAGGATCCACAGGCCCAAAAAAGCGGAGTCCAGCCGTTCCATAAACAGCAGCCGCGCAGATTGCGCAGCGGAAAAAAGCGGATACGCCTGCCCCTGCGCATAGTAGCCCAGGGAAAACATCACGCCAAGGCCCATGGAAACCGTCAGCAAGGCTCCTCCCCACAGCAACAGCCATATCGCGCCTGTACGCAAACGCCCCTGGGTGGTAAAAGGCTGGAGAAGCAGCAGCAGTATCAGCTCAAAGTTCATTGCCGCCCCCTGCCAGAGCCCCCGGAGGAACAGCCTTTTCTCCCAAACAGGCATCAAAAAATTGCGCGGATCCGCCGTTCCAGCCATTCCCGCTCCCAGAAGGATTAATCCCACTATCGTCAGCCCCAGCAGCACCGTAGAGGCCCGGCACAACGCTTCCAATCCCCGATGCGCGCAGAATCCCCCTGCGGCGCAGAAAAAGGCTGCCAGAACCCACAAAAAGCCTCCCCCATAAAAAGCCTGAGACAAAAACCGAACCAGTTCCAGGGTGGAGTAAAGGCAGATCAGCCCCAACAGCATCCAGTATCCGACAGCCAACGCCCGCCCTGTTTTTTCCGTCCCCTTTTGGGAAAAGGACAGGGGGGAGAAGGATCCTCTGTCCCTGCAAAAAAAGAACCCTGCCTGCAAAAGCGCCATTTGAAGCAGCGGGGAAAAAAACAATCCCAGCAATAGGATCAATCCCGTCCGCTCATCTGCCGCCCCAGCGGGAAGATAGGTCATCATGGTGAACAGGCGGGACAAAAACAACAGAATAGTCAACTGAAAGGGACTGATGCGCCCTGGTCCTTCCATCTTCAACTCCTCCTCTGAAAAGCGGCTTTCCCAACGCTCCAAAACGTTCTGTCTGGGGAAGCGTCTTCTCGTTCCACGCCAGATTTGCCGGGCCGTCATCAGAAAAATGGGGCTGGCCTTCGATTCCCCCAGGGAACCGGTCACAGGTCACAAAACCGGCCCTCCTCCAACGCAATCATCCCCAGCCCTTTTCTCCGCCCCCGGAACATCATCCACCCGCAAATCCGATTGCTCCAGCTTTTTCCAACCAGCCCGCACCAATAAATCCCGCATACTCCGCGTATCCAGCGGAGCGGCGGGGGCAGTGACAGGGATTCCCAGGGTCTGAAGGGAGCAAAGGTCCACCAAAAAAATGCCCAGTCCCAAATAGATTCCAAATAGGCCCAACATTCCTCCTGCAAAAAGAAACAGCAGCCGCAATATTGTCACAGGCTGGTAGAGGGATGGCACCACAAAGGAGGTCACCGCCGTCAGCGCGATTAAAATCACCATGGGCAAACCCACCAGTCCCGCCGACACCGCCGCATCCCCAATGACCAGCCCCCCCACGATGCTCACCGCATGGCCAATAGGCCGCGGCAGACGCAATCCCGCTTCCCGCAGCAGCTCATACAGCAAAAACACCAGCACCGCTTCCCAAAAGGCGGGCAGGGGCGTATACAGCACCGAGCCAATCAGGGAGCTGAGCAGCAGATCCGGAATCAGGTCTGGATGATAGGTCACCATCGCCACATAATAGCCTGGCAAGAAGACAGTGACAAAAAAAGCCGCCATCCGCAGCAGCCGAAGAAAGGTGGCAAAATAAGGCCGGTGGGTGTAGTCGTCCATGGTCTGGAAATGCTCCGCAAACAAAAAAGGGACAATCAGCGCAAACGGCGTGCCATCCACCAGCACGCCGATTCTGCCTTCCGCCAGTTTGGCGCACAGCACGTCTGGCCGCTCAGTGGAGCCTGTGCCGGAAAAAAAGGAGAATCGGCCCCGATCCAGAAAGGGCTGCAAATAAGCGGAATCCAGCACCACCGAAATATCCACCTGAGCCAACTTCTTCCGCACAGCCTGTATCAGGCTGGAAGAAACCGCTCCGCGGAGATATAAAATTTTTATCTTGGTGCGGCTAACCGTTCCTGTGTCCATGGATTCCACCGTCAGCAGGCCCGATTTGAGCCTCCGGCGCACCAATGCCACGTTATAGTTTATCACCTCGCAGAAGCCTTCCCGGGAGCCACGCAGATTCACCTCCGAAGAGGGCTCTCCCACTCCACGGGTCATAAACCCCTGATACCCCAAAGCCACCGCTGTCTTTTGACCATCCACCACCACTACCGCAAAGCCGCTCATCGCCAGCGTCAGTACTTCGTTCATGGTTCGGGCTTCCTTTTGATCGCTGGCCAGCAGCGTCCCGTCCCGCAGCCATTTTAAAACCCCTGCGGAATCCTGCGCCTCCTCTGGGGCCAGCCGCCCCAAAGGCCCCAAAAGCAGCTGGGATACCTGCTGATTGGATACCTGCCCTTCAAACATCACCACCGCCAGAGCGCATCCTGCCACTGTATGATACTGCACCACAACATCGTCGCTATTGCCGGTACGGGCCCGCAGCGCTACCAGAAAATCTTCCAGCCTTTCCGGCAGAGGCTGATCCTCTTCCGGTTCCAGTTTCTGATAAGCGCCATGGCACCGGCCAGCATCAAATTTCATTCTCAGCTTCCCCCTCCGGACATCATTTCATTCATCATTCCACAAAATTTCACTTTTATGTACCCGCGGCTGAGACGCCGGACACCCCCTCTTTTTCAAACGCAAAAGAGCAGGCGAAGCTGGAATCTGTCCGTTTTTTGAGTTTTTGCTTTTGGGCCGCTGAAGGCTCTTTGCAGCCCTTTGTATAAGATAAGCGCCTCCGCCTATACTATTTTCAAGTATTCCAGGGTTCGTACCCACAATTCAAAAACCCGTTCCCCCGGGGAGGTCCGCTCATGCTCATCGTTTTTTTGCGCACATTGATTTTATACTGCGTCATTGTTTTTGGGGTCCGGCTGATGGGAAAACGGCAGCTGGGAGAATTACAGCCGTCTGAACTGGTGGTGACCATTTTGATTTCCAACATCGCCACCCTGCCCATTGAGGAGATCGATACTCCGCTGTTGGTGGGACTGCTGCCGATCCTTTCTTTGGTGGTGTTTGAAGTTCTGATCTCCGTTATCAACCTCCATTTTCGCCCTGTCCGCCGCATTTTCTCGGGAACTCCCGTGGTGGTTATTCATCACGGCGTCATCGACCAGCAAAAACTCCGGCAGCTGCGCTATTCCGCCGACGACCTCATGGCGCAGCTGCGCAGCCAAAACATCTATTCTGTCTCTGAAGTGGACTTTGCCCTGGTGGAAACCACAGGGAAGCTGTCCGTCTATCAAAAATATCTGTCCCGTCCTGTTACAGGAGAAACCCTCTCCCTGCCGGATCATCCGGAACAAAACAGTCCGCCTTTGGTGCTGGTCAGCGATGGCCGCATCAATGAAGATTATCTTACTCTGTGCCGCAAGGACCACCGCTGGCTCAATCAGGTGATTGCCAGTCATCAGCTCTCCCTGAAACAGGTCTTTTTGCTGACCCTGGATCAAAAAGGAACGGTGGAACTCATTCCAAAGGAGGGGCACCCATGAAACGTTTGGCAGTTACGCTCATTTTGCTGGCCCTACTGCTCAGCGTTAGCGGTTACAGTTTGTGGAACGTCTTTGACCAAACCAAAACATTGATCCACTCCGCCGAGCAATTGCGCCAGCTTCCTTTCAGCGGTTCCCTGGAAGAAAGCAGCACCGCCTTTCTGCGTCAATGGGAACGCACAGAAAATCAGTTGGTTCTGTACGTCAACCACGAAAAACTGGAACGGATCAGTCAGACCGCCGCCCAGCTGCCCGCTCTGGCCAGATATGGAGATTACAGCAGTTTTTACAGCCAGGTGGACCTTTTGCTCTGCCAATTGGAAGGGCTGCGGGAAAACGCCCTTCCCAATTATCGAAATCTTTTGTAAAATACACTATATTTGTATAAAAAAGACTAGCTTTTGACAAAAAACGTGGTATAATAAAAAACGTAAGCCGACGGACGCCCCCGCAGGCTCCGCCCTTTTCATATCATCATGGGAGGAACAATCATGGATGCTACTGCCCTGTTCAAACTGACCTATGGACTTTTTGTCGCTTCCACCCAGTGGGAAGATCAGCGGTGCGGATGTGTTATCAATACTGCCGCCCAGGTGACTGATACACCCTGCCGTATGAGCGTCACCATGCAAAAAAGGAATTTTACCACCCAGCTGGTCCTCAAGAAAAAAAGCCTGACCATTTCCGTACTCTCTCTGAATTGTCCCCTGGATGTTATCACCCATTTCGGTTATCAAT
This sequence comes from uncultured Oscillospiraceae bacterium, assembly GCA_949298535.1. Classification (GTDB taxonomy): domain Bacteria; phylum Bacillota; class Clostridia; order Oscillospirales; family Ruminococcaceae; genus Angelakisella. The sequence continues at coordinate 12,297 of CASFXA010000126.1, forward strand.
CCGGGCGGGATACTGATAAGTTCGCTTCCTTCCCCTTCCAGACCGACTCTCTGGGCAATCCTTATCTCCGGGAGAACATGGTGGCTTACATGAGCCTGAAGGTGACCGATACCATCGACCTGGACACCCACTATCTCTTTATCTGCGATGTGGTGGAAGCGGAGAACCTGGCTGAAGGCAAGCCTATGACCTATGGCGATTATCGCATCATAAAAGCCGGGGGATCTCCTGCGGCTCCTGCCCATCAGCCTACGGTAAAATGGGTTTGCTCCGTCTGCCATTACGTCTACGATGGGGACATCCCTTTTGAACAGCTGCCTGACGATTATGTGTGCCCCATCTGTAAAAAGCCCAAAAGCGTGTTTCAAAAAATCGTTGAGTGATTTTTTCTTCCACAGCGGGGACGTCGGACGACTCAGCTTCGCCGGCGTCCCCATTGTGGGAAAGTCCTGCCGGCGTTTCTTTTTCCCTTGACAAAGGGGCAAAACCGTGATAAACTAAAACAAGTTTCGCGGGCATAGTTTAGTGGTAGAACTCCAGCTTCCCAAGCTGGTCGTGGGGGTTCGATTCCCCTTGCCCGCTCCACATCGGAGTAAGGTTCGCCTTGCTCCGTTTTTTTATTTCTGGGATCAAAAAGGCGCTCTTCGTCTGTTCTCCGGCTCCTTTTTTGCGTGTAAAGTGCCTTCCCTTTCCTCTCAGCTGCAAGCGTCTCCAGGTCGGCTTGGCACCGCGCTTTTCGTGAAACATCTCCTGTGGGACGTTTTGCAGACTGTAAATATTATTTTTCCATTTCCAGCTGGTCACAAGCGGCATATTCCTTGCGGCCAGTTTTTTTATCCCAATACCCTTTCTCCTTTATTTTGCTCCTTCGCCAACAAACGGGGCTCCCGCCTGTTTGCGTGCCGAAAATTCTCGCCGGGATTTACAGCGTTCCCTCGGCAGAGATGGCTCTGAGAGCGTTTTTCCTCAAATATGGAATAGGGATTCCTTTTTTCTTTGCCAACTGAATCCAGGGCTAAATGATACGCCGCTCTTTTCCCCTCACCGGTTTGCCCGCCGCACTCCCGGCAGTCCAGTTTTTGACTCTGTTTTCTTTCGTTCTTTCCCCGAGACTTTTTTAATTTTTTCTCGCTTTTGCTTTTTTATTTTAAATCCAAACTATTTCTGCTATAATGAAGACAGTTCCAGATGGACATCCAATGAAAGGCGGCGGCAAATGATGCGCTCTATTCCCAAACCCACCATTCGCTATCATCTTAAAAAAACAATTGTCGGTATCGTTTTTTTCTTTCTCTGGCGGGCTCTCAAATCTCTTTATTTCATGGACAGCCGTGTTCGCAGGGAAATGAACAGCTGGCCGGAAGGTTTTATCATCCATATGCAGGCTTCATCCACAGGCCCACATCTCACATTCGGAATGGTTTCCGGAAAACCAGCGCGTCTTTCCAGCTGGCATGACGCCCAAGTACATATCCGCTTCAAAACCCTGGATTCCGCCTTTCGTTTGGTGACGGGCCAGTTGGGCGTTGAGCAAGCCTATGCGCAGCATCGTTTCGTCCTTTCCGGCGACATCGCTTCCACCATGTCTTTTGTCCGCTGTGTCGATATTGCCGAGGCATACCTCTTTCCCGCTTTTATCACCCGCAGGATTCTCCGGGCTGTCCCCCGAAAAGAACATTCCAGTTTAGCGGTATACCGGCGGGTCATTTTTGGTTTTTAAGGAGATGTTTCATCATGATTCCAAACTATTATGAATTTCAAAATTCCAGTAAACTGCTCTCCGGAGAGCTGGCTCTGGAACATATCCCCTATGAACTGGAGATTCGCGGCTGTAAGCGCCCCATGGTGCTGTCTGACCGGGTTTTGGAGCGGTTCGGCACCGTCCAAACTGTTCTCAATGCCTTTTGGGGCAGTCAGCTGGCTCCTGCGGCAATTTTTCTGGATATTCCCGCAGATTCTGCCATTCAGGTGGTCAACGAAGCTGCCGCCTGTTTCCGGAAACATCACTGCGACTGCCTGGTGGCAGTGGGGGGCGGTTCCGTTCTGGATACTGCCAAAGGGGTCTCGATGGTGGTCTCCCACGACGTGGAGGATTTGATGGTTTTTACCGGATGTGAATCCATGGACCAGGGAAACCATGTCCCCTTTGTCGCTATTCCTACCACCGCCGGCACCGGAAGCGAAGCCACCCTGGTGGCTGTCATCAAAAACCCTGAGGAAAAGGTGAAGATGGAATTTATCTCCCATTTTCTTCTTCCTGATGTGGCGGTGCTGGATCCCAGAATGACCGCCACTCTGCCGCCCCGCACCACCGCCTCCACCGGGATGGATGCCCTCTGCCACGCAGTGGAAGCCTACACCTGTATGCAGCGCAACCCCGTCAGCGACAGCTACGCCATCTCCGCCATCCAGCTGATTCGGGACTATCTGGAAACCGCTGTCACCAATGGCAAGGACCAAAAAGCCCGGCTGGCCATGGCCAATGCCGCCTATCTGGCAGGGGCCGCTTTCTCCAACTCCATGGTGGGAATGGTCCACGCCATCGGCCATGCTTTAGGAGGCGTATGTCATGTGCCCCATGGGGACGCGATGACCATTCTCCTGCCTCACTGCATGGAATATAATTTTGACCTGTTGGGGGACCGTTATGGGGAGCTTTACTACCACCTGGCAGGGGCAGACGCCTTCCTGGCCGCTCCCAAAAAGGACCATGGGCGTCTCGCCATCGCCAAAATACGGGAAATGTCCGGAAAATTCCACGGTCTGTGCGGGTTATCGGTGACCTTGTCCCAGGCGGGAGTGAAAAAAGAGGATTTTGAAGCCGTGGCTCGTACCGCTCTCAACGATGGAGCGATGATCGTCAATCCCAAGCAGGTGGATTTTGAGGATGTACTGCGGGTACTGAACGCAGCCTATTGACCAAGGAGGAACAACCATGGAAATTGAAGCCATTATCCAACAGCAGCAAACCTTTTTTACAGGCGGCAAGACGCTGGATGTGGAATACCGTCTCGCTTCTCTGGCCAAATTCCGGCAGCAAATCCTCCTCCATGAGCAGGAGATTAACGAGGCTTTGAAGGCGGATCTGAACAAATCCCCCTTTGAATCCTATATGTCTGAAATCGGTATTGTGTTGGATGAGCTGCGTTTTGTCACCAAGCATCTTCGGAAATGGGCCAGGGACCAGCGGGTTCCCACTCCCCTCTCCCAATTCAAATCCACCAGCTTTATGCATCCGGAGCCCTATGGCGTAGTGCTTATTATGTCCCCCTGGAACTATCCCTTCATGCTGACGCTGGATCCCCTGGTGGGCGCCATCGCCGCCGGAAACTGCGTTGTCCTCAAGCCCTCCGCTTACTCCCCCGCCACCTCCGCCATTATCACCAAACTGGCGGAAAAATCCTTCGATCCCGGCCATGTGGCAGTGGTACAGGGCGGACGGAAGGAAAACCAGGCGCTGCTGGATCAAAAATTTGACTATATTTTCTTTACCGGAGGCACCACTGTTGGCCGCGAGGTCATGACCAAAGCCGCCAGGCACCTCACCCCCATGACCCTGGAAATGGGCGGAAAAAGCCCCTGCATTGTGGATGCAACCGCCAATATTCCTGTGGCCGCAAAGCGTCTGGCTTTCGGTAAGTTCCTGAATGCCGGCCAAACCTGCGTGGCGCCGGACTACCTGTTTGTTCATCGGGATGTGCGGGAACAACTGACAGAAGAACTGCGGAAAAACGTTCAGGAGTTCTTTGGAGACGACCCCCTGGAAAATCCGGAATATCCCAAAATCATCAACGAGAAGCACTATCTCCGGATTCAAGGGCTGATTACGGGAGAAAAGGTGGTGTTCGGAGGCGAAGCCCGCCACGGGCAGATCGCCCCCACCCTGTTGGCGGATGTCTCCCCCGAGGCCCCGGTGATGCAGGAAGAAATTTTCGGACCTGTCCTGCCCATGATGGAATACACCGATCTGGAAACGGTGATTTCTTTCATCCGTTCCCGTCCCAAGCCTCTGGCCCTCTACCTCTTTACCAACGACCACCAAACTGAGCGGAAGGTTCTGGATCAGGTCTCCTTTGGGGGAGGATGCGTCAACGATACCATTATCCACCTGGCCACTTCCCATATGCCTTTCGGCGGCGTGGGAGAAAGCGGAATGGGAGGATACCACGGCAAATTCAGCTTCGATACCTTCAGTCATTACAAAAGCATCGTGAAAAAAGCGACCTGGATTGATCTGCCCATGCGGTATCATCCCTATACTCCCGGCAACTTCAAGCTGCTGAAAATGTTCTTGAAATAAGCTCTTCACGGTTCCCTTTTCCGAAATCTCCGCAGAACACCCCCCAGAAAGGATGAATCCCAGGTGATCGATCCCATTGAACTGGTCTTTCCCCGGCAGCAACACCAATCTCTGGTAACCGGCTTCCTTGAGGAATGTGCCGCCCATCACGAAACTGCGATCCAAGGCGGCGCAGGAATGGAACGGCTTTCTTATTCCCAATGGCTTTGCAAACTGGAAAACAGCCTTCGGGAGGAAACAGTCGCCCCCGGGTTGGTCCCGTCCACCACCCTGTTGGCTCTGAAAAAAGAAACCGGCGAGATGGTAGGCGTCATCGATATTCGCCATCGGCTCAATGATTCTCTCCTGGCCTTTGGAGGACATATCGGATACTCTGTGCGTCCATCCCTTCGCCGGCAGGGTTACGGCACCAGGATGCTCCATCTGGCGCTGGAGGAATGTCGCCGGATGGGCCTGGAACGGGTTTTGATTACCTGCGATCTGCCCAACCTCGCTTCCGCCGCCGTGATTCGAAACAATGGCGGAAAGCTGGAAAACCAGGTGGAGGATCAGGGGGAAATTGTCTGCCGTTATTGGATCCAATTGTAACCCGTCCGGAAGAATCGCTTTTTGAAAAGCGGGATATTTCCTTCTTTTTGCCCACCCTGCGTCTGGCCATCAATTTGCAATCAACCTGAATCCTGGACTTGATCCTGTCCCTGATTCTCACCCTTCAAGAGGACGCCCTTGGTGGAGCTTGTATTTATTTCGTTATTTTGCTCTGCTTTTTTGACAAATTTCCTTTCTTTTCGGCTTCTTTCACAAAAAAAATTTTTATATTGTGATAATCTGTTTGTGGAAAATATGTTAAGATAGAATTGAAAGGAAGGGGTCACTATGGCAGAACAGAATATTTTCTCCTTTTTCCATGAACAATTATGTACCTCCTCCTATATGGAACTGGTACAAAAAAAGAAACTGCAAATTCAGATGATTTCCCCTGAACAATTCCATATCAGCCAAAAAGCAGCTGGTCATCTATGGAAAATTTTTGACAGCGCCGCCAGAGATCTGCTGGCCAGAGGCCTCCCCTTGATTACGCAGCCTCCAAAAGTGAGCCGCGGCTCACTGCCAACCTGGGGGCAAGCCAATGCGATGCTGGATATTTGCCTGCAATGGCTGGAGTTGTTAACGGGGGATGGCGCCGAATCCAGAAATATCTTTTCCGCCAAAGAGATTTCCTCCCAGCTGCTGCTGATTGAAAACGATGTCATCGATCACTCGTTGACCAAAACCATTGCCTGACCAGCTTTCAAACTGTTTCTTTTCGCTTGGGAGCTGAAAAACGGTCCGATTGCGGAGGATTATCTCTTACTGTACTGAAAAACAGGGGGCCTCGCCTGAAATGGCGAGGCCCCCTGTTTATTTGGAACAAAAAACATCTTCTGCGCCAGGAAAGAAGCTCTTTAAAAGGAGGCTCATTTTAAGCAGCTCGTTATTATTTTCTTCTCGTTCTGCCCGATACTTGAATCGAAAACTTTTTTACTCCCCTCCAGCAAGGTTGGGAGCTTTCATTTGGCTGAAACCTACAAAAGAGGCACGTTCCAAAGAAAGGTCTTCGGAACGCGCCTCTTATAGCTGATAAAACGGTAAAAACCTATTACTGGGCGGAAGCACAACCAGCGCAGCCGCCGTTGACCCCTGCGATGTGGATCACCTTGGTGGGGCACACTTCGGCGCACTTGCCGCAATTGGTGCACTTATCCGGATCAATGGAAGCCAGATTGTCCTTGACGGTGATGGCTCCAAATTCGCAGGTCTTCTGACATCTCATACAGCCGATGCAGCCGGCAGAGCAAACTTTTCTCACCTGCGCGCCCTTGTCATGAGAGGAACAGCAAACCCGAACCAGGCTGTCAGATTTCACCAGAGCGATCAGCAGCTGAGGACAGGCCTTGGCGCAGGCGCCGCAGCCGGTGCAAAGATCACGGTCCACCACAGCCAGGCCATTCTCAATGGACAGAGCGCCGAATTTACACACATCGACGCAGTCTCCAAAGCCCAGGCAGCCATAGGAACAGCTTCTGCGGCCCTTGTAGAAGGTGCTGCAGGCCTTGCAGGTCTGGGGGCCCTTGTAATCCATCTTATATTCTGCGGTGTCAAAGGTGGCGGCACATCTGACCACAGCTTTTACATCCTGAACGCCGGCAAATTCCACGCCCAGAATCTCGCTGATCTGACGGGCTACAGGCTCACCGCCGGGGATACACAGGTTTGTCTTGGTGTTGGGATCCTCCGCCAGCTTCTTGGCATAGTCGTCACAGCCGGCGAATCCGCAGGCGCCGCAGTTGGCCCCAGGCAGAACGGCACGAACATCTTCAGCAGTCTGATTGACGGGGACAGCCATCAGCTTGGCAGCGATGACCAGAATCACGCCCAGCACCAGACCAATGGCAGATACGGTTATAACAGGCATCATTGCATTGCTTCCCCCTTTACTTAATCATGTTCTCGATCAGGCCGCCAAATCCCATAAAGGACATGGAGACGATGGAGGCAGCAATCAGAGTGATGGGGATACCCTGGAAGTTCTCAGAGATCTTGGAGTTTGCAATCCGCATCCGCACGCCGCAGAACAGCACCATGGCCAGCATGAAGCCGATACCAGCGCCCAGGGAGTTGACCATGGACTCCACAAAGCCATATTCCTCAGAGATATTCAGCACCGTAACACCCAGCACCGCGCAGTTGGTGGTAATCAGGGGCAGGTAGATACCCAGAGAAGCATGAAGAACAGGAACGAACTTTTTCAGGATCATCTCCACCAGCTGTACCAACGCGGCAATCACCAGAATGAAAACCACGGTCTGCATATAATCCATCCCGTTGGGAGCCAGCAGATAGCTGTAAATCGGCCAGGTGGCGGCGGTGGCCATCAGCATAACAAAGATAACAGCCACGCTCATACCGATAGCGGAATCCAGCTTTTTGGAAACGCCCAGGAAGGGGCAGATGCCCATGAACTTGGACAATACAAAGTTATCGACCAGAATAGCGCTAAAAAGAATGACAATCAAATCTTTTACCATGGATCAGCACCCCTCTTTCTCAGCGGACTGGCAGGCAGCCGCGGAAGGACAGCCGGCGCAGGCCATGGACTTTTTCTTGATGGCCTTGCCCTTGGTCAGCTTATTGACCAGAGCGATAATGCAGCCGAAGGCAAAGAAGCCGCCGGGAGCCATGGTCATAATGGAGATGGGATCGATGGCGGAAGGCAGGATCTGGATCCCGCACCAGGTGCCGGCGCCAAAAATCTCACGGATGGTACCCATGGCAGCCAAAGCCAGGGTGAAACCAATGCCCATACCGATACCGTCCAGGGCGGAATCCACCACGGAATTCTTGTTGGCGAACATCTCAGCACGTCCCAGAATGATGCAGTTAACCACGATCAGGGGAATAAAGATGCCCAACGTATCATACAGGCTCTTGGTGAAAGCCTCCATCAGCAGCTGCACCACCGTTACAAAGCCAGCGATGAGTACGATGTAGCAAGGGATACGCACCTTGTCAGGAATAGCCTTTTTCAAGGCGGAAATAACGATATTGGAGCAGACCAATACGAAGGTGGCCGCAATACCCATACCGACACCATTGAGAACAGAGGTGGATGTAGCCAAAGTGGGGCAGGTGCCCAGCACCAGAACCAGCACCGGGTTCTCTTTGATAATGCCGTTGAGTAAGATCTTCAGCTTGTTGTTCTTATTGCTCATTGCTCTTACGCTCCTTTCGAAGCATTAAAGGCAGTAAAGGCTTTCTGCACCGCTTCGTTGACAGCGTTGGAGGAAACGGTGGCGCCGGAAACAGCGTCAGGAGTCTCCCCTGCGCCCAGGCCGATCCAGGTGTCAGTGTAAGCAGCCTCGCTGGTCTTGGTGCCAACACCCCTTGTTTCATTGCCGGCATCCACAGTGATAGCGGTGATCTTTCCATCAGCGCCGATAGTCACAGTGACAGTGACATCGCCCATGTAGCCTGCGCCAGTGGTGGTGATCGCCATGCTGCCATCCTCGTAGGAAACAGCCTTCTCAGTACCAGCCAGCTCCACTTCAGTGCCGGATACGGCAGGAGCTTCAGAAGCTGCGGAGGAGTCCTCAGCAGGAGCAGAGGCGGTCAGGTTGGCAGCCAGCTGCAGAGCCTGATCCACAGCCTTCTTAAAGCCGTCAGAGGACTGGGTAGCGCCGGAAACAGCGGTAATACCGTCTGTGCTGTCCTTGCCCTTGTACTGATCGGTGTAAGCGGCCTCGCCAGTCTGAGTGCCCAAGCCAGCGGTCTCGGTGTTTTCACCCAACGCAACGCCTACAATTTTGCCATCCAAACCGATACCGGTGTAAACCTGCATCTTGGTGGTGGCGCCCATATAACCCTGAGCCTCGGTGACGATGAGGTAACCCTCGTCCCCAGCCTTCATGGCCTTCACGGCACCCTCCAGGGTGATTTCCTCAAAGTTCTCCACATTGGGGAAGATGGCCTGCTCGGGAGTGGTGGTGTCGCCGGTACTTACTTCCACGCCAGCCAGCTCGCCATAGGCTTTAAAGGCGTTCTGGACGTTAGTCTTGAACGCGGTGGAAGAAATGGTCGCGCCGGAAACTGCCTCCACACCGTTCAGAGAGGAATCCTTGCCCTTGTACTGATCGGTGTAGGCAGGCTCGCCGGTCTTGGTGCCAAGACCCGCGGTCTCGCTGTTGCTCATCAGCTTGACAGAATCAATGGTGCCATCGGACTTGATACCCACCATTACCTGCATAGGACCGCCGTAACCTTTGGCCTCGGCGGTGATGACGTAGCCGGCGCCGTTGGCAGCCTTGTAAGCATCCACAACGCCTTCCACAGTAGTTTCTACTTTGTCAAACTTATCGGCATCCGCCAGAACCTCGATCCGGGCGGCGTCAGCCTCGGCGGCCTTGGCAGCCTCAATGATCGGCTCGGTTGTATTATAGGTCAGTACCAGCGCCGCAGAAATGACGATGCAAATGCCGGTCAGAATCGCTGCGGGCGCCACAAATTCCTTCACAAATTTCATTTAGAAACACCTCCGAATGGCATCTTTTTAATCGCTCCGTCAATGTGCGGGGTCACAATGTTCATCAGCATGATGGCAAAGGACATACCCTCCGGATAACTACCGTAGGCCCGGATCAGCACAGTGATGACGCCGATACCGATACCATAGATCACCTTGCCGGGCTCGAGGACAGGAGAAGTGACATAATCAGTGGCCATAAAGAACGCACCCAGCATCGTGCCGCCGGAAACCAGCATATACCAGGGATTGAGGCCGGTTACCAGGGACATGACAAACACCGTCACCAGCACGGTAACAGGAATGGTGGGAGTGATGACCTTTTTCCAAATCAGATAGATGCCACCCACCAGCAGGGCAATGGCGCAGGTCTCGCCCAGAGAACCGCCCCGGATACCCAGGAGCATATTGATCATGTCGGGGGCGTCGGCGATCTTGGCGTCAGCCGCAGTGAGGATCGCCAGAGGAGTCGCGCCGGAAACAGCATCCACCGGACCACCCACAAAGTTGTTGGGATCCGCCCAGGTGGTCATCCGGCCAGAGAATGAAATCAGCAGGAAGATACGGGCCGCGATGGCGGGATTGACAAAGTTGTCGCCGATGCCGCCAAACAGCTGCTTGACGACGATAATCGCCATGGCGTCCGCCAAAATGACCATCCACACCGGAAGAGTGGAGGGAACATTGAAAGCGATGAGCATACCGGTGACCACAGCGCTCCAGTCGGAGATGGTGCAGTCCAGGTGCATCAGTTTTCGATAAAGGTACTCAAAAAACACGGAAAACGCAACGGAAACCAGAATCAGCACCAACGCCTTCACGCCGAAAATCAGCGCCGCGGCAATTGCAGCCGGAACCATGGCCGCCGCCACATTCATCATAATGGAACTGGTGGAAACCCCATCCTTTACGTGAGGAGAGGGCGTTACGATCAGCTTGTTCTCCAAAGGTCACACCCCCTTAATTACTTTGCTCACGGAGCAGCTGTTTGCCCAGACGGTTGCTCATGACCAGATCTCTCTTCGCCGGACAGACATAGGCGCAGCAGCCGCACTCCATACACAGGTTCACCTTCAGGGCGCGGAGCTTGTCCACATTGCGGGACCGATAGGCTTTATCCAACTGCGCGGGAGCCAGGTTGAAGGGACAGGCTCTGAGGCATCTGCCGCAACGGATGCAGGCGGTCTCAGGCTCCTGTACGCTATCCTCCTCGTTAAAGGCCAGGATACCGTTGTTGTTCTTGAGCAGCGGGGCCTCGTCGCTGGTGACGACAATGCCCATCATGGGACCGCCCATGATGATCTTTTTGGGCTCGGTCTTGTAGCCGCCGCAGAAGTCGATGATGTCCTTGAAGGAAGCGCCCAGCGGGGCGATGACATTCTTGGGCTCCTTGATGGCGCTGCCGTCCACGGTGACCAGCTTCTCCACCAGCGGCATACCGGTTTCGAGGTAATCGGCAATTTTGGTCAGGGTCGCCACGTTATCCACAATAACCCCCACATCGGCAGGAAGTTTTCCTTCCGGAACCACCTTGCCGGTGCACTCAAAGATGATGACCTTTTCAGCGCCCTGGGGATACTTGGAGCGGAGAGTCTTGACCGATACCCCTTCCATGGAAGCGGTGGCCTCCGTCAGTTTGGCAATGGCCTCGGGCTTATTGTCCTCGATGGCGATGATGGCCTCGTCCAGCTCCAGATACTTTTTGACAATCTGGATGCCTTTGACCAGCTTGTCGGTCTGCTCCAGCATCAAGCGCAGGTCGCAGGTGAGGTAGGGCTCACATTCCGCACCATTGACCACCAGAGTTTTGACCTCGCTGAGGTTCTTGGGATTGAGCTTGATATGAGTGGGGAAACCCGCTCCGCCCAGACCAACCAATCCACATTCCCGTACAGCCTTCATCAGGTCGGCGTGGTTGTTGACCACGGGAGGCTGAAGGTCGGGACAGACGGTCTGCTCTTTGTCGGTGGCGATAACCACCGCCTTGCATTTCGCGCCGGAGGAAATGACGAAATCGGCGATCTCAGTCACGGTACCGGACACGCTGGAGAAGATTGGGGAAGACATAAAAGCATCGCTGTCGCCGATTTTTTGACCGACGGTCACGGTGTCCTTCGCCTTCACCAGCGGCGTACAGGGAGCGCCCATATGCTGGATCATGGGAATGACAATCCGATCCGGCACCGGCATCCTTACAGCCTCGCTGGCAGAGGTATTTTTGCAATGCTTCACCTTCACACCATTAAGAGCTTTGCTGAATTCTGATGGCACTTGCACATCCCTCCAAAATCTCATTTCAGGTTGAGCCGATTGATATATGGCATAACGGCCTTTAACACAATGCCGGTCACGACCCCCATGCCGATCCCGGACAACACCAAAAGGGGTAACAGATAAAAGATCTTCGTCGTCCTCAACAGGTACCGGGAAAGGATCAGTTGGCCAACATTGTGTCCAATTGCGCCGAAAATGCTCAGGATGAGATAATTTTTTGAAATCTCCGGCAGCAGCGACAGCAGGAGCATCACACACACCGACGTCAAACCGCCCGACAGGCTCAGCGCCGCAGCCACAGGCCCCCGGAGCAGAAAGACAGAAAACGCTTTTAACACCGCGATGGTCAGCCCCTCCCGGACTCCCAGAGTGAACAGGGCGTACATGGTCACGATGTTGGACAGACCCAGCTTGACTCCTGGCGGCAGCATGGGCAGCACCGGCAGCATGGATTCAAAGATGCTCAGCACCAACGCGACGGCAAAAAGCATCCCTGTGAAAGCCACCCGCTTGGCCAGGCCACCGCCCTGTCTGGAATGGGTCATGGAAACACTCCTAAAACTGAAAATTACTGCCTTTCAAAGACAGGCTTCCGGCCAGTATTTTGCAGTGGAATCGGGAAAATATCCTTCTCCCCTTCCCTGCTTGCCGGAAAATAACCACAGAACAACTGGCGAAGAATCAACTCCTTCGCCAGCCTTCCACATTATAAAATGGATCCGTGCCGGCTGTCAGTCTTCCTGATGGTCACCGCAGCCGCACTCGTCGTGGCAGCACTCACAGTCGTCCAGATCAAACTCCAGCAGCTCACCGCAGTTGGGGCAGTTGACAGAGCCTTCTTCCAACAGATCTTCATCGATGCAGACAGTCTCGCCACAGTTGGGGCATTCCACCTCGTAGATTTCCCCATCCAGGTCCTCATCGTCATCTTCATCCTCGTCGCCGTAGAGATCATCCTCCACCGCAGCCAGGTCGTCGTCGATCTCATCCACCTGCTGGGCGATCTCACCCATGGTGTCTTCCAGATCGCTGACGGTCAGGGCCATATCCTCCAGCACGTCGATCACGTTTTTAAGGATCTTGCCCTCGGTGGTATTGTCATCCAGCTTCAGGCCGTCGGCCAGGCCTTTGAGATACGCAACCTTTTCAGTAATAGTCATCATGATGGATACCTCCATTTTAAAAGTGGTTGGAACTTACACCCGCTCCATATATTCACCAGTCCGGGTGTCCACGCGGATGGTCTCCCCCTCATTAACAAACAGGGGCACCTTGATCTCCGCGCCGGTTTCCAGCACGGCGGGCTTGGTGGCGTTGGTGGCGGTGTTGCCGGCAAAACCGGGATCGGTCTTGGTGACCACCAGCTCGATGAAATAAGGGGGCTCCACGCCGAAAACAGTTCCCTTATAGGACAGGATCTTGACATCGGTATTCTCCTTGACAAACTTGAAGTTGTCGCTGAGAATGTTCTTGCTGATGGGAAGATTCTCATAGGTCTCGTTGTCCATGAAGTAGTACAGATCCCCATCCTGGTACAGATACTGCATATCCTTGCGCTCAATGTAAGCGGTGGGGAACTTTTCAGTGGGGCTGAAAGTCTTTTCCACCACGGCGCCGGTAATGACATTCTTAATCTTGGTGCGGACGAACGCGGCGCCCTTGCCAGGCTTTACATGCTGAAATTCGATGATCTGAAAGACGTTCCCGTCCATGTCAAAGGTAACGCCATTTCTAAAATCGCCAGCAGAAATCATACTAGTACCTCCAAATTTAACTTCGGCCACAAACGCAGCAACAGCCTCCCCCGAACCCGGTTTGGGACCGGATGACGCCGTTTACTCCATTGAAAACCTTTTTGTCTTCCTTTATGAATATGATTTTAACATAACAGGCCTATCTTTTGCAAGCCTTTTCAAGGCTCCCACTTATTTTTTCCTCCGTGCAAAGACAAGAGATCCTTTGGAATTTCATCAAAGCTGATCTTCCTGACCGTACCGCTGCCTCGTTTGCCGATAGATTTCTTTCATCGCAGCGGCATCCTCCGTTTGAGTGCCCGCGGATTCGCAAATAATCACCGGGGTACAGCCATAGCGCAGGATCTGCTCCGCCAGAGGCTCAAACTCCGGCCCATACAGGGTGTCCGCAAAGGTGAGATGCCGCTTTTCCCCGCCCTTCTCGGTGTACTCAATTTTGGAGAAATGGGAGTGGAACTGACGCATCCGCTCCAATCCCAACCGGTCTGCCATCAGCTGAAAGGCCGCGGCAAAATCCTCGCTGGTCCGCATCCCGCCCAGCGTTCTGGCGTTGAGGTGTCCCCAGTCGATACAGGGAATCAATCGTTCGTCCATGGCGCACAGCTCCAGCACTTCCTCCAATGTCCCCAGCTGATTGATCTTGCCCATTGTCTCGGGACAAAGGGTGATATCCCCCAGCTGCGCCTCATCCAGAGCCTTCAGCGCCCGGGACATGGTGTCCCTGGCCAGCTCCAGGGCCTGCTGCCTGGTGATTTTGGAACAGCTGCCGGAATGAACCACCACCCGATCCGCTCCCAACAGCTTGGCAGCAGCGGCAGATTCCAGAATGTAACGGATGCTGCCATCCCTTTTCTCCTGTTCCACACTGGAAAGGGAGATATAGTAAGGAGCGTGAAGGGACATCCGCAGCCCTTTGGCGGCAAAGCCGGCCTTCAGCGCCGCCGCGGTATCAGGATTGACCCGAACTCCCCTGCCACATTGATATTCAAAGGCGTTCACGCCCATCCGCTCCAGATATTCCGGCAGCTGCACGGTCTTTTTATATCCCATGGCGGCAAAGCTGTCCGCGGTCCCTGCCGGGCCGAACCACACCATTATCCTCTCTCCTTCCTTTTTCTGTAAGCCCGGAGAATAGGCCGCTCCAAAGCTCTTTTAAACCGGAAAAAAATCATGGGCTCCGCCTCCATAGGCTCCACCAGCACAGCGGTACAGCCTGCCAGCCTGGCGCAAAGGATGTCGGTGAAAATCTGATCCCCTATCACCGCCGTTTCCTCCGGACGGACTCCCATGCGCTCCAGGGCGCGGCGGAGGGGACCGCCCAATGGCTTGCGGGCGTCCGCAATATACTCCAGTCCCAGTCCTTCCGCAAAGGGAGCCACCCGCTCTTGAGTGTTATTGGACAGGATCATCAGCCGCAGGCCACCTTTCCGCTGCCGCTCCAACCAACCCAGAACCTCTTCGTGAGGGATTGGATTGTCGTGGGTGGTCAGGGTGTTGTCTACATCCAGCAGCGCCACCTTCACCCCCCTGAGGCGAAAAAATTCGGTGGGGATCTCATAGATCCGGTGGAAATCCCAGTGAGGGAAAAAAATAGACACCGTCTTCTCTCCTTTTGTGAGGCCACAATTTCTTTCTGTACGAGAAAAAGCGGACGCCATAACAGCGCCCGCTTCTACTGTTTTGTTCCGCAAATTATTTGAACTTGCGCTTACGAGCAGCCTCTGACTTCTTCTTACGCTTTACAGAAGGCTTCTCATAATGCTCTCTCTTGCGAACCTCGGCCAAAACACCGGATTTGGCACAGGATCTCTTAAAACGGCGCAGGGCGCTGTCCAGAGACTCATGCTCTTTGATTCTGATTTCTGCCATTGATCTATCCCTCCCCACGCCGCACGGCAGGAGTTATATCAACCTGTGAACAGGACGATACCTATCAGGCAATACCCGATATAACAACGTTTATTATACAACAGATTCTTTCTCTGTGTCAAGCACTTTACCGGAGATATTCCCAAAGGAAAACAAAAAAACCGGAAGATCATTTGGCGACAATGTTCAGCAGCTTGCCTTTAACATAGATTTCCTTCACCACAGTCTTGCCTTCCAGCGCCTGACGAACAGCGTCGTTTTCCAGGGCTGCGGCCTTCACTTCCTCCTGGGAAGCATCGGGGGAAACCATCAGACGGGCTTTAATCTTGCCGCAGATCTGCACCACAATTTCCACCTGTTCATCCACACACTTGGCGGGATCATACTTGGGCCAGGACTGATAGGTCAGCAGCGTGGTATTGCCCATCCGCTCATTGAGTTCCTCTGTGAGGTGAGGCGCAAAGGGATTGAGCAGGGTGATGAAGGTGGACATCTCGTCCCGGGTGATGCTGCCCTTGTCGCTGATCTCATTGAGCAGAGACATCAGCGCCGCGATGGCAGTGTTGAACTTCAGATTCTCAATATCCTCGGAGACCTTCTTGATGGTCTTGTGGAAAGCTCCCTCCAGCTCCCTGGAATAGCCGGTTTCGTCGGTCATCACATCAAACAGTCCGCAGACACGCTCCAAAAAGCGCTTGCAGCCCTTGATGGAAGAGGTCTTCCAGGGGGCGGTTTTCTCAAAGTCTCCGATGAACATTTCATACAGACGCATGGTATCCGCGCCGTACTGATCGATCACCGCATCAGGATTGACCACATTGCCCCGGGATTTGGACATCTTTTCGCCGTTCTCGCCCAGGATCATGCCGTGGCTGGTGCGCTTCTTGTAGGGCTCAGGGGTCCCCACCACGCCGATGTCGTACAGGAACTTATGCCAGAACCGGGAATAGAGCAGATGCAGGGTGGTATGCTCCATGCCGCCGTTGTACCAATCCACCGGCAGCCAGTAGTCCAGCGCTTCCCTGGAAGCCAGCTCCTTGTCGTTGTGGGGATCGCAGTACCGCAGGAAATACCAGGAGGAACCGGCCCACTGGGGCATGGTGTCCGTTTCCCGCTTGGCGGGGCCATGGCAATGGGGGCACTCCACGTTGACCCAATCATCCAGATGAGCCAGGGGAGACTCGCCGTTGTCGGTGGGCTCATAGCTCTGGACCTCCGGCAGCCGCAGGGGCAGCTCGCTCTCGTCCAGAGGAACATAGCCGCATTTCTCGCAGTAAATCACCGGGATGGGCTCGCCCCAGTAACGCTGACGGGAGAAGACCCAGTCCCTCAGCTTGTAATTGACCTTGGGATGACCTTTTCCGTTTTCCTCCAGCCACTGGGTGATCTTCTTTTTGGCATCCTCCACGCTCAGGCCGTCCAGGATACCGGAATTGACCATCACGCCGGTCTCACAGTCGGTGAAGGCGGCCTCCTCCACATTGCCCCCCTTGACCACCTCGACGATGGGCAGGCCGAATTTCTTGGCGAACTCCCAGTCTCTGGTGTCGTGGGCGGGAACCGCCATAATGGCGCCGGTGCCATAGGTCATCAGAACATAATCGGAGATAAAAATGGGAATCTCCTGGCCGTTGACAGGATTGATGCCCCGGACCCCTTCCAGCTGAACGCCGGTCTTGTCCTTGGCCACCTCGGTCCGCTCAAAATCAGACTTCTTGGCGGAAGCCTCCTGATAGGCCCGCACCGCTTCCATGTTGCCGATGCGGTCCGCCCACTTCTCAATGTAGGGATGCTCCGGGGAGATGACCATATAGGTGGCGCCGTACAGGGTATCCGGACGGGTGGTGTAAACTGTCAGCGTATCCCCGGCGGTGGTGCCGAAATTTACCTCCGCGCCGGTGGAGCGGCCGATCCAGTTGATCTGGGAGGTCTTGACCCTGTCGATGTAATCCACCAGGCCCAGATCGTCGATGAGACGCTGGGCGTACTCGGTGATGCGGAGCATCCACTGGCTCTTGACCTTGTGAACCACTTCGCTGCCGCAGCGCTCACAAACGCCGTTGACCACCTCTTCATTGGCCAGCACACACTTGCAGGAGGTACACCAGTTGACGGACATCTCCTTTTTATATGCCAGGCCCTTCTTGAAGAGCTGCAGGAAGATCCACTGGGTCCACTTATAATAGTTGGGGTCGGTGGTGTTGATTTCCCGGCTCCAGTCAAAGGAGAGGCCCAGGCTCTTCAGCTGTTCCTTGAAGTGCGCCACATTCTTCTTGGTGACGATCTCAGGATGGATGTGATTTTTAATGGCAAAGTTTTCGGTGGGCAGACCGAAGGCGTCCCAACCCATGGGATACAGAACATTATAGCCCTCCAAGCGCCGCTTTCTGGCCACAATATCCAGCGCGGTATAGGACCGGGGATGACCCACATGAAGCCCCTGACCGGAAGGGTACGGGAACTCCACCAGCGCGTAATACTTGGGTTTGGAATAATCGTTGGAAGCGGCGAAGCACTGCTCGTCGTCCCAACGCTTTTGCCATTTGGCTTCGATTTCCTTAAAATCGTACTTCAACGTATACCACCCTTTTGTGTTTATACTTCTTTCGCCCCGCTTTTGGCGCGGGACGCTCAAAAACAACTTTAATCGGCGGTCAGCAGATCGTCGATGTCAATCCGGGGCGCGTCGGACCACAGACGCTCAATGCTGTAAAACTCCCGGGTCTCCTTGTAAAAAATGTGTACGACCACATCATAGTAATCCATCAGGATCCACAGGGCGGACTGATAGCCCTCCACCCGCTTGGGTTCCAGACCCATTTTGGACAGGTGTTCCTCCACCTCGTCCGCCAACGCCTTCACCTGGGTGTTGCTGCTGCCGGAAGCGATGACAAAATAGTCCCCGATGGTGGTCAGCTCCCCAATTTTCAGCGCTGTAATGTCCAAAGCCTTTTTCCGGTCCAGGACGGTGACAATCTCCCGCATGAGTTCTTCAGGGGTCAGATTCATTGAAATCCTCCATTACGCTTTTTCAAGCAATATTCGTTGTAGGCCTCTATGGTATCCCGGCAGATGAGTTCTCCCCTTCCCGCCAGGTCCGCCACAATAAACTGCAAGGCGCCGTAAACGCCATCCTCCAGGGAACGTTCCGCCCTCTGCCGCATCTGCTCCACATCAGGATAGTGCCGGTCCGCTGAGGTGAGGTCCGCCAGATAAACGATCTTTTCCAGCAGGGTCATCCCTTTCCGGGCGGTAGTATGGTACCGCACCGCGCCCACCAGGCGCTGATCGGTAATGCCCCACTGCTTCTGGATGTAAACCGCTCCGGCATAGCTGTGAAGCAGCTGAGGCTGCTGCCGGAACTGGATTTCATTTATTATACCAGACTCCAGCACCATTTGCAATAAAACATCCTTGTCCATGTTCTTGCAGGCGTCATGAAGGATGCCTCCTGCCGCCGCCAGATTGGGGTCCTCCCCGTACAGCTGCGCCAAATGAACCGCCTGCTGCTCCACGCAGAGGGTATGGTGGAAGCGATAATCACTCAGGAGAGGGCGCACCAGCTCCCGCAGCTGTTCCAGATCATAGGGACCACGATACAGCTCATGCGCCCGGATATAGGCCAGCACCGCCGGGGGAATCCGGTCACATTCCCGGGTCTCCCGCAGCTGCTGCCGCACCTGGGTGGAAGAAAGCTCCTCCACGGGATTTTCCATCAGGATGGACTGAACGCCATCCGCCTCCAGACTCCGCTGCTGGGCTTTCAGCTGTTCCAGATCATCCTGATGCCGGGAAGCTACCAGCAGCCGGGCCATCTTCCCGATCTCCTGCCAGCGCCGCCACTGCCGGAAGGTGAGAAACATATCGGTTCCGATCATCAGCAGCAGCTGATCCCCGGGATACTGCTGTCTGAGGTAGCTGATGGTGTCCACCGTATAACTTTTTCCTCCCCGGCGCAGCTCAAACTCCTCCACCGACAGCCAGGGCAAATCCTCTGCCGCCAGGCGGCACATCGCCGCCCGATCCTCTCCGGACGCCAGATCCGGCGCCTCCTTATGGGGCGGATAAGCCGCCGGGATCAGCAATACCTGATCCGCGCCAAAGCGATCCTTTGCCCAGCGGCAGATTCCCAAATGACCGTTGTGAATCGGGTTGAAGCTGCCTCCGTATACAACGATAGACGCCATGGAATTCCTTTCCCTCCCTGAGGGTGACCGGCTGTCAACCGCCGTGGTCCGCCCTCTCTTTCATTTCTGCAAACAGTTCGTTCGTGTCGCCTCTTGTCAGGAAAACGGGATTCCGGCCTGTCCCAACCTCCCCCCAGGGGGAAGCGCCGGGACCTGGAGCGGAAAAAGCTGGTCCTTCTCCCTGCTCAGTCAGTTCGCCGTTTCCCTTCCCCTTAATCCAGCTGGATCACAGGCTCTTTTTCATTGCGCCGATACAGCACCACCCGCCGGCCGATCACCTGGACCGGGTCGGAATTGGTGGCTTCCGCCAAAATCCCCGCAGCTTCTCTGGGGGACTCAGGAGCGGTTTCCAGAACATGGAGTTTAATCAGCTCCCGGGCGGTCAGGGCATCGTTCACCTGTTTGACCAGCTGGTCGTTGATGCCTCCCTTGCCAATCTGCAAAATAGTCTCCATCGTATTGGCGAGGCTGCGCAGCTTCGCCCGCTGTTTGGATGTAAGCAAGTTCATTTCTCCTTTTAATCCATCTCTTATTATTTTCCCGGCAAATATTCTGGCTTGACTTCTTTGATAAAGAGCCCTTTATCCTGCCTGGCGCTTCTGCATCAGGCAGCTGAACTGACGCAGGGCGTTTCCCCGATGGCTGATGGCGTCTTTCCGCTCTCCATCCAACTGGGCGAAGCTCTCCTCCCCCACCAGAAACAGGGGATCATAGCCAAAGCCATTGTCCCCCTGAAGCGCAAAGGCGATCCGCCCCTCGCAAGTGCCCTCGCAGCGGATGACCTCCCTCTCGGACAGCACGCAACAGATGGCGCTGACAAAGCGGGCCGTCCGCCGCTCCATGGGCACGCCTTCCAGCTCCCGGAGCAGCTTGCGGTTGTTGGCGGCGTCGTCATGGCCCTCCCCTGCATAACGGGCGGACCAAACCCCCGGCGCGCCGTCCAGGGCGTCTACGCACAGCCCGGAATCATCCGCCACGGTGGGCAGGCCGGTTCGTTCAAAAATTACCCGGGCCTTTTTTTCCGCGTTCTCAGCGAAGGTAACGCCATCTTCCTCCACCTCGATACCAGGGCAAACTGCCTCCTGACCAATCACTTCATAACCCAGCGGGGCCAGGATCCGGTCAAATTCCCGCAGCTTGTGGGCATTGCGGGTGGCAATAATGATCTTCATTCTTCCCCCTCCTCAAACAACAGCGCCGTGGCATATTCCCAGGCGGAGAAGGGTTTGAGGTCGTCCATCTGCTCCCCCACCCCCACAAACTTGATGGGCAGCCCCAGCTGGTCCCGGATGGAAATAACCACGCCGCCCTTGGCGGTGCCGTCCAGCTTGGTCAGGACAATGCCAGTGACGCCGCAGGCCTGGGCAAAAAGCCGGGCCTGATTGAGGCCATTCTGGCCGGTGGTGGCGTCCAGCACCAGCAGCACCTCCTTGGAGCTGTCCGGAGCCTCCCGGGCAATCACCCGTCCCATCTTTTCCAGCTCATCCATGAGATTTTTCTTGTTGTGGAGCCGTCCGGCGGTATCGCACAGGATCACATCCACCCCACGGGCCTTACCGGCGGAAATGGTGTCAAACACCACCGCGGCAGGATCCGCCCCCTCGGCGTGGCGGACGATCTGACAGCCGCACCGCTGGGCCCAAATCTCCAATTGCTCTCCGGCGGCGGCCCGGAAGGTGTCGGCGGCGCCCATGAGCACCGTCTTTCCCTGCTGCTGCAAATAGTGGGTCAGCTTGCCGATGGTGGTGGTCTTTCCTACACCGTTGACCCCCACCATCAGAATCACCGCCGGTTTTCCGCTCAGATCCAGCTCCTCATCGGGAGAAAGGAGCTCTACGATCACATCCCGCAAATGACTGCGGAGATTATCGGAGCGGATCTCCTTCTTTTTCAGCTTTGCCCCCAGCATGGAACAAATCTTTCCGGCGGTGGCTACGCTGACATCCGAGAGGATGAGAATTTCTTCCAACTCCTCCAAGGTCTCCTCAGTGATCTTGCCAGAAAAACTGTCGATCTGCATGGACAGGTTGTTCCGGGTTTTTTTCAGCCCTTTGGTCAGAAAACTCAGAAATCCCATTGGTCCGCTCCTTCTTCCTTATAGTTTCAGATTCAGCTTCTGCTCCAGCTCGCTGACGTTCAAACGCAGCAGCTTGGAGACCCCCTCCTCCTCCATGGTAACGCCGTAGAGCACATCCGCTTCCTCCATGGTGCCCCGGCGGTGGGTGATGGAAATAAACTGGGTCCGGTCAGTCATCCGCCGGAGATAGGCGGCAAATTTGCTTACATTGACGTCGTCCAGCGCCGCCTCAATCTCATCGATCAGGACGAAGGGGGCCGGACTGACCTTGAGAATGGCAAAATAAATGCAGATTGCCACAAAAGCCTGCTCGCCGCCGGAAAGGGCGGAAAGATTCTTGATTATCTTGCCCGGAGGCTGGACAAAAATATCGATGCCGCTTTCCAGGGCGTCGGTGGGATCAGTCAGCTTCAGTTCCCCCTTGCCGCCCCCGAACAACTCCTCGAAAATCAACGCGAAATTGCGGTTGATGGCGGCAAACTTATCCTGGAAGATGGTGGTCATTTGAACTGCCAATTGGGTAATCATTCGGGTCAGTTCCCCTTTGGACCGTTCCACATCCTCGATCTGGGCCTTCATAAACTCGTACCGCTGAGCGATCTCTTTGTATTCCTCAATGGCTGAAAGATTGACGCTGCCCAGAGCCTTGATCCGGCTGCGCAGCTCTCCCAAACGCCGCTGAGCGGCAGCGCTGTCCTCCAGGGGGATGGCCTGGTCCGCCGCTTCGCTCCGGGTCAGCTCATACTCCTCCCACAGCTTGGAGGCCAGGGCGTCGTGGTCGGCAGAAACAGAACGGCTCCGCTCTTCCAGCCTGCCCTGTTCCCCTGCCGCGGCCTCCCGCTGGACAGTGGCGTCCCGCTCCTCCTGCCGAAGAAGGGTGGCCTGCTGTTCAAACTGTTGTTGTTCCATCAGTTTCTGCTGAATCTCCTGGTTTTTCTCTTCAATCAGCTGCTGCCCGCTGCCGGTCATCTCCTGAATGGCAGCGATTTCCTCCCGGATGCGGGCGCTCGCCTCCTCCAGAGCCTTGCTCCGTTCCAGCAATTCTTCCTTTTTGGCGGCGCTCCCCTCCTTCTGCTGCCGAAGGGTATCCAAAGCGCTTTGGGCCATCTGACAATCCTTTTCCAGCTCCGCCAGACGCACCTGACCGGCAGTGATCTTTTCCCCGGTCCCCTCCTGGGCGCGGGTCAGTGTCTCCCGCTCTTCCTGAGCCTCGGACAGCTGGGCCGACAGCTGATCCCGGCTTTGCTCCATTTGGCGCACCAGGTCCCCGGAGCTGACCCCCTGTTCCTTGAGGGTCTCCATCCGGGCGGTCAGCTGGTCAAACTCCTTTGCCGCCTGTCTGCCCCGCTCCTCCGCCTCGGAGATGCTCATGGACAGGCGCTTGTCCTCTGCCGATGCCTGAATCAGGTCTTCTCCGGCGGTGCGGGCCTCGCCGTCCACCCCGGCCAAAAGGGCCTCAATGGAAGCGATCTCCTTCCGGGCCGCTGACAGCTGCTCCTCCAGCTCATCGGACTGGGCGGCGATTTCCTTTGCCTCAGCATTGAGGCGGTCAATTTCATTCTTCCTGCTGAGGATATTGCCGCTGCGGCCCACCGATCCACCGGTGAGGGAACCGCCTGCGTTGACCACCTGACCGTCCAAAGTGACCACCCGGTAACGGCTGCCGGAGGCTTTCCCGATGGCGATGGCGGCATCCAGGTCCTCCGCGATGATGATCCGCCCCAGCACCCAATCCACAATGGACCGGTACCGGTCCTGGCAACGGACCAGCCGGGCCGCCACGTCAATGTAGCCCTCCTTTGTCTCCAAAGATGGCTCTTTCAACTGATTGCCCCGGATGGTGCTCACCGGCAGGAAGGTGGCCCGTCCGCCCTTCCGCTCCACCAGCAGGGAGATGGCCCGTTTTGCCACGCTTTCATCCGCCACCACAATGTTCTGCATGGCGGCTCCCATGGCGATCTCAATGGCGGTGGCATACTGCTGATCCACCTGAATCAGGGAGGAAAGAGGGCCTTCCACCCCCCGCAGAGCGCCGGAACCGGCGGCCTTCATCACCATCTTGACGCTGCCGGAAAAACCCTCCATGCTCCGCTCCATATCGGTGAGGACCTGGGCCCGCTGGAGCTTTTCTCCCGCCGCCTTTTCCAGGCTCCGCTGGCGGGCTTCCAGCTGGGCGATCTTCTCTTTTCGCCCGGAAAGTTTATACTCGTAACCGCTGCGGGTGTTGTTTAACCCCTGGATGCGCTCCTGAAGCTCCTCTATAAACTGCTTGTTTTCCTGCTGCTCCCGGCGCAGGCGCAGCAACCCTTCGTCCTTCTCCTGGGACTGGCTGCGGAGAGCCTCCAGCCGGGACAACGTTTCCTGGGCCAGCGTGGCAGCCGTTTCACTGGAAACCCGGGCCCGGGCGATCTCCTCCTGCATCTGGGTTCTTTGCAGCTCCAGCGCTTCCATGCGCTTGGTGGACAGCTGAATCTGCTCCCGCTGCTGCCGGGCAGTTTCCCGCAGCAGCTCCAGATTCTCCCGTTCCTCTGTCAGCTGCCCACGGCGCTGCGTCAGCTCCTCTTCCCGTAAAGCCAGCTGCTGCTCCGCCTGGTCCGCCGCAGCGGCGCTGTTTTTCAGCTCCTGACGGATGCTCTCTATGGAAACGTCATTATGTACAATGTCGTTCTCCTTGACAGCGATGTCCGTACGGGCATTGGCCAGACGATCCTCCAGCTCCTTGATCTCCGTCCGCTTGCGGTCCATATAAATGGTGCAGTCCTGCTGGCGGCTGGTGTTCTCCTCCAATTTTGCTTCAATCTCATCCAGACGGCTTTGAGCGGAGGCCCGGTCCCGCTTTGCGATCAGCAGCTTGTCCTCCAGCTCCCGCAGCTGCTCCCGCAGCTTGTCCATCTTTTCCAGCCACAGGGAAATCTCCAGGGATTTCTTCTCCTGGGCCAGCACCAGAAACTGTTGGGCCTTGTCCGACTGGGCCTTCAGCGGGGCCACCCGCCCCTCCAGCTCTCCCATGATGTCCCGCAGGCGCACCAGATTCTCTTCCGCCTGCTCCAGGCGGCGCTCCGCTTCCCCTTTGCGGTAACGGAACTTGGAAATCCCGGCGGCTTCCTCAAAAATTTCCCGCCGCTGAGTGCTTTTGGCGCTGACGATCTCCGCGATCTTGCCCTGCTCGATGATGGAATAACCGTCCCGACCCAGGCCGGTATCCATAAAAATTTCATGAATATCCCGCAGACGCACCGGATTGCCGTTAATCAAATACTCGCTTTCGCCGCTGCGATACAGTTTTCTGGTGATGATGACCTCATCGCTGTCGATCTCAATGGTCCGGTCACTGTTATCGATGGTCAGGGACACCCAGGCATAACCCTGAGGCTTGCGGTTTTGCGTGCCGCCGAAAATCACATCCTCCATTTTGGTGCCCCGAAGGGATTTGCTGGACTGCTCGCCGAACACCCATTTGACCGCGTCGCTGACGTTGCTTTTTCCGCTGCCGTTGGGGCCCACCACCGCCGTGATGCCGTCCTCAAAGGTCAGTTTGGTCCGGTCCGCAAAAGACTTGAAGCCCTGTAATTCAATGGCCCTTAATTTCAATGGTGCGCCTCCACTTCCAACCTGTAATCCTGGAGCTGATCCGCCGTCTTCACGGTGATCCTGAAGCCCGCCTGCTCCAACCGGCGGATATTGCGCCGCTTCTGTCCCAGCACCTGGGACGCCTTTCGCCGGGAAACCCGCAAAAGCAGCCGTTTTTCTCCCAGCGTCTCCGCTTCCGCCAGCAGCCGCCGAAAGTATCGTTCATTTTGACAAAGCTCCCCCAGAGCCGGATGGAAGCAGCCTCCCACCGCCTGGCTCTCCAAAAGCTCCGAGGCCTGTAGTCCCAGACGGATCACCCGGATTCCCCGCTCTTCAAACAGCTCCAGCAGATCAGCGCAGAGGGGAACTGTCTCCTCCACCCCAGGCGGATGATACCGTCCCGTCCGCATCTCCCGCTCCAGCTGGGTTCCGGAGAGAACCACCGTGGGGTAGATCCGCATGGTGTCCGGCTCCAGCGCCGCCAGGGCGCGGCCCGTTTCCAGATCCTGTTCCCTGCTGCTGCCGTAAAGGCCAGTCATCATCTGCAGCCCCAGAGAAAAGCCCCGGGACCGGATGAGCCGGGACGCCCGGACCACCGAAGCGCTGTCATGGCCCCGCCGGTTCAGTTCCAGCACCTGGTCATCCATGCTCTGGGCTCCCAGCTCAATGGCCGTGACCCCATAACGCTTCAACAAATCCAGAATCTCTGCATCCACTGCGTCTGGGCGGGTGGAAATCCGGATGCCCTTCACCCTGGGATGCTCCCGAAAGGGCTGCACCCCCTCCAAAAGCACCGCCATCCGCTCTCTGGGGATGGCGGTGAAGCTGCCGCCGAAAAAGGCGATCTCCACCTCGCCCACCCGGGCAGGCAGTTGTTCCAGCGCCGTCTCGCACAAAGCTGCCGCTTCCCCAGGGGCGGGCATCCCGCCGCTGCCGGAGATGGTCCGCTGGTTGCAGAAGCTGCACTGCTGGGGACAGCCCTCATGAGGCACAAAAATCGGAATACTCCCTGCCACAGTCAGCCCTTCAATTGCCCCATCAGCTCCAGGGCTTCCTTGGCCGCCAGCTGCTCGGCTCCCTTTTTGCTGTGGGAAGCGCCTCTGCCGATGACGTTGCTGTTGAGACGGACCTCCACCTCAAAATGCTTGTCGTGGTCTGGTCCTTCCTCCCCCACCAGGACATAGGCGACCTTCTCCTCCGGATTCTGCTGAATGATCTCCTGGAGCATGGTTTTATAGTCTACAAAGGCGTGACGGGTGCTTCGCTCCAGCTCCTCTGTGGCAAAGCGGAGAATGAATTCCCGGGCGGGCTCAAAGCCGCCGTCCAGGTAGATGGCGCAGATCAGGGCCTCAAAAGCGTCGGAGACGATGGAAGCACGATTGCGCCCTCCCATCTGCTCCTCCCCTTTGCCCAGCAGCAGTTCCTCTCCCAGCTGAATCTCCTGGGCGAAGCGGAACAGGGATTTCTCGCAAACGATCCCTGCCCGGATCCGGGTCAGATCCCCTTCGTCCAGATGATAGCGGTGGAAAATATAATCCGACACCGCCAGGGACAAAATGGCGTCCCCCAGAAACTCCATCCGTTCATTGCTTTCCGGCTTATCCTTGGATTCATTGGAATAGGAGGAATGGGTCAGCGCCCGCCGCAGGTATTGGGGGTTTTTAAAGGTATATTGGATACGTTCTTCCAGAGACACGGGTGTTCCTCCTTTATCAGTCCTGCCGGGAAACAGGGGCCGCCTCAGCCTGAGCGGCCTCCATCGCTGCCAGTCCTTCCTCGATGCCCTTGATGATGTCGCCGTCGCAGCACCGTTTGGCCTGGCGGATGGCGTTCTTGATGGCCTTGGCGTCGGAGGAGCCATGGGCCTTGATGACCGGTTTCCGGGCGCCCATGAGCATGGCGCCGCCATGTTCCTTATAGTCAAACTTTTTCTTGAATTCCTTCAGCTGACCGCTTACCAGCACCGCTCCCAGCTTGGTGGCAAAATTGGTCAGGAAGATGCCCTTCAGCTCGTTTTGGAACATCTTGCCCATGCCTTCCACCATCTTCAGCAGCACATTTCCGGTGAAGCCGTCGCACACCGCCACATCACAGCCGCCCAGAGGAATCTCCCGGGGCTCAATGTTGCCGATGTAGTTGAGGTGGCTGTCCCGAAGCAGGCGGTTGGTCTCCACCTGCAGATCGGTGCCCTTGCTGTCCTCGGTGCCAATGTTGACCAAACCTACCCGGGGATTTTCCACCCCGTAGACCCGGTTCATGTAGATGGAGCCCATCATGGCAAACTGACGGAGCATCTCGGGACGGCACTCAGAGTTGGCCCCGGAATCCGCCAGCATATAACAGCCGGTTTGGCTGGGAATGACGGTGCCGATCATGGCCCGCTTGATCCCCTTGATCCGCTTGACGATGAGAGAACCGCCCACCACCAGCGCTCCGGTGCTGCCGGCGCTTACAAAGGCGTCCCCCGCCCCTTCCGCCAGCAGCTGAAATCCCTTGCACATGGAGGAATTGCTGTACTGCTTGAGGAGCTTGGTGGGCTCCTCCTCCACCGGCATGACGTCGGGGGCATGGACAATTTCCATCCCCTTCAGATCCACCTGATTTTCCCGGGCGGCGGCTTTGATCTTTTCCTCATCGCCGGTGAGGAGGATCTCCACCCCCAGCTCGTCAACAGCCTGACGGCAGCCCTTTATGATTTCCACCGGGGCGTGATCCCCGCCGAAAGCGTCCACAATGATCTTCATCGCTCCATAACTTCCTTCCTGAAAGCTCCTTTACAGAGCCGTTTGTTCACAGTATTCCTTCATCCGCTCCAGAGCCCGCTGGGCCAGCGCCTGATACCGCTGCTCCTTGCTTCGGATATGCTCCGGCAACGCCGGCAGGATCCCCATATTGCTGCCCATGGGCTGGAAATCCACCACTCCGGGATTGCTGATATACCGGCACAAAGCGCCGGTCATGGTTTCCGCCGGAGGCACCGGAGCCTGTCCGCCCCGCAGCTCCACCGCCAGGCTCCTGCCTGCCACAATGCCGCTGACCGCTGACTCAATATAACCTTCCACACCGGTGATCTGTCCCGCAAAGCGCAGTCCGGGCCGGGCTTTCAGCCGGAAGGTGCCGTCCAACAGACGGGGAGAATCCAAAAACGTGTTCCGGTGCATCACCCCATACCGGGCAAACTCCGCCTGTTCCAGACCGGGAATCATGGAAAACACCCGCTTCTGTTCCGGAAACAGGAGATTGGTCTGGAAACCCACGATATTATACAAAGTTCCCTCGTTGTTCTCCCGCCGCAGCTGGAGATTGGCCCAGGGTCGTTTGCCGGTGCGGGGGTCCTTGATACCCACCGGGCGCATGGGACCAAAGCGTATGGTATCTTTTCCCCTTTTGGCCATCACCTCAATGGGCATACAGCCTTCATACACCTTAAAATATTCCCGCTCAAAGGGTTTTAATTCCACTGTTTTGGCGGTAACAAGAGCTTCATAAAACCGCTCATATTCCTCCTGGGTGAAAGGGCAGTTGATGTAATCCGCGTCCCCCCGCTCGTACCGGGTGGCGAAAAAGGTCTTTTCATGGTCCAAAGACTCATAGGTGACAATGGGCGCCGAGGCGTCATAGAAACTGAGGTATCGCTCCCCACACACCTTGCCGATGGCGTCGGAAAGAGCCTGGGAAGTGAGGGGGCCGGTGGCCACGATCACTGGGTCTTCCGCCGGCAGCTCCGTCACCTCTTCCCGCTCCACGGTGATGAGGGGATGGGCGGTAATTTTCTCCGTCATCAAAGCGGAAAACTTCTCCCGGTCCACCGCCAACGCTCCTCCGGCGGAAACAGCGGTTTCCCCGGCGCAGGCAAGCACCAGGGAACCCATCAGGCGCATCTCTTCTTTCAGCAGCCCCGCAGCGGAAATCAGTCGGGTGGCTTTGAGGGAATTGGAGCAGACCAGCTCCCCCAAACCGGGATTTTTGTGGGCAGGGCTGTACCGCTGAGGCTTCATCTCCTTGAGCAGCACCGGAATACCGCTGCCGGCCAAAGCCCACGCGGCCTCACAGCCGGCAAGACCGCCACCGATGACCGTTACCTGCTTCATTCCTCGTCCGCTCCCTTTTCGTAGCCGCAGCCTTCCTTGAGGCAGTGGACCTTCTTGACCTTTCCGCTGGTGCGGAACAGAGTGGAACCGCATTTGGGGCACTTGTCCGCCAGGGGGGTATCCCAGGTCATAAAGCCGCATTTGGGATTGTCCTCGCAGCCATAATAGCCTCTGCCCGCCTTGGACTTTTTGGCCAGCACCCGCTTGCCGCAGACAGGGCAGGTGCCGGGGGTCTCCTGCACCAGCTTCTTGGTGTTGCGGCACTCAGGGAAACCGGGACAGGCCAGGAATTTGCCGAAGCGGCCATGTTTGATGACCATCTTCCGGCCGCACAGCTCGCAGACCACATCGGTCTCCTCATCCGGCACCTTCATCCGGGTGCCGTCCATGTTCTTTTCCGCCTGTTTGAGGGTGGCGTCAAAGTCCTGGTAGAAATCCTCCATCATCTTCTCCCAGTCCACTTCGCCGTCTTCCACCTGGTCCAGCTTGCTCTCCATGTCGGCGGTAAAGGCGGCATCCACGATCTTGGGGAACTGCTCCTCCATCAGCTTGGTGGTCACTTCACCCAGGGCGGTGGGCTTGAGCGCCTTCTGCTCCCGTTCCACATAGCCTCTGGTCTGGATGGTGGACAGGGTGGTGGCATAGGTGCTGGGACGGCCAATCCCGTTCTCCTCCAGCTCCTTAATCAGGGAAGCCTCGGTGTACCGGGGCGGCGGCTGGGTGAAATGCTGATTGGGTTTCAATTCGTTGACCGCCAGCTGCTCCCCTTCCGTGAGGGTAGGCAGACGACCTCCTCCCTCCTCATTGCCATCGGTGGACTCGGTATACAATACTGTAAAGCCATCAAACTTTACATTGAAGCCAGAGGCCTTAAACAGATGTTTGCCAGCAGAAATATCCACAGAGACAGTATCCAGCAGAGCGTTTGCCATCTGGCTGGCGATAAAACGCTCCCAGATCAGTTTATACAGTTTATATTGCTCCGCTGTCAGGTTGGCCTTCACCTTCTCCGGGGCCAGCTCGATCATGGTGGGACGGATGGCCTCATGGGCGTCCTGGGCGTTCTTCTTGGTCTTGAACACCCGGGGCTTGGACAGCGCGTAGGCTTCCCCATAGGTAACGCGGATATATTTATCCGCCTCCGCCAGCGCCTCATCAGAAATACGCAGAGAGTCGGTTCTCATATAGGTAATCAGACCCACCGCCCCCAGGCCGTCGATCTCCACACCTTCGTACAGCTCCTGGGCCACCTTCATGGTTCGCTTGGCCTGATAGCTCAGACGCCGGGAAGCTTCCTGCTGGAGGGTAGAAGTGATAAAGGGCGGAGCGGGAGACTTTTTCCGCACGCCTTTTTTGATGTTGGAAACCGTGAAAGGGGTATCTTTGATCTCCGCCAAAATAGCTTCCGCCTGATCCTGGCTCTTAATTTCCTTTTTTTTGCCGGCAGCGCCATAATATTTGGCGGGAAAAGGCTTTTTCTCCTCCCGTTTGCCCTCGGTACGGGAAAGCATGGCGTCAATGGACCAGTATTCCTCCGGTTTGAAGGTGCGGATCTCTTCCTCCCGGTCCACAATCATCCGCACCGCCACAGACTGCACCCGTCCGGCGGAAAGACGGGGACGGATCTTTTTCCACAGGAAAGGACTGATCTTATAGCCCACAATCCGGTCCAGCACCCGGCGGGCCTGCTGGGCGTCCACCAGCTGCATATCCAGCTTCCGGGGGTGATCCATACCGTTTTTAACGCCGGTACGAGTGATCTCATTGAAGGTGACCCGGTTGGGCTGGTTGGTATCCACTCCCAAAATCTCTGCCAGGTGCCAGGAGATCGCCTCTCCTTCCCGGTCCGGGTCGGTGGCTAGATAGACGGTTTCGCTCTTTTTGGCGGCGGATTTCAGCTTTTTAATCAAATCTTCCTTGCCCTTGATGGGCTCATATTTGGGTTGGAAGTGGTTCTCCACATCCACACCCAACTTGCTTTTGGGCAGATCCCGGACATGGCCCATGGAGGCCATTACCTCATAACCGCTGCCCAGATATTTTTTGATGGTGTTCGCCTTGGCCGGCGACTCAACGATCACAAGTTTTGACATTTCATAACCTACCTATTAATTAAGATATGCAAGTCTGCTCCTGCTGAAAAAATAAAATTCTTCAGCAGACTCCCCGCAAAAACTTCCCCTTCGGGCTGTCTGAAAACCGGAATGTCATTTCTCCCAAAGCCTGGCCTCAGGGGCCTTTGGCCAGCGTTTCTGCCGGCTTGCTCCGGGAAAAAGGCTTTTCTGTTTTCATTCCAGCTCTAACGGCTGAAGCGTCTGCCGGGATGGGTCCTGACCAAACCAAAAATTTCCAGTTGGGTCAAATTAGCCAACACCACTGGAACAGGAAGCCCCGTTTGCTCCACCATCATGTCGGCGGAAACCGGCTCCTCCCCCAGCAGTTCAAAGATCCTGCGCTGGTTTTCGGTGAGATAGGAAGGGGCTTCTGTCTTCCCTCCCCTTGGCGCTTCGCTCCCACAGGTCTTTTTCTGCTTCTGGGGACGGCTGGAAGCTCCCTTCTGTCCATTATATACACTTGGCGTGGGATTATCAAACGAAATTTGCAGCGGAGGCTGCTCCTTTGGCTCAGAAAAGGTGATCCAGGGATACTGAGCCAGAATTTCCTCCCAGCTGCTCACCGGCAGCGCCCCCTGACCGATGAGCCAGTTGGGTCCGGCGGACTGGGGAGAATAGATACTGCCCGGCACCGCGAATACATCCCGGTTCTGGGTGACGGCGTGGCCGGCGGTGATAAGCGAACCGCTGTGTCGCGTCCCCTCCACCACCACAACGCCCAGGGACAAGCCGGAGATAATCCGGTTGCGCAGGGGAAAGAAAAAAGGCTGAGCGCCTTCCCCTGGAGGATACTCCGATACCACCGCTCCCCCATGGTCCAGAATGGCCTTGTGGAGGGAACGGTGCTGGGCTGGATAAACGGTGTCGATGCCGTTGCCCAGCACCGCAATGGTGCGGCCTCCCGCTTTCAGGGCAGCTTCCTGACTGATGGAATCAATGCCCAAAGCCAGACCGCTGACAATGGCGACGCCCCGGCGGGCCAATTCCCAGCTCAGCTCCTCCGCCACACGACGGCCATAATCGGTGCATTTGCGGGTGCCGACAACAGCAATGGCCGGCTGTTCGTCTATCTCTCCCAGCTCTCCCAGCACATATAATACGGCGGGAAAACTGTAAATATTGCGCAGGCGGGCGGGATATTGGGGGCTGTCCGGCGTCAGCACCTGGCAACCCAGCTTCCAGCATCGCTCCAGCGTTTTCTCCGCCCACTGCTCATA
>CASFXA010000127.1 GCA_949298535.1 uncultured Oscillospiraceae bacterium
CCGATAGCTGCCTCCCGCCGACGCCACCAGCCAGTTGAGCAGGGCGAAAAGGGGATAACTGGCGCCGTATTCCAGCGTTTCTTTCCAGCCGCCCAAAGCGGAAATATCCTCAAAAATTGTCTGATAGCTGAAATAATCGAAGCCGATGGAATAACGCAGCGTGGCGATGGCCACAAAAGCAGCGCCGGAAAGGAGCAAATAGGCCCTTTCCATCTTTTTCCCGCCGATGTGGTCGCACATCAGCCAACCGCCGCCGCCCAGAAAGGCCAGCAGCACCAAATAGATCGCCATAAATCAGCGCCTCACTTCCAGTTTGATTGGACAATCAGTCCTCCAGCACCACCCGGTCCCGGTGGCTGCGGAAATTTTCCGCGTCTTCCCCTTCCAGATCCTGTTTGATGAGGGAAACAATGTAAGCGTTGAGGCTCTTCCCCTGGCGCTGCGCCGCCTGGGAGATGCGCTCCTTCTCCCCTTTGGGGACCTTAATCTCGATGCGGTCATAGGTCCGGGCATTGTACCTGGCTGTAGCCCGTTTTTGAGCTTCAGAATACGCCATCACAGCAGCCTCCTTTTCTCCACTCACGCCAACATATACGTAATAGTATACCATACCCGCCCTCAAAAAGTATGAACAAATATTGACCGACCCCGGCTTTTCCCCTTCATTGGGGGATAACAGGGAGCCTACATCAGTTGTTTAGCACTCTCATGTATAGAGTGCTAAAATTAACAGTTCATTCATCTTTCCACCCTTGTTTTGTAACAGACCCGCACTATAATCATAATTGTTCAAAGGAACAGAAAACCTCCGGGAAATCCGGAGGAAGACCTGCAAGGAAGGTGAACCGTATGTGCCTCATTTGTTCTCCCCTGGGCACAGTATAAGGGATAACCACAAATAAATTTTACCCGTCAGTCCTCCCGCGCCGGGGCCGGCGGAACATCAAAAAATTTTTTCAGGCGGCGGAGAAATGGAGTTTATATGTTTGGTCTTATGCCTTTTGAAAACAGTAACGACAGCTTCCGGGATATGTTCCGTACCCTGGACCGGATGGAGCGGGGCTTCTTCGGCAACGGCGAAAACAGCGTGTGCCAGTTCCGCACCGATATTCAGGACCAGGGGGATCACTACCTGCTGGAGGCAGAGCTGCCTGGCTTTAAGAAGGAAGATATTTCCATCCAGGTCAGCGGCGGCTTCCTCACCGTTTCCGCTCAGCACAAAGAGGAGCAGAACGTCAAGGAAAAGAACTATGTCCGCAAGGAGCGGAGATTCGGCAGCTACTCCAGAAGTTTTGACATCAGCGGCATCGACAGCGCCGGGATCAAAGCCTCCTATCAGGACGGCATTCTGAACCTGACCCTGCCCAAGGCCAAGAAGGAGCTGCCTTCCACCCAGTCCATCACCATTGAATAATGGAATCGCCGCAAAAGTTTCGGGGCCCGGAGAGATTGATTTCTCTCCGGGCCCCTTTGCAATTTCAGAACCTGACGTCCAGATGGAAAAATGCAGGCTCCTTGATGAATTTATAAAACAGCGGGTTGGGGACAGGCCATCCGCTGACAGCAGTCAAGGGGAGAGGCTCGCCTGTTCAGAACCAATTTGGGCAAGAGCTTTCGCGGGCCATCGCCAACTTCATCCCCCACAGAATTCCATAGAGCAGATCCGTCCCCGAGGAGTGGCCATGTTCCAGGAACTCTTCCAGCACCCCCCGGGACAATATCCCGCCCTGTTCCAGCTCCTTCAGCAGCCGGGAGATGTAAAGGGGATACCGGCCTTCCAGACCGCCCCGGAGCATCTCAGCACTGACCGGCGTGGTGCCGGACAGCTGCCGCCGGACACAGGCCTCCACCCTTTTCCCCAAGGGATTGCCGTACCGGTGGAAAACCGCCAGCAGCCCCAGTACAAAGTCGTCGGAAGAGGGGGTCAGCCCGATCCCCAGCCCCAGAATGGGGGTTTCAGGCGTCAATGTCCCGGCGGACAAACGCTCCAGAAAGTTTGCCAGTACCTCTCCCCCTCTGTCACCATCAGCCGGCTCCCGTGGGGGAATACAACTCCATCCCCCCTGCTCCAGCAGGGAAGCAATTCCTCCTGGAGGACAATGCTCCGCCAAAAAGTTTGCAAGCACCTGTGTCTGCCTGGGACAGGCTGCCGCCTCCGCCGGGGGAAGGGTAAAGTCCACCTCCCGGGTGCGCTCATCCATGGAAAGGATTCCGGGAGCTTCCTCCCCTTCCCAGCACAGGCAAAGGGTTTTCAGGCTCTCCAGCCATGGCGTCTCCTCCGGCAGAAGGAGGGAAAAACCGCCGGGAACCGGCTCAGGGCGATGGAGGACAGCGGTAATGATTCTCCCTTCCGGGTCCAGGAGATTGGCCGCCTTTCGGTAGACGCCCACCACCCTGCAATCCAGTTTCCTCCGGGAACACACCCGATGGATCAGCTCCCGGTCCGCCGCCCCGCACCGCACAGTTCATTCCTCCTCCATCTTACGCAAAGGTCACCACAGTACCCGTCTTTCCCTCCAGGGCCTCAATGGCCCTATCCAGGGAGGTGATGATGGCCTTTTTGTCAGGATTGTCCCGGACAAACTTCATCGCCGCCTCGATCTTGGGCAGCATGGAGCCGGGAGCGAAATGACCTTCCTCCACATACCGGGCCGCCTGGTAGAGGGAGACATGGTCCAGATTCTGCTGGTTGGGCTTGCCCCAGTTGATGGCTACCTTCTCCACCTCGGTGAGGATCATCAGCACATCCGCTCCCACCTGTTGGGCCAGCAGTTCGGCGGCGAAGTCCTTGTCAATGACCGCAGCCACCCCTTCCAGGGTTCCATCCGGGTTCTCCACCACCGGCACGCCGCCTCCGCCGCAGGTGATGACGATGCTGTGGTCCCACAGCTGCCTCACCTGATCGATCTCCACAATGCGCCGGGGCATGGGGGAAGCCACCACCCGGCGGTAGCCCCGTCCGGCGTCCTCCATCA
>CASFXA010000128.1 GCA_949298535.1 uncultured Oscillospiraceae bacterium
GGATCCAGAAGGCGGAAGGGGCGGACTGGGAAAGCCCGGAGGCCCATTTCAGCGGTTATGATGTGACGGCGGATCTGCGTTACTGGCTTTACTGCGACGCCCAGGGCCTGCAGCTGCTGGACCAGGAGACGGGGGAAATCCTGTGCCTGAGGGAAAATGAGCTGACCGATTCCGGGAAATTTGGGACCATGGGATACCAGAGCGGGCCCGTCTTTCTGGATGGAGGAAAAGGAGCCATGGCCCATGTCAGCGGCTATGAGCGTCTTGCCCAAATCGTCCTGGCGCCCACGGATGGGGGAGAAGTCACGGTGCTGGATGGCGCCCAGTGGGATGTACAGCAGGTGGGAGACAAGGGACTGGCTCTGACCCAGTTTGACGACACCATGGAGCCGGTGGAGATCTCCTTCTACTCCTTTGCCGCGGGACAGCGGTGGAAGCTGGACCTGGATGCCTCCGCTTTAAGCGTCAGCGACTGGGTGGCCGGGGAACATAACGCCGCCTTTGTTGCCAGAGACCGGGACTATAAAGCCGAAAACGCGGCTCAGCATCTGTGGCGGATGAGCGTCACCGACGGCAGCGTTCATGACACCGGGGTGTCGGTCACGATCCAGTACGCCGCCTCCATGAAGACGCTGGCGGCCCTGGAAGACGGCAGCGTGCTGGCCTGTTACAGTGTGGGTCCTGGGGAGCAGGAAGTTTTTCTGGTTCCCTGAGTTGAAAATGGATCGAGATCCTTTTTGAGCGAAAAACCTATGATTACAAAATAAAAATAGGGTGTGGTTTTTCTTTCCGAAAAGCCGCGCCCCGTTTTTATAATGCCTTTGGGAAATCGGGCCCTTGTCGCCGCCGGCGAGGGCAAAAGGGTTTCTTTTGGAGAATGAGAAAAAAGGAAAATAAATGGCTTTTGGAAAACGATCCGTGATTCCAGACTGCTTGAGCGGCTGCGCCGGGGAATGTGCTGATGTTTTTGACGCTTCTTGAGGGAGCAGCCTGCCTATGATCCTCTTGGAATGACAGCATTTGTGGTTATTTGCTGAACTTCACCGCTGGTTTGTTGGTTTGATCGGGATTGGAAAGGAAAATTTCTCTGCTGCTGGCGGAGCTGCCACCTTGACGATAGGGAGCGGAAATGATAAAATGAAGTTAGCTTCACAGGAAGCAAACTTCACTTTCTGGGAGGCGGGCCCATGAAAACAAAGGTACGGCAGTTTCGCGTTGCCAGCGGTATGACCCAACAGCAGCTGGCAAAGTTGGTTCACGTTTCCGCCCGCACCATCATTTCCATTGAAGGAGAGCGGTACAGCCCCTCTTTAATGTTGGCTTACCGGATGGCGGAAGTATTTGGCACCACCGTGGAGGAGCTTTGCTGTCTGCGGGAAAATCGGGAAAAGGAGGATGAATTGTATGAGAATGTTTGATTCCATTTCCTACACCCGGCGGATTCGGTGGCGGATCCGGGGACTTTGGCTGGTAGTATTGGGGATGCTGGCATATATGGTGATAGTAGGGGAAACGGGAGGCGGTGATTCCCGCACCATGACCCAGCTGGCGGAAATTGTCAGCCGCCTCATCTTCTTCGGTGGGCTGATTTATATTCTGGTGCAGATTTACCGAAACAAAAAACTGTTGTCCAGTCCAGGTTTGCTTCGGGGACAGCGGCTGCTGGAGCAGGATGAGCGGCGGATGTGGCTCCATGACAAGAGCGGCGGGGTGGTGGTGGATCTGCTGCTGGTGGTGTTGCTGTTTTCCACCCTCACCGCTGCGCTGTATCATCAGATTCTGTTCTTTTTTTCCTTGTGTCTGCTGCTGCTGACCGCAGCCCTGAAAGGAATCGCCTGGCTGGTCTATGACCGGAAAGGACTCGGGGGATGGGAATGAAGAAGGACTGGCTTATACAGCGGGAGCTGAACCGGATGCAGCGGAAGGAGAACAAAGCGCTGTTCCGTCAGGCAGCCCGTACCCGGCCGGGAACGATGGAACAAATTGGAACAAAGATAGAGCAGCACCTTCCCGCCCAGGGGGTGGATGCAGCGGAAGCGGCCTTTCAAAAGGGGTTTGAGATGATCTTTGAAAAGGGGCTGCCGCTGGTGGAACGAATTGCGGGAGGGGAGAAGCGCCGCCTTTGGGGAAAGGAGAACGCCAAACGGCTGATGGGGGAGGGATTTCAGTCCTCCCTGAAGGAGATGGACCGCCAGGCCAGAGGGGCGCTGATGCAGAATCAGGCGGCGACCCTGGCGGAGGGAGGCGGCTTGGGACTGCTAGGCATCGGAATCCCGGATATTCCGGTCTTTTTGGGGATGCTGCTGAGGACCCTCTGTCAGGTGGGGGCCAGTTATGGTTTTGAGTTTCAGTCTCCCGGAGAGCGCCTCTATCTGTTGTCCCTCCTTCGTCTCTCTGCAACCGGCGGGGAACAGCGGCTTTTGGCAGCGCAGGAAACAGATCAGCTGGCCCGCTGGCTGGACGAAAATGGACCTGCGCCGGAAGAAACAGAATCGGAAAGCATCGCCCGCACCTCCCGGCTGCTGGCCAGGGCGGTGACTCCTGTCAAGCTGCTCCAGGGAATTCCCGTGGTGGGGGCGGCAGGGGGCGCGGCCAACCTGGGAGCCCTCACCCGTTTGGGGGAGACAGCCCGTCTGAAGTATCGCCAGAGAAGGGTCCGGCTGCTCCGGGGGGAGATGGCGGAGAGATAGCCCCCGGAACCGTTCCTTGTGACGCCGGAAAATGGATCAAGGCGGGGTGAGTCCGAACCCATTTTTCTGCAACATATTTCCCGATGAAAGAAAGCGGATTTTGACAAGATGAGCAAGGCCCTCTGACCACAGGTCAGAGGGCCTCAGCTTGTAGAAAAACCTGCTGTGGCAATCAAGCCAGAGCAGGTTTTTGGTTTGTAAACAAGAACACAAAGGGAAAAAGAAGCGAAATGTCAGGCGTATTTTCGCGCAATCTGGACCGCCTTCTGCCATCCGGTGCCGGATGGCGGTCATTCCATTTCCAGGCGGCCAGCTTTTTCAGATTCATGGCAGCAAATTTAAGCTTCACCCAGTTTGTCACCTGAGCCAAGCCTCTGTACTGTGTGTAACGCATCCC
>CASFXA010000129.1 GCA_949298535.1 uncultured Oscillospiraceae bacterium
CATCATTGATGCCATCTCCTATCATACATACCGGCACCCCTTGGTTCTGGTATCCCTCAATGATCTCCAGCTTATCCTGGGGCAAACAGTTGGCCCGGACCTGACGGATCCCCAGCTGTTCTCCAATGGAGCGGGCCGCCTCCTCATGATCTCCTGTAAGGAGGACCGGCTCTACTCCCATCTCCTCCAATTTTTGAATCATTCCGGCGCTCTCAGGGCGCAGGGTGTCGGAAAGAGCAATATAGCCTGCAAAGATACCGTCTGTGCTGATATAGGTAATCGTGGAGCCCCTCTCAAGGGCCTCCTTGGTCCCGGGCAAGGAGTGTAGTTTTACATGATGATCCTCCATGAGCTGGAGATTTCCTGCCAGAACAGTATGCACCTCCAACTCGCACCGAACGCCCCGGCCCGGCAACATGCGAAAGTTTTTTACCGGGGGCAGATTCTCCGAATTTTTCTTTCTCCATCCCTCCAGAACGGCTTTCCCCAGAGGATGTTCCGACAACTGCTCCGCTGCGGCCGCCAGCCGGTAAAGCTGTTGGGCGGTCAGGTTCGGAAGGACCGACTCCACCCCTGCCACCTCCGGCTTTCCGTAGGTAAGGGTCCCGGTCTTGTCAAAGGCCACCACCTTAACAGAAGCCAGACGTTCCAGGGCGTCCCCCTCCCGTACCAGGAACCCATGTTTGGTGCTGTTTCCAATGGCTGCCATAATAGCGGTGGGGGTGGCCAGCACCAGGGCGCAGGGACAAAACACCACCAGGATGGTGACGGCACGGATGATCTGACCGGTAAAAAGCCAGGTGAGGGCCGCCGCCGTCAGGGCAATGACCACGATCCAGGTAGCCCATCGGTCTGCCAGACCCACGATTTTGGCTTTTCCCGCATCCGCCGACTGGACCAACCGGATCATCAGCTGGATAGAACTGTCCTCTCCCACCCGGGTAGCTTCCATCTCAAAAGCGCCGAACTGGTTGACGGTGCCGCTGGAAACCGGATCTCCGGGGCCCTTGTCCACGGGAAGGGATTCCCCGGTCATGACCGCCTGGTTAATGGAAGTCTCCCCGGAGAGGATGACCCCGTCCACCGGAATGGTCTCTCCCGGCAGCACCCGAAGGCTGTCCCCCACCCGGACCATCTGGGCAGGAATCGTCTCTTCCCGACCTTCCCGAATTACCCGGGCAGTCTGGGGCGTCAGGTGAACCAGCTTTTCAATCCCTGCTCTGGCTCTGGCCACCGTGAGTTCCTCCAGCAATGCCCCCAGCTGCATGATAAACGCCACTTCGCCGGCGGCAAAATCCTCCCCGATCAGAACCGAAGCAATGAGGGCCATGGAGACCAGCACATCTGCTTTGATGTCAAAGGCGGTAACCAGCCCGATAATCGCCTCCAGAATGATGGGGATCCCGCAGAAGATGATGGCGACCCAAGCCATGTCAAAGAAAAAGGGTTGGAAACCCACCAGACTGGACAGCACTCCGACTCCCGAGAGAACCAGAAGTGCAACGTCCTTTTTTATCCCGCCCAGCTCCAAAAAATGTTCCAGCTTTTCCATGAGATTTTTCATGACGGCCCTCCTCTTTATACCAATAGGGGTATATGTATATACTATACCCCCCGGGGTATCATCTGTCAAGAAAAAAGGGCGGTGGAGACACCGCCTTTTTCCTTACCCCATATTGGAAAAACGCTCCACCGCCTTGGTGAACTGCTCAATGGTCTTGTCCGCATCGCCATGCTGGATGCCGTCCCGGACGCAGTGCTTGATATGTCCCTCCAGCACTACCTTTCCGCATCCGTGGAGAGCAGACTTGGCCGCATTGATCTGGGCCAGCACTTCCTCGCAAGGGACATC
>CASFXA010000130.1 GCA_949298535.1 uncultured Oscillospiraceae bacterium
TTTCGCCCTGGGGACCTGCGGGACCTTGGGGGCCGGTTTCACCCTGAGGACCTGCGGGGCCGTGGGGGCCGGTTTCGCCCTGGGGACCTGCGGGGCCTTGGGGGCCGGTTTCGCCCTGGGGACCTGCGGGGCCCTGGGGGCCGGTTTCACCCTGAGGACCTGCGGGACCCTGGGGACCGGTTTCACCCTGAGGTCCAGCGGGGCCCTGGGGACCGGTTTCGCCGATTGGCCCCTGGGGACCCATCGGACCACAAGGACCCGGTCTGCCCTGTGGGCCCATCGGGCCTTGGGGACCCGGGCAGCAACAACAACGATTACGATAGGAATCGATCATGTTTTCAATCACCTCCTGAGGTTGGTGCAATACCATGTTATGCCGCAGGAGAGAAAACGGAGACGCAGGCAAAAAATTCCCCCTGTCATAGCCGTGGAAAAGAGCGCATTTGGGTCATCTATCCCCTTTCTTTTCTTCTTTTTGTGTTTGCAGGAAAGGAAAAAAATTTTTTCTCCCCATGCCCTTTTCCCCGGATTATTACTATATTTAATTTTTTATCATAAATATACTGATAGTATTATTTAGGCGTAAAAAAGCGGGAGCCCTTAGCAGGCTCCCACAAAAATCGCTTCTTTATTTTTCTTCCGGGGAGGAAAGAAAGAGAGACCCCAGGGAAACGGAACCCTTGGAGTATTGCAGATATTTTCCACTCACCGCCAACCGGATCGTTTCCTCTTCCAATCCCAGCGCCCTGGCCGCATCCTTGGGCGTCAGCGGCCTCAATGGCTGGCCATGGAACAAAAATTCCTGCTGCTGTGCCACCATCCACTGCGCCACCTGGGTCAAAAGTTCCCGGCGCTGCTGGAGCAGTCCGATCAATTGCCGTCCCGCTGCAATCTCCCGCTCCAAATATTCCCGGGTGAGCTGATCCACCAGTTCCAAGCGCTCCAGATAATAATGATTGATTGCCAGGCGCGGACCTGCCACCACCGATACCTTGAGGCTGCCTTCCCATAACCCCGCTTTAACATCCGGGAGAACGGCAGGCTGGGGGCTGGAATAGTTGCTGCCTGGCTTGGGGTTGAGGGAGCGAATCTCCTCCAGGGCCTGACGAACCTGCTCCACCGAGCTGCCTGTATCCTCCCCGATCCATTCCAGCTCTCCCCGGGCCAGCGGCTCCAAAAAGCGCTCCACAATGGTGATGGACAGGGGCATACAGCTTTCTTTCCGCCGCAGCTGAATCAGCAGACACTCCTGGAGATTCCGGGCGCAGACCCCAGGGGGATCAAAGCTCTGTAAAACCTCTATTGTCTGCTCCACCTGCGCCTGGGAAAGGCC
Source organism: uncultured Oscillospiraceae bacterium (assembly GCA_949298535.1). Classification (GTDB taxonomy): domain Bacteria; phylum Bacillota; class Clostridia; order Oscillospirales; family Ruminococcaceae; genus Angelakisella. The sequence goes on from CASFXA010000130.1 coordinate 1,334, forward strand.
GGTTTCCTCCGCCAGTTCCCCGGTGGAACGTTTGAGGTAGCCCTTGCGATCCAAACAACCGATGATATATTCCGCTACCGGCAGCAGCACCTTTTTTTCCGTCGTCATCAACTGGAACATCAGCACATCCCGCAGGGTGGGGTTGGCTGCAATATTTCTTCCATAAGGGGACAGCGGGCGATCCCCAGGAATGGGATCCTCCTCCTTGGGCGCAAAATGTTCATCCGCTTCCAGTACAGGATTGTTCTCCAACGCCTGGGCTACATATTCCTCCAACTGGAAGGAGGTCATAGGCAGCAATTTTTTCATCGATTCGTTTTCCAGATGGGACATCAGACTTCCTCCGTATCGTTGCAGAATCAGAAATTTAACCATCAGATAAAATCCACAAAAACATTTCACATCTCTGTCCTATAAATGTATTATAGTATAAATTTCCTTGCTGCACAACCCCTTTTCCCCTCTGATGGGAAGAAATGGATTTTACTCCTCCGGCCCCTCCTCCAGCAGCTCCCGGGCAGCTTCAAGCTCCAGGGCGGTCACCTGCTGAAGTTTTTTCTGGATAACCCTGGTGCGCACTCCCACCAGACGATCCAGCTCCTGCTCCGCCTGCTCCAACCGGCTTCGGGTATTTTGCAGCACCGCCCCAAACCGGTCAAACTCCGTCTTCACCGCCCCCAGTACCTGCCATACTTCCCCGCTGCGCTGCTGGATAGCAAAGGTGCGGAAGCCCATCTGCAAGGCGTTGAGAAGAGCGGCCATGGTGCTTGGACCCGCTACATTTACCCGATAGTCCCGCTGCAGCTGCTCCACCATCCCACGGCCCACCACCTCTGCGTACAGCCCTTCAAAGGGAAGGAACATGATGGCAAAGTCGGTGGTATAGGGAGGATCAATATACTTGTCCCTGATGTCCTTGGCAAAGGCGCGGATCCGGCTTTGCAGCACCGACGCCGCCTGCTGCACCGCCTCCGGGGATCCGCTCTCCGCAGCATCCCGTAAATCGTGGTAAGCATCAGCGGGAAATTTTGAATCAATGGGCAGCCAGACAGGATCCCCATCCTGTACCGGCAGACGAACGGCGAACTCCACCACCGCCCTGCTTCCCCGCTTTGTGGCCACATTGGTTCCATACTGCTCCGGCGCCAGAATTTCGGAGAGAATCGCCCCCAGCTGAACCTCTCCCAGGATCCCCCGGGTTTTCACATTGGACAGAACCTTCTTCAGATCCCCCACTCCCACAGCCAAAGTGCGCATCTCCCCCAAGCCGCTGTAAACCTGTTCCAGCCGCTCATTTACCAGCTGGAAGGACTGGGTCATGCGGTCATCCAGGGTCTTTTGCAGCTTTTGTTCCACAATGGCCCGGATCTCCTCCAGCTGCTGGGTATTATCCTGGCGGATGAGCTGGAGCCGCTTTTCCACCGTCAGGCGAATATTTTCCAGCTTTTGCTCATTTTCCATGGCGTAGCTCTGGAAACGTCGTTCCAGCTGGGCCATCTGCACCGCGGATTGACGGCTAACCGCATCCATCGCCCCCCTGGTGGCCTCGCTCAGCTCCTGGCGCTGGCCCCGCTGCCCTTCTGTCAGCTCCCGGCGCAATTCCTCGCATTTATTCAGCACATCCCGATTGCTCAGAGCGCTGACGCGGCTGCTTAACATCACCACCAGCGCCAGCAACGCCAACGTCAGCAGCACCAAAATTCCTACTGCAATCAGCAGAATTTGTTCCATCATTTCCATTGCTATCCACCCTTTTCGTTTCCTTTTCCCGGCGCAGAAAAGACGGTTTTTATCCAGGACAGTATAGCACATTTGTTCTTGATCCCGCAACCAACCCCCCGGAAAAAAACGCGCCCTCCTCTTTTTCAGCCTTTCCGGGAGCCGGACTTCTTCCCGATTCCCAGAGAAAAAACCAATTCCCCATGAGGTTTTGGGGACAGGCAAAATGGCCAGCAGGACACATTCGCTGACGGATCTTTTCAAGAAAACATTGCAAGGAACCGGTAAAAAAGCTATAATATATAGAATTGCTGAAAGGGATGTTTCAGGGCGGGCAAGCGCGAAGGAAATCCCGGTGAAAAGGATGAACCGTACCATAATCACGGCTGAAGCCTTGTTTTCACCATGGCCCTGGACTCCAGGAGGGATCGACAGATGACAGATTTTTTGGTGCGGACGTTTGTCCGGGATCACGATCAGGTTACCAACACCAGCGTTCGGGAACGATATGGCAGGCTGGGCAGCACAGTGGGGATTTTGGTCAATCTTCTGCTGTTTGCCGGAAAATTTATCACCGGCACCATCTTCGGGAGTGTGTCCATCACCGCCGACGGCGTCAACAATCTCTCCGACGCCGGCTCCTCCGTTATCTCTCTGCTCAGCTTTCGTCTGGCTTCCAGGCCGGCGGACCGGGAGCATCCTTTCGGCCACGCCAGAATTGAGTATATCTCCTCTCTGGTGGTGGCGCTGCTGATTTTGATGCTGGGTTTTGAACTGGGCAAATCGTCGGTGGAAAAAATTCTCCATCCGGAGATGGTGGAATTTAACCTGCTGATGGCAGTGGTGCTGGTCTGTTCCATTCTGCTGAAGCTGTGGTTATATTTGTTCAACCGCAATCTGGGACGACGGATCAATTCCTCCATGATGGCCGCCACCGCTGCCGACAGCCTCTCCGACGTGATGGCAACCTCGGCGGTGCTGCTGTCTGTGATTCTCAGCCCCCTCATCGGCTATCCCCTGGACGGTTGGATGGGCCTTGTGGTGGCGGTATTTATCCTCCGCTCCGGCTATGGCATCATCCGGGAAGCCCTGGATAAGCTGCTGGGGGACGCTCCCACCGAGCAGCTGGTGGATGATATTGAATCCTTCGTTTCCAATCACCAGGGCGTCCTGGGGGTCCACGATCTGATGGTCCACAGCTACGGCCCCAACCGCTGCTTTGCCTCGGTTCATGCGGAGGTTTCGGCCAATGAGGATATTCTCAAAAGCCACGACATGATTGACAACATCGAACGGGAAATCCAGGAGGAGATGGGGGTCCATCTGGTGATCCACCTGGATCCTGTGGTCACTGACGATCCGGAGGTCAATGGGCTTCGCCAGCAGGTAGCCCAATTGGTTCAAACCATCGATTCCAGCCTAACCATTCATGACTTCCGCCTGGTAAAGGGGGAAACCCACAGCAATCTGATTTTTGACATCACCGTTCCCTTTGATTGCCCCATCTCCAACTCCCAGCTGCTGGATCAGGTGGAGGCCGGCATCAAGGCCATGTCTCCCCATTATTACGCCGTGGTTACCCTGGATCGCTCCTACACCTCCGCTACTGCCGGAAAGGCGAAAATGGATTGAGTCCGAAAGCCAGCGGGGCGGGCAAAAGGGAAAAACAGAGATTGCCACAAATGAAAACATCGGCAGCAGCTGTTTTCCCCCTCCGGCGCCTGGATTCCTTGTCCATCGGAAAAACAATACACAAAACCGGTTCCTTTTTGCCGCAATTTCAGCGGAAAAAGAACCGGTTTCTTTTTTGCTATCCTGAATTCAATCTCATGCCCTTCCAGGGAGCAGCACATCCTCCTCCCCATGGGGAAAGGCTGCGACAGGCTGACCAGGCAGGGTTCCTCCTTTTACAGCCCCAACAGCCGAGACAGCTCCTCATAGCTGTGGACAACATAGTCTGGCCGGACCTCTCCCGATTCCATTTGACGGGGATTGTACCAGCAGGCCCTGATTCCCACTCCCTGAGCCCCGGCGATGTCCGCTCTCAGGGAATCCCCCACCATCAGGGATTCTTCCGGCTTTGCTCCGGCGTCCCCCAGCATCCGATGAAAAAAATCCGGATGGGGCTTTTCGCATCCCAGGTCTTCAGAAACATAGACGTTACGAAATACATTGGCCAGGGGGGAGCGGGAAAGACGTCCCCGCTGTACGGCTGCGATCCCGTTGGTGGCCAGATAAAGGGCATATTTTTCAGCGGCGGCCCGGCAAAATTCCTCCGCTCCCGGGAACAAAAAGGCCATCTCTCCCAAATAGCGGGTATATCCATCGCTGAGGGCCTCCAGGTCCGCGGAAAAACCTGTGGCCTCCAGCCAGAGGCGAAACCGCTCCCGGCGCAAAGCCGTCTTGGTGATGCCTCCCTGCTCCAGCAGCGCCCACATCCGGGCATTGATGGCGCTGTACAGGCGATACAGCTCCCGGTCATGGGGCAGGGAGAGTTCCAGACAAACAGCGGTGAAGGCGGCCTGTTCCGCCCGTTCAAAATCAAACAGGGTTTGATCTGCGTCCAAAAACAAATGCTTCAGCTGCATCTGCTCTTCGCTCCTTTCATCCTCAAGGCGCCACAAAACACTGGAGCCACTTTTTCAATCATCCTCAGCTTTTCCCCGGCAGTTCCGGGCTTACAGAGAAAAAATTTTTATTTTCCGAAGGGTCAAGAATTTCCCTTTTCTCTTCGTTATATGTATCAAGACTCCGCTGCGCCCTTCCAGTATAACACACTCTCTCCCCTTTTTCCATGGACGGTATTTCAAGGTTTTCAGGGGGTTGACAAAACTTTGTCACTGATGTATTATTGTATTAGTTTCATAATACAATCAGAAAGGAGTTCATGTCATGCGATGGCAGATACAGGGTGACAGACCCATCTATATTCAGTTGCTGGAGCAGATCAAACTGGGAATCGTCTCCGGCGCCCTTCCCGCCGGAAGCCGGCTTCCCTCGGTGCGGGATCTGGCGGCGGAGGCCAAGGTCAATCCCAACACCATGCAGAAAGCCCTGGATGAGCTGGGACGGGAGGGACTGGTTTTTTCCCAGCGCACCAGCGGACGCTTCATTACGGAGGATCAGGCTTTGTTGGAACAGTTGAAAAAAGAATTGGTCGCCCAACATCTGGAACAATTTCTGGGACAGATGCGTTCTATTGGCCTGACCCGGGACGAGGTTTTGGCTATCATCAAGGACAAATTAAACGAGGAGGAACATCCATGACCAACGATAACCGGTTTCCCCTGCTGGAGATCCGGAATCTGACCAAGATTTACAGCAATATTCAGGCCCTCAACGACGTTTCCCTCACCCTGGACCGGGGGCGGATCGTGGGGCTGTTGGGACCCAACGGCAGCGGCAAAACCACCCTCATCAAGCTCATTGCCGGACTGCTCACCCCCACCCACGGGGACATCTTCATAAACGGCTATCGCCCCGGCAGAGAGAGCAAAGCGTTGGTTTCCTACCTGCCGGACCGCACCTATCTCAACGACTGGATGCGGGTGATGGACATCATCGCCTTTTTTGCCGACTTTTACCCCGATTTCAGCTCCGGCAAGGCTTATGATATGCTTTCCCGGCTGCAAATCGACCCTCAGGCCCGTCTGAAGCATCTCTCCAAGGGCACCAAGGAAAAGGTGCAGCTGATTCTGGTCATGAGCCGCCAGGCTCAGCTGTATCTGCTGGACGAGCCTATCGGCGGCGTGGATCCCGCAGCCCGGGATTATATTCTCAGCACCATTATCGGCAACTACAATCCTGATGCCACTGTTATCATTTCCACCCACCTCATCAGCGACGTGGAGCGGGTGCTGGATGATGTGGTGTTCCTTGCCTATGGCAGAGTGGCGATGGTCTCCTCGGTGGACGACATCCGGGAAAAGCAGGGCAAATCGGTGGACGAACTGTTCCGGGAGGTATACAGATGCTGAGTAAACTGATAAAATACGAATTTAAATCCACAGCACGGATTTTTATTCCCCTGTATGTGGTGCTGCTGGTATTCTCCCTGGTGGGAAGGCTTTCTTTGAGCAAAATGATGGACGGCGCTCCCATCAATCCCTCCTTCATCGCCTTTTACGACTTGTTGGTGGGCGTGGTGATGGTGGGCTATGTGCTGGTCATCTTCAGCGTCATTATCATCGGTCTGGTGGTCATCGTCCAGCGATTTTACAAAAATCTCACTGGTCGGGAAGGTTATCTGATGCACACCTTGCCAGTGCCCACCCATCACCTTATCCTTTCCAAATTGCTGGTGGCCGCCTCCTGGCAGCTGGTGGGCTGGGTGATGATGTTCCTGTCAGTCATGCTGGTGGTCTATCAGGGAGAGACCGCCCGCTCCCTTCAGGAGTTCTTTCAGGAGGCGAGCAACCCCATCGTCTTCGTTTTCCGGGAACTGGGAGTGGATCCCACCGGGTTTTCTCTGATGATGGCGCTTTCCATGGTGATCTCCGCCTTTGACGGACCGCTGATGATCTATGCCGCCATCGCTTTGGGGCAGCTGTTTAAGAAGCATCGGATTGTGGGAGCTGTTGGCGCTTATATCGCCCTGGCCATGATTGCCAACACCATCTCCAGCGCCCTGACCACCGGTTTCAATCTCACCGGAACCAACCTGTCCTCCTCCGAGGAAATGGGATTTTTCCTCAACGGCATCATGCTCCTCTCCCTGGTGCTCCAGCTGCTGATGAGCATCGGCTATTTCTTCCTGACCAATTACATCCTCTCCAGCCACCTGAACCTGGAATAAAGTGCCCCGCCCTCCCCGGGCAGCTCCAAGTTTTTCTTGACTTTTCCTCCCGGGCGTGCTATGGTGTAGGTGTAAATTTTCAGGGAAAGACTGTGAAAAGGAGTAGTAAGCAGGCGCACCCATTCCCCAGAGAGCGGCGGGCAGCTGAAAACGCCGCGTATGGAACCTGCTGAAGTAGCCTTGGAGTCCCGGATCGAAAAAAGCTCTGGCTTTCAGTAGTCCCCGGCGCGGCGGCCCCGCGTTATCAAAGGTCTGGGAATGATTTTCGTTCCGGCAGAGTGCGTCACCCTTTTGGGCGGCGAACGCAGGTGGTACCGCGTAAAAGAACCTTTTACGTCCTGTCGCGCAAGCGGCGGGACGTTTTTTGTTCCCTGGAAAAACAAAACCACGCGGGCGGAAAGACCCGCTGCAGGAGGTAAAGGAATGGCAAAAGAACTGGCTAAAGTGTATGATCCCCAGTCGGTGGAGGATCGTCTCTATGCCTTCTGGCTGGAGAAAAATTATTTCCACGCCGACGTGGACCCCAAAAAGACCCCCTATACCATCGTCATCCCCCCACCCAACATCACCGGACAGCTGCATATGGGCCACGCTCTGGATGAGACCCTCCAGGACATTCTCATCCGCTGGCGCCGGATGCAGGGCTACTCCGCCCTGTGGCTCCCCGGTACCGATCACGCCTCCATTGCCACCGAGGCCAAGATCGTCAGCGCCATGAAGGAGGAAGGGCTGACCAAGGAGGACCTGGGACGGGAAAAATTCCTGGAGCGGGCCTGGGCCTGGAAGGAAAAGTACGGCGGACGCATTGTGGAACAGCTGAAAAAGCTGGGCTCCTCCTGCGACTGGGAACGGGAGCGGTTCACCCTGGACGAGGGATGCAGCAAGGCGGTCAACGAGGTGTTCTGCCGCCTGTATGAAAAGGGACTGATCTACCGGGGCAACCGAATGGTCAACTGGTGTCCCCACTGCAATACCTCCATTTCCGATGCTGAGGTGGAGTATCAGCCCCAGGACGGTCATTTCTGGCATCTGCTCTATCCCGTCAAGGAAACCGGCGAAATGCTGGAGCTGGCCACCACCCGCCCCGAGACCATGCTGGGCGATACCGCCGTGGCCATCAACGGCGCGGATCCCCGGTACGCTCATCTCCATGGCTGCCATGTGATCCTGCCGCTGCTGAACAAGGAGATCCCCATTGTCTGCGACGATCACGCCGACATGGAGAAGGGCACCGGCGTGGTGAAGATCACCCCCGCCCACGACCCCAACGACTATGAAGTGGGCAAACGCCATGATCTGCCCATCGTCCGGGTATTCACCTATGACGGCCATATGACCGGCGCTGCCGACAAGGCCGCAGCCGACGAGCTGTTTGCCAGTGGCCGTGCCGCCGCCGGAGAGCCGGAGGTGCTGGACTGCGGCAAATACGCCGGCATGACCACCATGGAAGCCCGGAAGGCCATCCTGGAGGATCTGGAGGCCGGCGGCTTCCTGAAATCCGTGGAGCCCCTCCAGCACGAGGTGGGCACCTGCTACCGCTGCCACAACACCGTGGAGCCTATGGTTTCCAAGCAGTGGTTCGTGCGGATGGAGCCCCTGGCCGCTCCCGCCATTGAGGCGGTCCGCTCCGGCCAGACCAAATTTGTCCCTGAGCGCTTTGACAAAACCTACTATCACTGGATGGAGAACATCAAGGACTGGTGCATCAGCCGTCAGCTGTGGTGGGGCCACCGCATCCCCGCCTACTACTGCGCCGACTGCGGCGAGATGGTGGTCTCCCGGGAGGAGGTTCACACCTGTCCCAAGTGCGGCGGCGTCATGACCCAGGACGAGGATACCCTGGACACCTGGTTCAGCTCCGCCCTGTGGCCTTTCTCCACCCTGGGCTGGCCGGACAAAACCCCGGAGCTGGATTACTTCTATCCCACCAATACCCTGGTCACCGGCTATGACATCATCTTCTTCTGGGTTGCCCGGATGATCTTCTCCGGCTGCGAGCAGATGGGGCAGACCCCCTTTGACACCGTCCTCATCCACGGACTGGTACGGGACGCTCAGGGCCGGAAGATGAGCAAATCCCTGGGCAACGGCATCGATCCCCTTCAGATCATCGATCAGTACGGCGCCGACACCCTCCGCTTTACCCTTGCCACCGGCAACAGCCCCGGCAACGACATGCGCTTCTCCGACGACAAGGTGAAAGCCAGCCGGAACTTCGCCAACAAGATCTGGAACGCCAGCCGCTTCATTCTGATGAACCTCTCCGATGAGATCACCTGCTGCCGTCTGCCGGAAAAGCTGGAGACTGAGGACAAGTGGGTGGTCAGCCTCTACAACACCCTGGTAAAGGAAGTGACCGACAATCTGGAGAAGTTTGAGCTGGGCATCGCGGTGCAGAAGCTGTATGACTTCATCTGGGATATTCTCTGCGACTGGTATATCGAGCTGACCAAGTCCCGCCTCCAGGCCGGGGGAGCGACCGCTCTGGCGGCTCAGCAGGTGCTGGTGTATGTCACCGCCAACACCCTCAAGCTGCTCCATCCCTTCATGCCCTTCATCACCGAGGAGATCTGGCAGAGCCTGCCCCATGAGGGTGAGGGAGAGAGCATCATGGTCTCCCAGTGGCCCACCTACAGCGAGGAGCTGACCTTTGTCAAGGAGGAAGCGGACTTCCAGAAGGTGATGGACATCATCAAGGCCATCCGCAACCAGCGCGCCGAGATGAACATCCCCCCCAGCAAAAAGGCCAAGGTGTGCATCGAGACCGCCGAGCCCAAGGTCTTTGAGGATGGCGCTCCCTTCATCATGCGCCTGGCTTCCGCCTCCCAGGTGGAGGTGGGCGGGCCCTTCTCCCCTGAGGGAGCGGTGCAGATCATCACCTCCGCCGCCCGGGCCTTCATTCCCATGTCCGACCTCATTGACCGGGAGAAGGAGCTGGCCCGGTTGGAAAAGGAGCGGGCAAAATGCCAGAGCGATATTGATTTTGTCCTGAAAAAGCTGGATAATCCCGGCTTTGTGGCCAAGGCTCCCGCCCAGGTGGTGGAAGCGGAAAAGACCCGCCTCCAAACCCAGAAGGACCGCCTGGAAAAGATCCTGGAGAGCATCAAAGCCCTGGGCTGAGAGTGGCTTTCAAAATAAGCGAAAAAACAAAACGGAGGAGTATCCAATCGGGTACTCCTCCGTTTTAGTCTGTAGAAAAACCTGTTTTCCCAAGCAAACCGGAAAATTCTAAAAATCAGGACATACGCCCGATTTTTCTCCCGGCCCGCGTTCAACCAGGTCGGGAATCCCGGGGATCGCCGCTGGTTTCTCCAGGAACCTGCGGTACATCCAGAGAGACCAGGTCCCTTGGAAGTGGATTTCAATCCATTCCCTTTTCTGTTTGCTCCTCACTTCTTCTCTGCTCCCGCCTCAGTGCCAACACCTTGGGAGCGGCGGTGAGAAACCAAACGGAAAATTGTTCCGGGTGGGTCAAAAGCTCCCGCTCCAGCCAGGAAACAGATACCCACCGCAGCTGAGCCACCTCTGTGGGCTCCGGTCTGAGAGGGCCGTCATACTCTCCCACAAAAACATGGTCAAACTCATATTCATACAGCTGCTCATGGAAGCGGTGGTAATAAATGAAGGAAAACACCTCCGTCACGGGACAATCCGCCCCCACTTCCAGGATGGTTCTCTGTCGTGCCGCCTCCGCCAGCTTTTCCCCCGGTCTGGGATGGGAGCAGCAAGCGTTGGACCACAGGCCGCCGGAGTGGTATTTTTCCATTGCCCGCTGTTGCAGGAGCATCTCCTCTCCCCGAAACAGAAACACCGAAAAAGCCCGATGAAGCAGCGGCTTCCGATGGGCCTCCGATTTGAAGGCATAACCGGTTACTTTGTCATATAAATCCACCAGCAGCAGCTTCTCTTGTCTTTCCATCGTCCATCACCCTCTTTTTCTCCGCTTTTCCCCCATAAGAGGAAAATCATGGTGCAAAAGAAGGACCAGGGAAAGCCTTTCTTTGGGGGATCCGGCTTTTCCTGGCCTCATTCCAATAAAAGCATCCAATTAAAATTTCTTCCAGGTCTCTTTGGTAAAGAGCAGCAGCAGCGGAAACAGCTCCAGTCTGCCCGCCAACATATCAAAAATCAGCACCAGCTTTGCCCCGTCGGAAAACAGCGCAAAGTTGCGGATGGGACCCACCAGCTCCAAGCCGGGACCAATATTGTTGAGGGTGGCGGCCACAGCAGTAAAATTGGTAATCAGGTCGTGATTATCAAAGCCCACCAGCAGTACCGACATGGAAAACACCACAAAGTAGGTAATCAAAAAAACATTGATGGAGCGAAGCACTTCATGGGGCACCGGATGGCCGTCCACCACGATCTTTTCCACCCGCTGCGGATGGATAAACTGATGCAGCTCCTTCCGGATGGATTTAAACAAAATCGTGAACCGGGAAACTTTGATGCCGCCGCCGGTACTGCCGGCGCAGGTGCCAATGAACATCAGCAGCACCAGAATGGTTTTGGACACCTCCGGCCACAGATCGAAATCGGTGGTGGAGAATCCGGTGGTCGTGATGATGGAGGCTACCTGAAAAGCAGCCTGCTGAAAGGCGTGAAGGGGGCTCTCGTACATTTCCCGGATATTGAGGGTAATCATCAAAATAGAGGCCCCAATAATCAGCAGATAGGCCCGAACCTCCTCCATGGAGAAAGCCTTTTGGAACCGACGCAGCAGAAGAAGAAAGTAAAAGTTGAAATTGACCCCGAACAAAATCATGAACACTGTCACAACGTTTTGAAGGTAAGGGGAATATCCTGCCAAGCTGCTGTTTTTAATGCCAAAACCACCGGTACCGGCTGTACCGAAGGTGGTGGTTACCGCATCAAATGCCGGCATCCCTCCCAACAGCAGCAGAACAATTTCCAGCAGGGTCAGCAAAATATAGATGCCATAAAGAATTTTGGCCGTGGACTGAACCTTGGGCACCAACTTTTCCACCTGGGGACCGGGGCTCTCCGCACGCATCAGATTGATACGGGAGCCTCCCGTGAGGGGCAGCAGCGTCAGCAGAAACACCAGCACCCCCATGCCTCCAATCCAGTGGGTGAAGCTGCGCCAGAACAGCAGACTTCTGGGCAAAATCTCCACATCGGTGAGGATACTGGCGCCGGTGGTGGTGAAGCCGGAGACAGTCTCAAACAAAGCGCAGATGGGATCGGTTACAGCACCAGTGAACAAAAAGGGCAGCGCTCCCATCACGCTGATGACAATCCATCCCAGAGCAGTGATAACAAATCCCTCCCGGGTATAAAGCACCCGCTTGCGCGGCTTGCGCCGGACCATGGCCCGCCCCAGCACCATACACAAACAGATGGTCAGCAAAAACGCCGGAATCCCACAATCCATATCCCACAGCGCCACCCCCAGGGGCAACACCATCAGCGCCCCTTCGCACATCAGCAGCCAACCCAGCAGATAAACGACCATATGTAAATTCATACCGGTCCTCCGTCAAAACGCAATAATGTCCCGCAGGTCATGAAGGCCTCGCTCCAGAGTGACCACGATGACGGAATCTCCCACCTGGATGGAATCTCCGCCTCTGGGAATAATCACCTGATTGCCGCGGGTAATGCAGCACAGCAGCAGATTGGATTTCAGCCTCAGCTGCTGAAGAGGCACACCGGTGATTTCTGATACCTCCGCTACGGTGAACTCCAACGCTTCCACCCGATCATCCAGAATTCGGTATAAGGTTTTCAGATTGCTTCCTGCCTGGTTCTGAAGGGCCCGGACATACTGGATAATAAAATCGCAGGTGATGTATTTGGGATAAACCACACTGCCCAGATCCAATCCATCCAGAATGTCGTCAAATTCCAGGCGGTTTACCTTGGTAATCAATTTGGCGTGGCTATGCTTTTTCGCAAACAGCGCCAACAGAATATTTTCCTCGTCCATATTGGTCAGAGAAACAAAGGATTCTGTAATGGGCAGTCCTTCTGCCAGCAGAAGCTGGCGATCTGTGCCGTCTCCGTGGAGGACGGTGGCATCTGGCAACAATTCTGCCAGAACATCACATCGCTCCTCATCCCGTTCCACAATCCGCACCCGAATCCCCTTTGCCAACAGGTCTTTCGCCAGATAATAACCAATCGTTCCCCCTCCAACAATCAGGGTGCTGCGGACCGGGTGAGTTGGCATCTGCAATTTTACAAAAAAGTCCACTGCGTTTTCATGGGTGGCTAAGAAGGAAACCATATCTCCATTGTGGAGCGCGAAATCGCCCCCGGGAATGATTACTTCACTGCCCCGCTCCACAGCGCACACCAGAATGTCGCACCCCATCTGCCCCGGGATGTCTTTCAGGCAAGCTCCGTCCAATCCATGGTGCGGCTGAAGCTCAAATTTAATTAAACGCACCCGCCCATCCGCAAAGGTATCAATATTGCTGGCGGCAGGGAACCGAAGCAGCCGGGAGATCTCCCGCGCGGCGGCCAGTTCCGGATTGATAATAGTAGAAATTCCCAGCTGCTGTTTGATAAACTCCAGTTCATGGCTGTAAGCAGGATTGCGCACCCGGGCAATGGCATGGCAATGGCCCGCCTTTTTTGCGAACATACAACACAGCAGGTTCAGCTCATCGGAGCCGGTGACTGAAATCAGCAGATCCGCGTCCTGCATCCCCGCCTCGGTAAGAACAGCAATGGAGGAACCGTTTCCCACAATTCCCATCACATCACATTCCTCTGTAACCCGCTGAATCCGTTCCCGTTTGGTATCCACTACGGTAACGCTGTGTTCCTCTTCGCTCAATTGCCGTGCCAGGGCCATTCCCACTTTTCCACAGCCCACCACAATAATTTCCATACTATGATCCTCGCTTGCTCTCCATTTCATCGTCATTCGCTGGTTCCGTTGTAAAAAGGGGACCCATATAACCCCCAATTTCAGTCAAGAACCTTTTTTATTATATCAGCTTTGACATAAAAGTGAAAGAAACTAAAAAAATTTTGACAGGTACAGCAGCATCGAAAGAAAACAAAAAAGAGAACAAACCTCATTCCCCTGCGCTCAAAACACAGGACCATGAGGTTTGTTTCCAAAGGAATCTGTTTCAGAAAAGCAACAGACGCCCTCTCTCAAAAACTCAGTGTCCGCCTCTTTCTTTTCCCTGATCTTCCCGCCGGGAAAAATCCTCCCGATGGCTGACCATGTAGGACAAGGTCATCAAGCTGTCCCGAAGATGCACATTGACGGCGGAAACATTTTCGTGGCTATAGGTGAAATCGTAGGAGGAGAAATTCCAAAATCCAATGATCCCCAGTTCTACCAACCGATCCGCCATTCCCTCTGCCGCCTGTTTCGGCACACAAATAATAGCGATGCGGGGATGATGAACAGCGCAGAAATCATCCAGCTCCGAAATATCCTGGATGGTCAAATTCGCCAGCTGCTGACCTGCCGTGCTGCCTGCACGGTCAAACGCTCCGATCAGCTGAAATCCACAGCGGCGCAAATCCACCTGATTGGCGATGGCTTTGCCCAAATTGCCCGCACCGATAAGAATGGCCGGAGTGAGGTTGGTCACTCCCAGGATCCCACCAATTTCCCGATGAAGCAGTTCCACATTATAGCCGTATCCCTGCTGACCAAAGCCGCCAAAGCAGTTGAGATCCTGACGGATCTGAGAGGCGGTAACCTTCATCAGTTGGGAAAGCTCCTTGGACGAGATACGGGTGACGCCTTTATCCAACAGTTCCCCCAGAAAACGATAATACCGGGGCAACCGATTAATCACCGAGCTGGATACTGTTTTTTCATTTTTCATTTGCTCTCTCACTCCATTTCCCTTCTCCGCCGCCGCTGCGGCTGCCGTTGTATCACTCAAAATTCCTGTCTCAGGAAACAGGGGAACAATCCTCTCTATTCTTTGGAAAGCATAACTAAAAACATAATACAACGTAACAACAGTTTTGTCAAATCATTGACACAGATTTCCAGTTCCTCCCTAAGGGGAGCAATTGCAAACTTTCGGTTAATCTTTCCCCGGAGCCGTTTCTTTTTCTACAAAACAGGTGTATAATAAAAATAACGGAACGCTCTGGGAAACATTTCCCGAAGGGAAAATTTGTTTGGCGCGCCGCCTCTGAACCAAGTATTTCAATGGAGGTTGATGGATTTGAAGAACAGGACAGATACAGGGATGATGCTTCAGCCTTTGACGCTGGTACTGGTCACAGATCAGTTTAAATGTGAGCGGCTTATCCGCGCCGGACGTCAAATGGCTGACCGTGACGGCACTACCCTGGAGGTCATCAATGTGGCCGCTGTCGGCGCGGAGCGCAATCCTGAAGCCATTGAATATCTGTACCGGATCTCCAAGGAAAATGATGCTGTCATGATGATCCATTACAGCGACGAGCCCGCTCGTTTTATCACTCAGCTGATCCGGGAGTGCTGCCCTTCCAACGTGGTTACGGGCTTGCCCCAAAAGAGCAACTCCATGCTTCACAAAATTTGGATGCGTTTTGAACAGATTTCCTTCTTCACCGTGGATCACGATGGCATCCTCAATCCTGTTACGCTCCGTGACCGGGTGATTGCATAAGCATGGGAAGGGACTGCAAAGAGGTGCCGTCATGAAAAAAGAAACAATCCTTTATCCTTCCTCCAATGGGCGAAGCCGCATTTCCGCCAAGCTGTTTCTTCCCGAAGAAGACGTTCCACTCAAGGGCGTGGTGCAGATCAGCCACGGTATGTGCGAATATATGGGGCGCTATCTCCCTTTGGCGGAATATCTCTGTGACCGCGGTTATGCCGTCTGCGGCAACGACCATCTGGGCCATAAGAACACCGCTTTGCTCAACCGGGAGAGGCTGGGATATTTTGGAAACACAGGCAGCTGGTGCTATCTGGTGGAGGATCTGGAGCTGCTGCGGCGGGAGCTTGCCCCCCGCTTTCCCCGGTTGCCCTGGTATCTGCTGGGCCACAGCATGGGATCCTTTATCGCCCGGATGTACGTTCAGGCTTTCGGCATGAACATCACCGGTTTGATCCTCAGCGGAACCGCCGGCACGACCCCCGCGGCTCTGGCGGGAAAATCCATGGCGGCCTCTTCCATCGTTCTCCATGGTCCCCGCTATGTCTCGTGCGCAGTATACAACGCCGCCAGCAAATCCTTTAACCGCCGTATCTCCCATCCAAAAACCTGGGCAGACTGGATCAGCCGGGATCCGGAAATTTGCGCCGCCTATGTTCAGGACCCCTACTGCAATTTCAAGTTCTGCGTAGCAGCTTATTATGACTTATTCCAGATGCTTTTGTTATGTAACCGGAAAGAATGGTATGACGCGGTACGGCGGACCTTGCCGGTGCTGCTGCTCTCCGGAGAGGAAGATCCTGTGGGCAACTATGGCAAAGGGCCCAGAGAGGTTGCGGAAAAGCTGCAAAAACGGGGCCTGGACGACGTGACGCTGCTGCTTTATCCCGGGGGCCGTCATGAGATGTTCAATGAAATCAACCGGTTGGAGGTCTATGAGGACCTGTACCAGTGGCTGGAACGGGAAACCACCGAAACCATCTGAACTTCCCCCTCCCTCCCGGATAAAAAACGAATCGAAAGTCTCCCGCTCTCAGGATTTCTGGGGCCGGGAGACTTTTTCTGTTTCCCATTTCTTTTCAATCAAAGGGACGAAAAAAGGCGCAGCGTACATCTGATCTCCTGGCAGTGGCCGCGGAATCAGGGGCCTTTTGCCTTTTCTCCTGACCAGTCCTCCGAAATTTTCCGGATACAGGGCCTATTCCGGCAGAATTGATGATGCGGCCTGCCTTTGGGAAGGACTGGGAGAAAAGCCGGAGCAGGTCCCTGCCAGGGAAAATGTTGTCCTTTCCCTATGAAAGACCTTGCTTTCAGAATCAATCAAAAATACCCCTCTGCCAAAGCGAGGGGTAACGCGGAGGATGGAAAGGTTCTTTCGGTCAGAAAGTTACAGAGAACGCAAAGAAAGGGCATTTCCCGTTTCCACGGGAAATCCGTCCGTCAAAAAACCTGATGGGCTTCCCCTGTTTTCAGTTGAATCCGGAAACTTTGCCCGCCTCCCGGACCATCGGCCTTCAAAAGGGTGTTAGCCCGCCATCGTCCCGGGATGTCTTGGAATAGCCACCGGAAGATCCCAGCGGTACCGGGCGGCCAGGAACCGGATCAGCACCACTACCCCCGCACCGGGAAACATTGCCAGGGATCCCAATACGCCTGTCAGCATCAGATGGACAAGCGCGCCGGCGATGGAGGCAAGGGCATAGACCCTCTTCCGCAGCACCACAGGGGTGGTTCCCGCCAGAACATCCCGAAGGATCCCCCCTCCCGCGCCGGTGAGCACCGCTACAAACACCAGCAAAAAGCTGTTTTCCCCATATCCCAGTTCCGCCGCGGTGTTCACGCCCACCACGGTGAAGGCGCCCAGGCCGATGGCGTCCATCAGCTCAATAAACCGCAGGAACTGCTGGCTGCCCTCCTCCTCCAGCAGGTGGTTGTTGCGCCGTATCAGCAAAAAGACCGCCAAACTGGTGATGGCCGCCACCGTCACATAAACCGGCTTGCGGAACATACTGGGGGGAATATTGCCCAGAATCAGGTCCCGGATCAGGCCCCCTCCCACGGCGGTGCATCCCCCCAGCACCAATACGCCAAAAATATCCATTCTGCGGCGGATCGCTACTGTAGCCCCGGAAAAGGCAAAAGCGATGGTGCCAATGATCTCGGTAAAAAATATAATTTGTTGTGAAACGTTCATAGCCCACAACTCCTTCACACGAAAATAGAACACTGCAGCGGTCAGAAATTTCTTGCAGCCCGGCGTCTTTTTAGCGCAATCCCCCGGCTGACCATCCGTTTCCGGGGCGCAGGCAGCGCCTTTTCGCTTTTTCCCTGCCCGGCGGCCATGCAAACCCAAAATGAGGCTGGAAAAGCGCAATTCCTTCGCCTGATCCGGCCAAACAGAGTCAGAACCGAAGGCCCGGGGGACGCCGTTTTTTGCGCTGCAGAACAGCTTTGGTTCTTTACGCCGCAAACAGGCCTTGCTCCAATACATCCCATTGGGAGGCAATCAACAGTCTGATTGTAATCCTGTGAAAACCAAAAAGCAACTGTTTTATTTTTGGATGAGAAACATTTTCTTTGTATAGCAGCAAATGAGAAAAATGTCAAGTCTTGCGGCAGGGAAAAAATTGGGCTAGAATAACTGTTATTTGAGACAGAAAGAGGGAATCTTCTACGGATCGGATCAAAGATATTTACACCAGCGAGGCTTACAGCGGATTCCTCCGATATTGCGACCAGCGGGGATGGGTGGATATGGAGGACCTCTCCAAATGTTCCTTTGAGGAACTGGGCATCGCCGCAGGATTATCGGTCACTGCAGTCAGCCGTATCCGGGCTGTTTACCGGGCTTACCAGAGACGCAGCAGCGCTTCCTCCTCTGTTTGCCCTCCCGCTTCCAGAACCTCCGCCTCTTTGGCCGCTTCCGACGGGGACTGCGCTGCGGTGAAGGCTTACTTTCAGGCAAACGCCCATAAGCTCATTCGTGTGAGCGAAGTGGTTCGGGCCACCGGATTAAAAAAATCCGCCGTATTGGCGATCCTGAACGACGCGCCCTGGTGTCAGCCGGTGGATGGCTCCACCTTCTTTTTCCGACAATGATTCTTTGCCCACATGATAAAACTCTTTTGGGGGCAGACGGTTCAAAGATTTTTTCCGCGGGCTGCCGTCGGATTTTTCTGGCAGGCAGTCTGCGCTTTTTTTGAAATCCAGGAAAAGTATCGTATAAAACAGTACCAAATTTCGGTCTTTTCTGTTACAATGAAGCCAGAGGAAGGAAAGGGGGTATCATAATCTTGCGGATTGTCGATTTATTGCCAGAAGCTCAGATCCGGACAGGGGTGCGGGTGAAAAACAGGGACGATGCCCTGGAGCTGGCGGCCTGCTTGTTGGACGACGGAAAGATTCTCTCCAACAGAGAAGAATTCCTGGCCCAGGTCTTCCGCCGGGAAGCGCAGGGTTCCACCGGAACCGGCGGCGGTCTGGCAATCCCCCATGGCCGCTGTTCCGCCGTGATGCGCCCTGCCCTGGCGGCGCTGACCATCCAGGGGGGCGTGGATTTTTCCGCCCCCGATGGGCAGCCGGTCAAACTGCTGTTTCTCATTGCGGCCCCGGATCAGGACGATCGCCTCTATCTGTCAGTTCTCAGCCATCTGGCCAGACTGCTGATGGAGGAAGAGCTGCGAAAAAAATTGGAAGAAGCGGCAAATCCGGCAGAATTTCGCCGTTTGCTGCTGGATGCGGAGTCCCCTGAGGAGGAGAAATCTTCCCCCGATCCTTCGGTTCCTCCCCGCCGTTATCGCCTTCTGGCGGTGACCGCCTGCCCCACCGGCATCGCCCACACCTATATGGCGGCCCAGGCTTTGGAGAACGCAGCCCGGGA
Organism: uncultured Oscillospiraceae bacterium; assembly: GCA_949298535.1. Lineage (GTDB taxonomy): Bacteria > Bacillota > Clostridia > Oscillospirales > Ruminococcaceae > Angelakisella. Next base: position 20,319 of record CASFXA010000130.1, read on the forward strand.
CCTGCAGCTGTCTCTGAAGGTGGAAACCCAGGGGGCGGAGGGAGTGCGCAATGAGCTGACTCCTCTGGAGATCTCCCAGGCTGAATGTATTCTCATCGCCGCGGACAGGAACCTGCCTATGGACCGCTTCCATGGCCGCCCTGTCATTCAGGTGGGAACCGCTGACGCCATCCATCACGGCCGGGAGCTGCTACTGCAGGCGGTGGATGGGGGCGGAATGTTGCAGGAAGCCCAGCGGCCCCAGACTATCGGACTGCTGAAAAATGTTCCGGATATTCTCCCGCTCCAGCTGGAAAACCTGCCCCGCCGGTGGTATCGGTATCTGATGAACGGTGTCTCTCATATGCTCCCGTTCGTCATCGGGGGAGGAATCATCATCTCCCTCTCCTTTTTGGCTGACGCGCTGCTGGCGCCGGGGGACTCCCTGTTTACAATGGGGCAAAACTCCTCACTGGCGGATTTTTTGCAGACTGTGGGGCTGCACGCTTTTCGGCTGATGCTCCCGGTTCTTTCCGGTTATATCGCCGTATCCATCGGCGACCGTCCGGCTTTGATGGTGGGCTTTCTGGGAGGCGCTCTGGCCAGCGCCGGCGGCTCCGGCTTCCTGGGCGCGCTGTTGGCAGGGTACCTGTCCGGCTACCTGGTGCTGCTGCTGCGGCGGTTGCTGGCTCCCCTGCCCCAAAGCGCGGAGGGGATCCGATCCATGCTCTTTTATCCCCTCCTGGGCGTCCTCTTGATCAGTTTTACCGTCACCCTTGTCATCAATCCGCCTCTGGCTGCTTTGAACGTGCTGATTACAAACTGGCTGGAGAACATCAGCGCCACCGGGGGAATCCTTCTGGGCGCCGTCTTGGCCGCCCTTATGGCCCTGGATATGGGGGGACCCATCAACAAGGCGGTGTATCTTTTTGGCACCGCCTCCCTCCTCAGCCCCTCCGGGGGGCTGCTTCCCTCCGCCATTATGGCCGCCATCATGGCCGGCGGCATGGTGCCGCCCCTCTCCATCGCCCTGTGTGCCACTGTATTCCCCGGACGTTTCAGCTCCCAGGATCGTCAGTCGGCGCTGGCCAATTATCTGTTGGGGCTCTCCTTTGTCACTGAAGGCGCTTTGCCCTTTGCCGCGGCGGACCCCTTGCGGGTGCTGCCCAGCTGCACGGCAGGCGCCGCTGTGGCCGGCGCCTGGACCATGGCCTTTCGCTGCCGCCTTCCCGCGCCCCATGGCGGGATCTTCGTGCTGCCGGTAATGGAAAAACCCCTGATGTTTCTGGCCGCTCTCGCTCTGGGCTCAGTCACCGGCATGGCGCTGATGGCGGTGCTGAAAAAAAACGTCCATCACTGCTGAAAAACCTTCCCTTCCTCAGGCTTTCTGAAACGCCGGGCGCAATCTTTCTTTGCCCCGGCTTGGATGAAGACCTGGGGATATTTTTCCTCCTCCTTTCCTTTTTCCAAAAGACGGGAGCCGGAAGGCCAAAATCTTGACAAATGAAGGGGAAAAGTGTATTGTATTAATTGTCTACCAATTAAATCTACAATTGGAATTCAAAAACACAGGAGGCAGCAGAAAAATGCTGGAACTCAAACACATTTCGCTGACGGTGGAGGACGGCGCTGAGCTGCTCAACGACGTCAGCTTTACCGTGGAGGATGGAAAGCTGGTGGTGATTACCGGCCCCAATGGCGGCGGAAAATCCACTTTGGCCAAGGTGATCGCCGGTATCATCACCCCTTCCTCCGGGCAGATTCTCTTTGACGGAGTGGACATCACCCACAAAAATCTCACTGAACGGGCCAGAATGGGGGTCAGCTTCGCTTTCCAGCAGCCGGTCCGCTTCAAGGGGCTGACGGTTCGGGAACTGCTGCAGCTGGCTGCCGGCGGTCAGCTCACCGACGATCAGGCTTCCGCCTATCTGTGCGAAGTAGGGCTGTGCGCCGCCGAATATATTGACCGGGAAGTGAACGCCAGCCTCTCCGGCGGCGAAATCAAACGCATCGAGATCGCCATGATTATGGCCCGGCGCACCCGGCTGTCCATCTTTGACGAGCCGGAAGCGGGGATCGATCTGTGGAGCTTCAACAATCTCATTGATGTCTTCCATAAGCTGCGGCGGGAGCTGCAGGGATCCCTGATTATCATCTCCCACCAGGAGCGGATCCTGGATGTGGCGGACCGCATTATTGTTCTGGCCGACGGCAAGGTGGCCGCCCAGGGCTCCAAAAATCATGTGCTGCCGGAACTGCTGGGAGGCAAATGTAAATTCTGCTGCGGACAGGAGTGTATCAACGACCATGAATGAGATCACCAAAAGCCTGCTGGCGATGATCGCGGACCTGAAGGGGGAGCCGGACGGGGCTTATAATATCCGGGAGGACAGCGGCTGCGCCGGACGCCAGTCCACCGCCAATGTGGATATTGTTTCCAAAACGGACAAACCGGGCATTGACATCATCGTCAAGCCCGGCACCAAGGGAGAAAAAATTTATATTCCCGCCTGTGTCACCCACAGCGGAGTCAACGACCTGGTTTACAACGATTTTATCATCGGGGAAGATGCCGATGTCACCATTATCGCCGGCTGCGGTGTCCACAGCGAGGGAGAGGAGGACGCCATCCACAACGGAATCCACAGCTTTGCCGTAGGCAAAAACGCCCGGGTCCGGTATGTGGAAAAGCACGTAGGCACCGGGAAGGGCACCGGCAAGCGGCTCATCAATCCTCAAACCTATCTGGTTCTGGATGAAGGCTCCTATCTGGAGATGGATACCATGCAGATCAAGGGGGTGGATTCCACCAAGCGCATCACCAAGGCCACCGTCGCAGCGGGCGCCAAGGTGGTGGTGAAGGAAAAGCTGATGACCCATGGAGAGCAGTATGCCGAAACCGTTTTTACGGTGGACCTCAACGGGGAGGGCGCCGGAGCGGATCTGGTGTCCCGGTCCGTAGCCCGGGAACATTCCCGCCAGCTGTTCCGCTCCTGCATCAACGGCAACGTGGCCTGCACAGGACATTCTGAATGTGACGCCATTATCATGGACCAAGGGGTGGTCAGCGCCATTCCCGAACTGACGGCCAACCATGTGGACGCCGCCCTTATCCACGAAGCCGCCATCGGAAAGATCGCCGGGGAGCAGCTGATTAAGCTGATGACCCTGGGCCTGACCACCGAAGAGGCGGAGGCCAAAATCATTGAGGGATTCCTGAAATAAAACCCGCCTTTGCCCGTAACAGTCTGTTTTGTTCCTCCTGAGGCGGATTTTTCCCCCGGAAGGGATTTTATCATCAACTGATCGTCCCCTGCCAGCAGCCGGCCAACTGCTGACAGGGGACTGTTTTTTTCCAATCTTTCCGCCAGGGGCAGCGCCGCCCCCTTTGGCGCAGAAGAATCCTCAGTTCCTTCCCCTGCCGCAATCCGCCCCGGCCCCATGTGAAAGGCCCGGAGCGCAAAAGCCTCTCACAGCATCCGGCTGCGCAGATATTGCAGCAGCTTCTTTTCCCTGCGGGAAACCTGCACCTGGGTCATCCCCAGCCGTTTGGCTGTTTCCGTCTGGGTCATGGAGGAAAAATACCGCAGGCGGATCAGCTCCTGATCCCGGGGCTCCAGTTCGGCCAACAGCTGTTGCAACGTCAGCAAATCTGAAACCCGTTCCTCCGGCGACTCGGTGGGCAGGTCCATCTGGCCGCCTCCCTCCTCCTGTTCTGTCAGGGAAATGGGCGGGGTGGTGGCCGCGATGGCCTGGGCGATCTCCTCCGGAGACCTGTCCATAGCGCTGGCCACCTGGGAAAGGGTGGGCTCCTGCCCCATCATTCCGCTCAACCTCTCCTGGCACCGCAGCGCCTTGATTCCCAGTTCCTTCATGCTGCGGCTGACCTTGACGGTCCCTCCGTCCCGGAACAGACGGCGGATCTCTCCCAGGATCACCGGCACCGCGTAGGTGGAAAACATCACCCCCCGCTGGCAGTCAAAGGCGTCAATCGCCTTCACCAGCCCGACGCATCCCGCCTGAAACAGGTCGTCATATTCGATTCCCCGTCCCTTGAAACGGTGGGCGCAGGCGTGTACCAGCCCCAGATTCTGCTCCGCCAGTTCCCGGCGTTCCAATACCGGGGCCGTTTGTGCCGCCATTGCCTTCCCCCCTTTTCATCCCTTGGCTTATCAGGCGCCCCGAAGAGACAATTTTTTGTCCAGGGTAACGGTGGTTCCCTTCCCGACGGTGGACCTTACATGGACGCGGTCCATCATCTCCTCCATCACGGCAAACCCCAATCCCGCCCGCTCTCCCGTTTGGCAGGTGGTATACAGCGGCTCCATCGCTTGTTTGATATTGGGAATACCGCAGCCCTTGTCCTGAACCTTGATCCGCAGCAATCCTCCGGGATAAAGGGATACCGTTATGTACACCATTCCCAGCGTGTCCCGGTATCCATGTACAATCGCATTGGTCACCGCCTCTGAAACCGCCATTTTGATGTCGCACAATTCTTCCACGGTAGGGTCTACGGTGGAAGCGAAGGACGCCACCACCGAACGGGCAAATCCTTCATTCACCGACCTGCTGGGAAACATCGCTTTGACACTGTTGATCGCTTTCATTCTTCCTCACCTCCCCGCAGCTGGATGGGCAAACTTTCAATTCCGGCCACCCGCATCACCTTTCGCAGGTGCCGGGGGAGACCTGTGACAATCAGCTGTCCCCCCAATTCCTCCATCATCCGGTATCTGCCCAGCACCAGGCCGATCCCGGAGGAATCCATAAACTCCACCCGTGAGAAATCCAGCACCAATCGCCGGGGTCTGCACTGCTGGGTGCGGCTGTCGATCTCCTCCCGCAGCTGCTGCGCTGCGTGATGGTCGATCTCCCCGGAAAGACGCGCTGTCAACTGCTCGTCCTCTACTGTCATTTTGACTGCCATCGCTTCGTCGTCCTTTCTTTGGGCAGGAACTAAACCTGTAAAAATTGCAAAAAAGCCGGTCCCCCGTCCCTTTTTCAAGGATAACGGAGGACCGGCAAAAAATTGGTCGAAACAGAGAGAAGGAAACTGAAAAAATTGAATACGCCGGGCGTTCTGAAAATGTGGAAGGATAAAACTGATCCCCAGGGGCTGAAGACTGCGACTGTTTAACAGAGCCCCGGAAAAGGGAAGCTACAGCATCTGACGGATCTGCTTTTGGATTTTTTCGTTGACCGCGTCATAGGTTTCCGCTTCCTGCTGCGACAACCCGGAGCGCATCGCCAAACGATATTCCAGCATCACCTCATCCAGGTCCCTCAGCAGCGGATCGGCCTGGGAAGAAAAGACGATCCGCAGGGGCTTTGGACTTCCTTTTCCGACGGGGCCTGTCTCAGAAGCAACTGTCAGCCAGCCCTTGGATTCCAGCTTTTGCAGCAGCATCCAACAGCTGCTTCGGGACAGCTGAACGAAATCCGCCAGCTCCTTTCTGGTGATCTCCCCTGCTATCTGCCGCAGATAAAGCATCAGCCGCGCTTCCGGCAGTGTCAGGCTGTGCTTGAGCGCCACTGTTTCCAGATACCGCTCCAGCAGCTTCCGGCAGCGAAAATCATCAAAGAGAGGCCCTTGTCCCGCCAGAGTGTTGGCGCTGATCTGTAACCGTTCCGTTCCCAGCCGGACAGAACCGGGTAAAATTCCCGGCGGCACCACACCGTCTCCGGCGGCGTCCACCAAAAAGCGATAGATCTTCAGCCTGCTTTTTTCATAGGCATCCTCATCCAGCACCGTTCGGTAAAACTGATTGTAGTATTCAAACACCGCCAGCTTCATCCGCACGGTTTTGGAGAGGGCAAAGTTCTGGGATACCAAAGAACCCTTGGTTTTGACATAGTAATAAATGGGAACCTGTACGGCAATAAACCGCTGCGCCAGGCGAATATATTCCAGATTGAACATAAAGTCTTCACACCAGCTGATGGCCGGATCCATCCGCAGGCCATGCTCCTCCACAATCTGACGCCGGTACAGCTTGTTCCACAGCACACCGTAATAATAGTCACCGGGATTTTCCATCATACAGGCTGCAAATTCTTCCCTGGTCATCACGCCGGTCTCATCAATATCCCCTTTATGGGAGACCCGTTCCCCCACCACACGGTAAAAATCCGCGATCACCAAATCGCACTGGTTCTCCCGGGCCGCCCGCAGCAGGGTGGCGGTTGCGTCAGGGGTGATCCAGTCGTCGCTGTCCACAAATTGGAGGTATTCCCCCCTGGCCTGGGCCAAAGCCAAATTTCTGGCGGCAGAAACTCCGGAATTCTGCTGGTGAAAGACCCGGATACGGGGATCCCTCTCCCCATAGCTGTCGCAGAGGGACCCTGACCCATCACTGCTGCCGTCATCCATCAGCAGCAGTTCAAAATCCCGGCAGGTTTGCTTTAAGATGCTGTCAACACAGCGGGCAATGGTTTTTTCCGCATTGTACACAGGAACAATGATACTCACCAAGGGTTTCATAGAATCTCTCCCATGAATGTTTATTTTTTTCACCAACAGTCACATTGGTGATCTCTGTTTTCACTCTTGACCCTGCAGCTGTTCCTGACGGGTCAGCTCCCGCCACACCAGATGCAGCATGGTAAAGAAGCAGGCGACGCCGCCGATAAAATTGGAAATCGGCTCCGCCAAAAAGACGCCGTTGGTGCCTAAACCGGGAATCATCGGCAGCAACACGGTGAGGGGAGCCACAATGATGACCTTGCGCAGCATGGAGAAGAAGATCGCCTGACGGGATTTTCCCAGGGCCACAAAGACGCTTTGTCCTATCATTTGCAGAGCCATCATGAAAAATCCAAAGAAATAGATCCGCATCGCCGGCACCGCCGCCTCCACCAGCTGAGGCTCATGGTTGAACAACTGAATAAAAAACACCGGGAACAGGTGAACCGCCGCCCAGGCAGTGACAGTGTACGCGATGGTGGCAAAGGAAAGAAAACGGATCGCTTCCTTGACCCGACCATATTTTTCCGCCCCATAGTTAAATCCCATCACCGGCTGGGCGCTGTTGGTCAGGCCGGTGATCGGAAGATGGATCACTTCCCGCACCGAGTTGATAATGGTCATAACCCCCACATACAGATCCCCGCCGGTGGACTGGAGGGTGGCATTGCAGAGGATCTGCACCAGGCTGTTGGTCACCGACATCATGAAACCAGCGGTGCCCAGGGTGACAATCCGCCGCACCCGGCTCAGCTTCAGCGCCATGGCGGACAGCCGCAGCCGAAGGATGGCCCGGGGGCCGGTGAGAAAGCACAGAATCCAGATGGTGGAGAGCATCTGGGAGAGAACCGTTGCGATAGCCGCCCCCCGAACTCCCATATCCAGCACGAAGATGAAAATGGGGTCCAAAATAATATTGGCTACCGCTCCCACCACCACCGTCACCATTCCCACACGGCCAAAGCCCTGGGAATTGACAAAGCTGTTCATCCCCAGGCCAGTCATGACAAACAGCGTCCCCAGCAGGTAAATGGTCAGATACTCGTTGGCATAGGGATAGGTCACGTCGCTGGCGCCGAAAAGGTAGAGCATTGGCTTTTTAAACAGATAGCAGAAGGCCATCAGACCTCCGCCGGTGAGCATCATCAGGGCGAAAGAGTTGCCCATAATGGCCTCCGCCTCCTCCAGCGCCCCCTGACCCCGGGCGATGGAACACAGCGGCGCGCCTCCCATTCCATACAGGTTGGCAAAGGCGATCACCATGGTGATAATGGGCAAACAAAGCCCCAGACCCGTCAGCGCCAAAGTGGCGTTTTCCGGGATCCGCCCGATGTACATTCTGTCCACAACGTTATACAGCACATTGACCAGCTGAGCCAGAGTCATGGGGATCGCCAAACGGACAATATTGGCCACCACGCTGCCCTGGGAAAAATCGTTCTTTTGTTCCAATTCTTTTCCTCTTTTCCTGCCTTAAAACCGAAATAGATCACCGGACAAAAATATCCTCCGCTCCGTGGAAGCCGGGGCGGAACCGCTCATTCTGCGGGGCGCCAAAACAGAACAACATTCCAAAAAACTCCACAGCCCCCTTGACGCATCAACTGCGCAGCGCCCGGAGCGTGTTTGTCAACGCTGGCCGGGCGCTGTCTTGCAGCGAAAATGAACGAAGGGACGCCTCATCAGCGCCGGCGGGATACAGCCGCATCCGTTTCTGTCAGGATCCTGTTTTGGAGAGGGACACCTCCGATCCCTCCCCCGATAAACCTGCGCCGAACAGGATGGTCTGCTGCCCTTCGGTGATCCACAGTCCTCTCCGGCTTCCGGAGCCCTCCGCTGTATACCAGCAGATGGTATAACCCGGTTGGCTGTCCCGGACAAAAACGTAAATGGCGGGCTGTTCGCCTGCCGCCAGATAAACCAGTTCCCCCGGTTGGGTCTGGCTCACCCACTGCTCCGCTATTTCCAGATTCACAGTCTCGCCCGTGGTTTCGGTCACATAACCATGGGAACGGGCCTGCGCTTCAAATTCCTCCGGCTTGGCCAGCAGCGCCTCCGCCTGCTGAGAATCCATCTCCTGGGAAGCCGCGGGGAGAACCGGTTTCCCCTCCTCGTTGGCAGGGACCAATCCCTGTCCGCCGCCGCCGGTGCCGGTGGTGAGAATCTCATATTGCCCATTTCCCCGAGAGACAATCCGGAATTCCGTGTAGCAATCCTCCCACTGGATCACACCGTTTTCCAGCTGCTGACTGAAACCATTGGCGCTGAGATGAGCTATACTGTAGCTTTGGTACGCCAAACGGGCAGAGACGCAGAATTCACTGGCGTCCCCCGCCACCAGGGTCACCTGGTCCACCTGGCAATCGTCCATCTGATACCAGGTGACCACATCCTCTCCGGTGTAACTTTCCATCCAGTGGCGGATTCCCGCTTCACCGATCGCCGTCAGCTCCCCTGCCGGGGCATGGAACAAATCCCGGTCCACCGCAAAGCGTTGGGCCGACTGCCTGGCCTCCTCCACCATGCGGCGGAAGTTATCAATGTCCTCCAGGGGGAAAAGGCGAAAATCGTCTCCGCCCCAAATATCGCTGACCAGGAAATAGTCCTCCCCCTCCTGCAGCAGCAGAATCTGATAGCTGAAGCCGTCCATCCGGTCTCCATAGATCCAAACCTCCTGGCTGGCCTGGGCAAGGCGTTCCAACTGCGCCTGGTCCGTGACCTCCTGCCCCAGCACCAAGGCAGACAGCTCCTCCTGACACTGTTCCAGCTGCCAGATGTCGTAGGTGGCAAAGGAATCCCGCTGGGTGTAAAAGCGAAAATCCGCCGTTTGAAGCAGCTGATCCTCCGGCAGGGCGTTCGCCGCCACCAGCAGCGGAATCTCCTCCGTCCGCTCCGGGAGATTTTCCTCCAAAGCGAGCGATTCCGCCTCTTTTTCCGAAGACTCTGACCGGGAACCGCTGCAGCCGACAAAAAGAACCGCCGCCAGGGCAGCGGCGAGCCCCATGAGCAAAATCCTGTTCCTCATCGCCCATCATCCTTTCCTCCGTCCCGCAGCTCCAGCAGCATGGGACGCAGCGCAGAAGCAAGATACAACGAACCGAATACCAGCACCGTGTCCTCCGGCCCCGCCAGAGACAACGCTCGTTCCAAAGCCTTTCGGCAATCCGGCTCCACCTCCACATGGCCGCAGCACCGCTCCACCAGCATCGCCAGCTGTCGGGGCGCCAGCGCCCGGGGGTTGTCCGGAGGCGCGGTTACAACGCATCCCTTCAAAAAAGGAGTCAGCTGATCCAGGGCCTGCTGACAATTTTTATCCGCCATCATCCCCACCACGGCGATGATGTTGCGCGCCCCCAGCTCCATCAAACTGTCCCGAAGCGCCGCCACGCCGGGGGGATTGTGGGCCCCGTCCAGCAAAATCAGCGGCGCGCAACCCATCTGTTCCAATCGGGCCGGCAGAAAAGCGTTTCTGATTCCCGCCGCGATGGCCTGGGGAGAAAGAGGCACCCCCCGCCCCTCCAGACAAAGGGCGGCATCCACCGCAGCCATAGCGTTATTCACCTGATAAGCTCCCCGCAGCCCCAGGGTCAAATCCATACCGCGATAGCGGATCCGGCTTCCTTCCCGATTGCAGCGCACCTGACAGAGATGCGCGGGGGTGGATTCCACCAGGATACTGCCGGTCTCCCGGCATCGCCGGCGAATCACTTCCAATGCCTGGGGGTCCATTCCTGGACCCACCACCACGGGGTGTCCCCCTTTGATAACGCCGCTTTTTTCAAAGGCGATCTTCTCCAGGGTATTCCCCAGCAGCTGAGTATGATCCAGGCCAATGGAGGGGATCACCACCGCCAGCGGAGGGGGAATGATGTTGGTGGCGTCGAAGCGGCCTCCCAGCCCCACTTCCAGCACCACCACATCGCAGGGAACCCTGCTGTAGTATAGCAGCGCCAAAGCGGTGACAAACTCAAACTCCCGGGGGCTCTCCAGCTCCCGTTCCACCTGATCCCCCGCAGCCCGGACCTCGCTGGCCAGCCGCGCCAGAGTATCCGGAGGGATCATCTCCCCATCCAGCTGGATCCGTTCCCGGAAGTCCACAATAAAGGGGGAGGTGTACAATCCCACATGATACCCCTGCTGCCGGAGCATGGCCGCCAGAAAGGCGGAAACCGACCCCTTGCCATTGGTCCCCGCCACATGAATAAACCGGCTTTTTTTCTCCGGATGCCCCAGCCTGTCCATGAGCATGGACATCCGGGTCAGCTCCGGCTTGCGGCTGAACCGATGGAGGCTGTGGATATAGTCCACCGCTTGCTGGCAGCTGTCAAATCCCCCGGGGAGGCTGTTTCTCTCCTCCCCCATCATGCGCCGAACAACTCCTGCGCCTTCCGGGCCATCCGCTGACCATAGATCCGGAACAGCTCCCGACTTTGGTCAAAATTGTCCCGCAGAGCCACCGGCCCCAGATGGATATAAGGCTGTCCCAGGGAGGCGCCGCTGGAATAGACCACCATTCCCTTCACCAGCATATGTTCCAGGATGGTTTGCAGCGCGATGTCCGCTCCTCCCTGGGGATAGTTGGCGGTAGCAAAAGCGCCCCCCAGCTTACCCGCCAGGGCGCAGTCCTTGCTGTCCTCATCAAAGAATTTCTTCACCTGCCAGGTGGTGCTGGCCACCCAGGTGGGCGTTCCCACCAGGACCGCGGCGCTGTCCCGAACAAATTCCAGGTCCAGCTCCTCCAGGGCAAAGACTCCCGCCTGGCAGCCAGGCACCTGCTCCACCCCCGCGGCGATTTCCCGGGCCATCTCTGCCGTCTTACCAGTTTTGCTGAAATAAAGAATGGAAATCTTCATCTGAAATCCCGCTCCCTTTCTCAAACGCCGCGGTTACTCCGCCAGCTCAATTTCACCGCTCATCAAAAGCGTCAGAAAACCGTCCAGATCCTCCGCCACCTGTTGAGCCTGCTCAAACCAGGGTTCACAGCCGTACAGCACCGCTCCTGGCCGGTCCCTTGTATCCAAGGCAAAAAAGCCGTAGCCGCCCCCCACTGAAATGAAAAAGGGCAGCGCCCCATCCCAGAACCGGGTGATCTTCCTGATCCGTTCCCGGTCCCCGTCATCTTCCGCCGCCGCCAGGGACATCAGCTCCAGCTCGTTCCAGCGAAACAGCAGCTCCTGCCCTCCGGCGTAATCCTCCCCGCAGAGGAACCAGGCGGTGTCCTGAGGGCTGATGCAGCTGCGCACCGCCTGCAAAAATTCCAGATAGCTTTCCGGCACCTGATGGCGGTCCGTCACCTTCCGGTCCAGCTTCAGCTCTCCCGTCCGGTTGCGCCGCAGCTGCCATCCCCGCTCCTTTGCCCACTGCAAAAAGGCTTCCAAATTTTTGTTGACCATTTTTATCTTCAGCGCCTCTCCTGTTGTTTTTCCTCATTCAAGCGATGAATGTCCCCGGGACGGCAGAATCCGCCTGCACTCCAGATAGTACCGCTTTTCCTCCGCATGGCCCATGGAAAAGGTTTTGCGGGGCAAAGCGCCATCCCGGATGACCGCCGGGAACAGACTTTCCTTCTGCATCACCGGCAGCAGCAGCCCCACGGCTCCCTCCCGGGCCAGGCGCTCCACCGTCTGGCGGCCATGGATATAATCCACCTGTCCCCCCCAGGCGCCCAGATAATCGTCCAAAAAGCGCTGGAGGCTGCCTACCGTCAGGCTCTGCTCCGGGGCAGAAACCGTTATCTGCCGCTCCTGACCGTCCATCAGCAAGGTGAAACTTTGAGCCGGAAAGCCCCCGTCGCAGCTGGCGGCCCACCGCTCCAGCTCCGCCTCAAAATGGCGGTGGTCCACCCCAAACACCACCCGATGAATGGCTTCAAACACCAGGGAACTGTCATGAAGATTGCCCAGCTCCGCCAGCGCGTATCGGGCAGGGTGGTTCTGACGTTCCTCCGGAGAAAGGGTTTCTTTCAGCTGCTCCCAACAGGCTTTTGCCGCCCCCAGGGAGTGATTGCCGTCTCCCATGGCATACACCAGTGGCGCAGCGCCGGAAAGGCCGTATTTTTCTTCAAAAACCCGGGGATTTGCCAGGTGCGCCAACTGCTCCGCCAACCGGTGCTGCTGCTCCCTGTTCATCAGCCAGCCAGCCACTGAACCGCCCCCCAGCATCAGAGGAGACTGATAGAGCGGCTCCATCTGATCCTTCTCCGCCCCCAGGCCCTCCACAATGGTTCCGGCGGGATCGTCGATGAGGGTAAGGATATGGGGACATTCCAGCGAGGCCGCACGCCGAATGGCCGCCCTGGGAGGGAGCCGGTCCAGCACCGTTCCCTCGGTGGCCCGGATAAGGGAGGCGGAACCGGAATGATAATCGTACTCCTCCAGATCCAGCTTTCCCAGGATTCCATGACGCACCGCTCCGCTGGCGAAGGTGCGCTCCACATAGATCATCCCCTGAGGCAGCAGACGAAACAAATCCTCCCGCTGATACCGGTCCATCTCCCGGCGGATTTCCCGGAGGGTGGCATCAAAATCCGCCTTCCCCAGCCGCGCCTCGGGAAAAATAATGTGGGCGGCGGAAGGCACGCCACGGGTCAGCTCCTCCACCTGATTCCAATAACCCGGATCGGAGGTGAACTGATCGCAGGCCACCACGCTCCACCGTTCCAGCCCCTCCTTGGGGAGCAAAATGTCCGCGGGATAAAAACCGGTATTTTTTCTCACAGGCCTTCTCCTTCCTGTTGGCTGTCTCAAAGTTGGAATGAATTCTGTCGATTCTTTTATGATACCGCAAAACAGGATTTTATACAAGAACCTCCTGTTTCACTTTTCCCACTTCTCCACGCAAATTCCTCCTGCCTGTTTCCGGTTTTTATCCTCCGGGAGGGAGGAAACATTTTCCCATGGGGAGCTTTCTTTTGGCCGCTGGACTTCGCCGCCCCTCCGCCGCATAGATATAGAGGGAACACCCATCCCAGACCACGGAAAGGAAGATTGCCATGCCCAGTATTTATCTCAGCCCGTCCACCCAGGAATTTAATCCCTACATCTGCGGCGGAAACGAGGAAATGTATATGAACCTCATCGCCGACGAAATGGAGCCCTGGCTCATCTCCAACGGCATCTCTTTTACCCGCAATACCCCGGACATGACTGCCGCCAGCTCCATCGCCCAGTCCAACGAGGGCAACTATGACCTGCATCTGGCCCTCCATTCCAATGCCGCCCCTCCCGCTTTGGCGGGGACCCTTCAGGGAAGCATCGTCTTTTATAACCCTGATCGTCCCCAAAGCAAACGGGCTGCCGAAATTCTGGCGGATTATCTCCGGCAAATCTATCCTCAGCCGGATCTGGTTTCTGCCCAACCCACCGATTACCTGGGCGAGGTACTGAAGACCAAAGCGCCCGGGGTTCTCATCGAATATGCCTTTCACGACAATTGCCAGGACGCCACCTGGATCCGTAACAACATCCCCCTCATCGCCAAAACCACGGTGGAGGCGCTGACAGAGTATTTTGGAATCCCCTTTGTCAACGCCCAGCCTCCCCGTCCCGCTGTGGTACGGGTTTCCTCCGGCTGCCTGAATATCCGCTCCCGCCCCAACACCCAATCTGCCATCCTTCGCTGTGTTCCCAACGGCCATCGGCTGACTGTAGTGGGTACCCTTCCGGACTGGTATGTGGTGGAGGACGGCGGCCAGCCGGGATACGCCGCTTCCCGTTACATTCGGGTGGAATAGAAGACCGACTCCGGAACAGCAGAAAAGCAAGGCGTGGTCCGCTGATATGCAGACCGCGCCTTGCTTTTCCATTCCCAGGATGTAAAAGCAAAAGGAAAATCCTCTGAAAACCTGCCTGGTAGATGTTCCCACAGTCACCAGGAAAAACGCCGTTTACCGGCAACACCTCCGCCATTTTCCGTTCAAAACAGAACGAAATCAGGAAAAGCTCCCCGCCGGCCCTGATTACGGAATCGGCACACAGGCAGCGTTCTTCACCTGATAGGAATGGGCCTGGATAAAGGTCTCCAAATCCCCCAGATCCATATCGTGGGGAGAGCGAAGAAGAATATCATACTGGGCGCTGCCATCCTCCCCCTGGGTCACGGTGCTTTCCACAATATGCAGCTTATGAACGGCTGCGTATTCCTCCATCTGCTTGATAAACCCCGTCCCATCCGCAACGCTGAACCGCCAGCGGCTCAGCGCCATGGCGTCCACCCCCACGGTGAACCGGTGCATGATTACCTGAAGAACCGCAATGACAATGGTGGTGAAAATACCGATGACAAACAGCCCCGAGCCGATGGCCAAACCAATGCCCGCGGTGGCCCAAAGGCCGGCGGCAGTGGTCAGGCCCTTGATGGTGTTGCCATTTTTAAAGATGACGCCGGCCCCCAAAAAGCTGACGCCGCTGACCACCTGCGCGGCAATTCGGGCGGGATCGGCCCCCCTGGTGCCGTTAAAAACGCTGCCCATTGTATCTGTCAGGTCGGCAAAACCATATTTGGAAACAATCATCAACAGCGCCGCCGCGCAGCAGACAATGATGTGGGTGCGGATTCCAGCCTCTTTTAACCGTCTGCTCCGCTCAAAGCCGATGCAGGCGCCGCAGACGCAAGCAATGATGATTCGCACAAAAAAATCCAGCTCCTGCAAAAAGGAAAACTGGCTGTTGATATATTGGGTCAATGTTGTCATGAAACGCTTCTCCTCATTCTGTTTTGAATCATTTTTGCCCGGAAACGCCGGTTTTTTCCTGAAGTTCCTCCTGGGAAGGCTGTTTGGGATGAATCACCCAAAGGGTTTCCTCCTGCCGAGGCATATACAGCCGCAGGGCGGACTGCATCACGGGAGAGCTATAGACGCCATTCCAGCTGCCAGTTTGATACATCTCTCTTTCCCCCTCTTGATTTCAGCTTCTCATTTGGTTATAGTGAGTATTATAGCCTTTGATTTCCATTATGTAAAATGAAGATTTTGAAACTGTCTATAAAAATTCTTGATAGGGAGGCGTTTTGATGCTGGATCCCAAGCTATACACCCTGCTGGAGGTTTATAAGTGCAAAAGTTTTGTTGGGGCAGCCAGAAAATTGTCCATCACCCAGCCCGCCGTCAGTCACCACATCAAAGTGCTGGAAGAGGAACTGAATGTCTGTATTTTTGAACGAAATAACGGAAAAGTAGTGGTGACGCGGGAAGGAGAGGAGGTTGTCAACTGCGCCAAGAAGATGCTGGGGCTGTATAGCAGCCTCCGGCAGGATCTCAGCGACAGCCGCCGCCTGGTTTCCCATCTGACGGTGGGGGTCACCCACACGGCGGAAAGCAACCCCATCGCCGAGGCTTTGGCCAACTATGGCGCCCAAAATGATCGCGTCATGATTAAAATGATTACAGGGACTATCAATAAACTTTATAGCAAGCTGAAGTCCTATGAAATCGATCTGGCCATCGTGGAGGGCCGTATCCCGGATCCCCAGATCCGTTATCTGCTGATGGACACCGACTACCTGGTGCTGGCGGTATCCATGCATCATCCCTTCGCCTCCAGAGCGATGGTCACTCTGGAAGAGCTGAAAAAGGAACGAATGATTCTTCGCCTTCCCAGCTCCGGCACCCGCAATCTTTTCGCCGCCCATCTGGAAAGCAACAACCAAAGCATCAACGACTTCAACGTCATTCTGGAGCTGGACAGCATCGCCACCATCAAGGATCTGATCCGCAGGGATTTCGGCGTCTCCATTCTTCCCAAGAGCGTCTGCCTGGGGGAGCTGAAGAAAAAATCCATCGCCGTGCTGCCGGTGGAAAACCTCAGCATGGTGCGGGAAATCAATCTGGCCTATCAGAGCGACTTCGCGCAGACCGACGTGCTTCATGATCTTGTGGAATCCTATCAGCAAACCCTGCGCCGTTACCAGTAAGGTTTTCAGGCAATCCCCTTATGGATGTCCTTTTGATCCGGGGATCCGGGGGGGGGCGGCGGCGCTCTGGGACAAGGGGACAACCAAAAAGCGGGAGGTTCCAAGGCTGAACCCTGGAGTCTCCCGCTTGAGCGTGTGGAAGTCATGACCACCCGTGACAACGGGTGGCATGACCAAGCCCTAAAAGGGCATAATACAGGCTGAGCCTAAAGGCTCATTGAACGATTTGCCAACCGCATAGTTTCCACAGGCCGCCGCTAAAGCGGCCTGTTTTTATGCC
>CASFXA010000131.1 GCA_949298535.1 uncultured Oscillospiraceae bacterium
TCCGGCAAGGGGCGGCCGAAGTTAAAGAGGTTTGTCATGGATGTGGCCATGTGAGATCATTCCTTTCTGCGGTCCTCCCGCTTGATTTGAATCTGGATGCCGTCTTCGGCCATAGAGCTTATAAGGCCGTTTCTGGTAAGCTCCTGGCACAGGGTGGGCCAGGCCGCCGGTTCTGGCAAATCCCCACCGGTGAGGAGCAGGAAATCCTGCTTTTGGGCGATGCACTCGTTGTAGAGGGCGCCAAGCTCCTCCATGTGGGCCTCCACCCATTCAAAGGCGGAGAGGCTGTGGTCCTCTGGAACGGGCGATTGGATCACAGGCGCTGATACCTCATGGAAATCAGCTTCCTGCGCAGCGGGCACTTCCGGGGGCAGAAGATAACGAATCTCCACCTGTCCCCCCTCTATAGGGCGGACTGCTGCTTCCAGATATCCTCCCGCCCGGTTGAGCAGGATGGCGGCCTCTTCCCCCTGTCGGAGTCTCTCTCTAGCCTGAGGTGTTTTCCACACCCACCGGGCGTTGGGATACTCCTCCCGCACCTGCCGGGTAATCCGGACTTGCAAATTTCCGAAGGCCTGGGAAGCCTGTACTTCCTCCGACGTTCTGGCTGGGGGCTTATGTGCCCCTGGCGGCATGGGCTCCAAAGGCCGCACCCGAGGACTGCTGAGAAACAGCAGCCGCAGCGTGGCGGCGATGATTCCCAACATCGCCAGAAGCAGGATGGGCCACCGCCGGCACCCAAACAACTGCAGGGCCAGCCCCCCCAGGATCACCAGGGCTTCGTAGGCCAAGTGCCGCTGCCAGTCTTTCTTTGTCATGGCGGTACCTCCTTGGGGCAAAAAGAAACGCACAGGAGAAATAGTTTTCCTCCTGTGCGCACTTCTCGCCTGTGATTCATTTGTCAGTCCTCGTCGTCAAAAAAGCTGTTGGCGCCGCCAAACCCCTGGTAACCCGTAAAACTGGACTCCTTGGGTTGGGGCGGTTTTTCCGTCGGTTCCGTCGGAGCGGCTTCCGGGTCTTTCTTCCGACCGCCGCCGCTGTACTCGATCTCGTCTAATACGATGACCATGGCGCTGTGCTTCTCGCCGGTACGCTTGTCCTCCCAGGTGTCCTCGTCCAGACGGCCAGAGAGGTTGACAAACGAGCCTTCCTTCAGCTTCATCTTCTCCAGCCGCTGGCACAGGGAGCCAAAGGCCTTGACGGACAGATTGATCCACCGGTGGTTATCCTCCTCCTTGGGGTCGTAAACCTTCTTCCCGATGCGAAACCGGGCTGCGTCCCCTTTCTCGGAGAACTTCAGGGCGGGTGCACCCTCGTACCCCGGAGAGACGATAGCGTCTGTGATGATGATTTTTAACATAATGTGCTCCTTTCCGCAGGCAGGGCCTGCATGAGATGTTTATTTCCACCCTTTCGGGAGAGAAACCGGAAACAAAAAAAGTGCCAAAGAGCACAAGCTCCTTGACACTTTGCAAACAAGACACTGTGAACGGCACGCCGTC
>CASFXA010000132.1 GCA_949298535.1 uncultured Oscillospiraceae bacterium
GGAGGCAGCTTGGCTGCCTCCGCCCCCTGGGCCCAATTCCGAAAGATCCAAAAACTTCCGCGCTGCCGGAGTTCGGCTCCCCCACCGGCTTTTGCTTCTCCATCTCCGCCTGTTGGGGCGCAGATGCACCGCACCGTCAGGGTCTTTCTCCCGGCGGCCATCCTCCATCCGCCAGGACAGAGAGCCGGAGCGGAAGCCTGTTTCGTTCCCGTCAAACCGGAAACATGGGGGCCTTCCGGACCGTTATCCCAGGGAAATCCCAGGGCCGGGAGAAGAGGCCCGCCTCAGGCGGCAGGCTGCTGAGCCTTTGCAAGATAGCTGTCCACCGCCTGCTCCACGATGGAGAAGGGGGCAGGACCCACATCCAGCACCGCCCGATGGAACTCCATGGCCTCAAAGTCCTCCCCCAGGGCCTCCTCCGCCTTTTGGCGCAGCTGGCGGAACTCCAGCATCCCCACATAGTAGGACAGGTAGTTGGCCGGATCCTGAACCACCGCCTGGAACACGCCGTCGGTCACCTCCTGGTCAGAAAAACCATACACCGCCAGGAACTGGCCCAGGGTCTGCCGGTCCCAGCCCTCGTAGTTGACCCCCAGATCCGCCCGGGCCGAAATGGCCAGGGAGATTTCATCGTTCAGCTGAAGCAGCTTGATCAGCGCTCCGTCCTGGAGGCCGGCCATCTGGTAGGACAAACTTTCCACATAGGTGGCCCACCCCTCGGTGTAACCGGAAAAGCTGAGGATACACCGCAGGGGATGGGCGCCGGTGGTGAGAAAATAGTTGCGCTGGTACATATGACCGGGGTATCCCTCGTGGGCCATGGTGTTGTACAGGCCGGAAAGGGTGGAGCGGTTGATATAGATCACGTTGGCGTTGGCGCCGTCGGCATCCACCGGCGGGGTGAGATAAAAGGCGGGGCTGCTGCTGTCCTCCATGGAGGAATGGACATAATTGATCTCATAGCTCAGCTCCTCCAAAGGGGGAAAATCCTCCGCGGACTTGGCTTTCAGATCCTCCATCACCTCCTGGGGATCGGTGAGGGGGAAGGAAAAGTTCTCAAAATCCTCCAGCGATTCCGGAGACTGATAAACGGTGAGGACCAGTTCCCGCATCGCTTCCTCCAGGCGCTGGTCGATCATTTCAATGATCTCCTCCACCGTTTTTTCCGAACCGGTGCTGTCGGCCACCAGATAGGCGTAGTAGTCCTTGCCCTGCTCAAAGCCCGCCAGGCCGCCGTCGTTGACCCCGGTGCCCCGGAGGGCCTCCATCCCCTCCATCAGCATGGTGTAGGCGGGGATCACCTCCTCCAGCACCACCTGACGGTTCCGCTGGATATAATCCTCCCGCTGCTCTTCTGTCAACTGGGGCAGCTCCTCCAGATGCTCCTCAAAGCCGGTGATGAGGTAATTTTCCTCCGGCTGTTCCACGAATGCCTGACAGTTTGTCAGCATCTGATCCAGGGTTTCGTCGGACATGAACAGCCCCAGCTCCGATTTTTTCCGCTGAAAATCCAGCACATCCTGGAAATAATCGTCCACTGTTGCCAGGATGGCCAGATAATCCTCCACATCCTGCTCTTCCCGGAAGGCGTACTCCCCCAGCAGGCTGGGCAGCTGGCTCTGGATCCCCAGCAGGGGGCTGCACAGCTCCTGATAGTATTCCAGCCCCAGGCTTTGGCGGTCCGTCTCCATTGTCCACAGCAGAATGTCATAGGTAATCTGCTGGCTTTCGGTCAGCTGACTGCGGTCAAAGGAGGTCAGCTCCTCATATTCCTCCTCAAAATTCTCCTGGCTGTTGTCCAGCTCCTCCAGGTCGATGGACCCCAGGTTGGCCGGCACCTCCTGGACGTCAATGCCGTAATTCTCCGGATGGATCAGAAAAAAGTGGAGATCAAACAGACTGCTGCTGAGGGATTCCCGGAAGGAATCATCCAGATATTCTTCAAACCGTTCCGACTCCGTTTGCTCCGACACAGGATTCCCCTGGCAGCCGCAGAGGGAAAAAATCATCATCAGTGCGACAAAAAGGGAAAGAATTCGCTTTTGAGTCAAGTGGGATCGCGCCTCCTTCATGGCTGGTATCGTGATGTTTTCTTCGATGCTACCACATCCGGCGGGAAAAAACAAGGGAGTATCGCCGTCGTTTCCCACCTTCCCGGGCAGCGGAACAACCAGGCAAAAATGATGGGGCTCCCCGAAACCGCACCCGGAAAACAAAGCCTTCCTTTCCGGGATGGCTTTCCGGGCAAGGGGCCGTTCCGGGACCGAAAAGACCGCCTCCTTTGAAAG
>CASFXA010000133.1 GCA_949298535.1 uncultured Oscillospiraceae bacterium
CCTCCCAGTTTACGGACTTTTTCCTCCGCCTCATTCTCTGAAAAATTCTCTTCCATGGAGGATGATGCCAAAAAATTTTCTGTCGCGGCCATTATAGCACAAGCCATTTCTCTCTTCAACCAGCTTTCCTCCCCTTTCATGGATGTCCTGTATCAAAACAGCAAGAGCCCTGACGATTTTCCCTCCAAACTTTCTTTCCCGCCTTTCATCCGTCCTGTTAATGGCTTGAGCCGTCTGCCCAATCCACGCAGAATGGACCTTCTCTCCCGCTCTTGCGGAAAGGGGAAAATTTCCATATAATATTTTCGGAACGCGGCACACTTTGGAATCGTTCTTCGCCGGGACGCCGGCCACCTTCCCTGCGGCTCCTGTTTCCTTCTTTCCAGTGAAACAGCCGCAGGCTCTTCCTTTCGGGAACGTTCCTGGGGGCTGCCTTTAAGAAAACCAGAAAAGAGGAGAAGCTTTGTGCTGCTTTTGGGAAAGTTTTGGGCCGCTGCCGTGGTGTTGGCTCTTTCCAATCTGGATCTGCTGAAAATCCGTTTTGCATTTGGATGGACAACCTATGGCCTGCTTCTGGGGGGTCTCCTGTTCTGTTTTGCCATGGTCAACATTTTCCCCAACTGGAATCGCCAAAATTTCTCCCGCCTGGGAATGATGCTGGGCGGGGAAACCCTGATGGAAATTTGCGCCCTCTCTGTGGCAGGAAATATCATCGCGGGCATTTATGGTCTCGAAAGGATGCTTCCCCGCCTCGCTTTTCAGCCTTCCGCCTGGAATATCGCGCTGCATCTTTTGTTTTGGCTGCTTTTGACCGGAATTCTGGCCTGGAACGGCTTTTTGCGGATCTATCTGTCCTCGGTTCAGTTGGGAATCAAATGGAGGGTTCTTTTTCTGCTCCTCTGGTGGGCCCCTGTGCTGAATTTGATTCTCCTGGGAAAAATGTGCGCCATCGTCCGGGAGGAATATCGTTTTGAAACGGAAAAGGAGGCCCAAAACCAGATTCGCCGTCTCAACGAAAGCTGTAAAACCCGCTATCCTATTGTGCTGGTCCATGGGGTATTCTTCCGGGATCGGAAATGCTTTAACTATTGGGGCCGGATTCCGGGGGAGCTGATCCGTAACGGCGCAGTCCTCTTTTATGGGGGACAGCAATCAGCCGCCGCAACCAAAGACGCCGCTGAAGAATTAACGGAACATATCACCAAAATTGTCACAGAGACCGGATGCCAAAAGGTAAATATCATCGCTCACTCCAAGGGCGGTTTGGAAAGCCGTTATGCCATCAGTCATCTCGGTTTGTCCTCCTGCGTAGCCTCCCTGACCACCATCAATACCCCTCATCGCGGCTGCGCCTTTGTGGATTGGCTGCTGGAAAAGATGCCTCCCTGCCTTTGCCGATGGCTGGCCAGGCGGTATAACAGTACGCTGAAAAGATTGGGGGACTCCAATCCGGATTTTTACGCGGCAGTCCGTGACTTAACCACCCGCCGCTGCGAAAGATTCAATTGTGAAACGCCGGACGCGCCGGAGGTCTTTTACCAAAGCGTCGGCTCCAGGATGAACGGCTGGCGCAGCGCCCCTTTTCCTCAAAATTGGTCCTATCTGCTGGTGCGCCATTTTGAAAAGGAAAATGATGGGCTGGTGGGAGTTGATTCCATGAAGTGGGGCAGCCGATTTCAGCTGCTGCCGGTTGCGGGGAAAAGGGGAATCGCCCATGGAGACATGATCGATCTCCACCGGCAAAATATTCCCGGCTTCGATGTGCGGGAATTTTATGTCAGCCTGGTGCGGCAGCTAAAAGAACAGGGATTCTGACCTTCCGCCGCTGAAAGAAAAGGGGCCTTTCAACAGATTTCTCCCGCATCAGCCGGAAAAGGGAATCCCCGGAAGAAAAGAATCCTTTTGCTCCGCAAAACAAAAAACGGCAGCCTCTTGCCTGGGAAAACCCTTCAAGAGGTCGCCGTTTTTATTGCTGCATCCAAAATATAACGGGCTTGCGGCAAACTTTTTTCGCTCATCCGTTGCCGGGAGAGAAATACGTTCCAGGAAAAATCCCGCGCCCTTCCTGAAGGGGCCTGTTCTTCCCCTCAAGGCTCCCCCCGCGATGAATCACTGCTCCTCCAGCTGAATCCGCCGGCGCTGAAGCAGCATTGCCGCGCTGCGCACCATCTCCTTGCAGGGGCGCTTTGCATAATAAGCAGAAGTCCGGGCATCCGGCGTAGGAGAAGTGTCCTTCCCTTTGCCTCCCAGCAGCTCCCGGCAGATGATGGAGCCGTTCTCATCCCGAAATTCCCCCGCCAGTTCCTGAACCAGGGCATACAGCTGCGCCTTTTTCTCTTTGGATTCCACGGTGCCGTCGCCATACAGCAAACCCACCGCCATCATCATACCGCTGACCGCGCCGCAAACCTCTCTCATGCGGCCAATTCCTCCCCCAAAAGGAGCGGACAAAGCCAGCAAAGTTTCCTCATCCAAAGGAAGCTCATCACAGAAGGAGTTCAGCACCGCCTGGGCGCAATTGCAGCCGGAAGCAAACAGCGACGCCGCCTGCTCCCCTTTTTCTTCCGGTGAAACCAGAGCCTTGCTCTGGACGGCAATCATAACAGCGCCTCCACCGTTTCGGCGGCGCCGTCCATCCAGTCGCCCTCAAACAGCTCCACCACGCCCTGATCCACCACCCGGGTCAAAGCAGGATCCATGGGGAGACGGGCCAGTACCTTCAGCTGATGCTTATCAGCCACTTCATCCAGGTGGCTTTCGCCAAACACGTGGATCTCCTTGCCGCAGTCGGGACATTTGACATAGCTCATGTTCTCCACTACGCCCAGAACCGGGATATTCATCATGGATGCCATGTTCACCGCCTTCTCCACAATCAGGGATACCAGCTCCTGAGGAGAGGTGACAACAATGATGCCGTCCAGCGGCAGGGACTGAAACACTGTCAGCGGCACATCGCCGGTTCCCGGAGGCATATCCACAAACATGAAATCCACATCGTTCCAGATCACGTCGCTCCAAAACTGCTTGACCGTTCCGGCGATGACGGGACCCCTCCAAACCACCGGAGAGGTCTCATCCTCCAGCAGCAGATTCACCGACATCACATCGATGCCGGTTTTCGTAGTGCAGGGCAGGATGCCGTATTCATTGCCCTGCGCCATTTCATGGAGGCCAAAGGCCTTGGGGATGGAGGGACCGGTGACGTCCGCATCCAGGATAGCAGTATGATAACCCTTACGGTTGAGCAGCACCGCCAGCATGGAGGTGACCATGGATTTGCCCACGCCGCCCTTTCCGCTGACAACGCCGATGACCTTTTTGATGCTGCTCATCTCATGGGGCTCCACCAAAAAACTTTGAGGCTCCTTGCGCTCACTGCAGTTCTGCCCGCAGGTGCTGCAATTGTGGGTACATTCCTCACTCATCTGTAAACAACTCCTTCTTCTTCGTTTCCTCCGGCAGGATCTCCTTCTGCCGCAGGCAGCAGTTTCCGCAGCCGCCGCCAATCCGGCAGCAGCCTTTGGCCACCACATAATTTCCTCCGCCGATCACCAGTTCCCGTCCCTCCCAAAGGGCCCGGGCCACCGTCTTGCGGGCGGAATACAGAATCCGCTGAAAGGTTCCCCGGGAGACGTCCATGTTGCGGGCGGCGGCGTCCTGGTCCATGGCTTCCATATCGCACAGACGCAGCGCCTCCAGCTCCTCCACCGTCAGCGTCAGCGCCTCACCCTCCCCGGGCTTGTCCGGAAAAAAGCTCCGGCTGCCGGGAACGCCGCAGACCCGTCTGTTTTTTACCGCTCTGGACATTCCCCTTCTCCTTTCACCCTTCATGTTCCACCCGTGACCGCGGTTTCATCCCATATTATAATGTGCATATGCTCATATGTCAACAACCGTTTCCGCAAAACGGAAAGCCTTGATTCCTTAAAAGGAAGGATGGGCCCGGGGCCAGAACGGAGGTGAAAAAGGAAATAAAACAGTCCATCAAAAGAGGCCCCCATGACAAGCACAGGGGCCTTCGCGCTTCTCTCCGGCGTTTCCGTCTGATTTTCCTTAAAAATGTTCGTTATTCACCTGAAAAAAGGCCCGGCTGTGGCCGCAGACCGGACAGATTTCCGGAGGCTGAGCGCCGATGTGAACATGGCCGCATTTCCGGCAGATCCAAACCGTTTGGGCCCCTTTGGAAAAGACCGTTCCTTCCCGGACATTTTGCAGCAGCGCCCGATACCGTTCATCGTGAGCCTGCTCCACCCGGGCCACACTGTCAAAAAGAAAGGCGATCCGTTCAAAGCCCTCCTCCCGTGCGGTTTGAGCAAATTCCGGATACATCTTCTGCCATTCAAACTGTTCCCCGTCAGCCGCCTTCTCCAGATTGACCTGCGTGTTTCCCACGCCATTATTGATCAGTTTGTACCAGATTTTGGCGTGCTGCTGCTCATTCTCCGCAGTCTTGGTAAAAATCTCTCCAATCTGTTCATACCCGTCCTCCTTGGCCTTGGCGGCATAGATCCCATACTTCATGGCCGCCTGGGATTCCCCTGCAAAAGCCGCCAGGAGATTGGCCAACGTTTTGCTGCCTTCCAGCTGTTTCATAAGCTCAGCTCCTTTCCTTGGTAACAGAAGTATGGACATCCGCGTGGGATTTATACTCCTTCCACCTGGGAAAATCCGCCCGTCTCTTTCATAACCGCCGCAAAGCAAAAAATTCCTGCCCATCTCCCGGAAAGGAAACAGAGCAGGAAAAATCGTTTGAGGGCTAAAATGTTGTTTTATTCGTAGCTGCGCATCAGTCCTACCACCCGACCCAGAATCCGCACCGAATCGGTGATAATCGGCTCCATGGTATCGTTTTCCGGCTGGAGACGATAATGGCCGTTTTCCTTATAGAATCTCTTCACCGTGGCCTCGTCCTCCAGCAGAGCCACCACAATCTCCCCATTGCGGGCCACCGGCGTTTTGGCCACTAAAATCACATCCCCATCCAGGATGCCGGCTTTAATCATGCTTTCTCCCCGGACGTGAAGGGCGAACAGCTCCCCCTTCTGGTAGCCCCGGAGATGATAGGGGATGTAGCTTTCCACCTCTTCCACCGCTAAAATTGGCTGCCCAGCAGTAACCGTGCCCAGCAGCGGAATCCCATCCTGTTGTCTCTGGGTCAGACGAATCGCCCGGTTGAGATTGTCGCCCTTTTCAATAAACCCCTTGTCCCGCAGCTCGGTGAGGTATTTATGAGCGGTAGAGGTGGATTTAATCCGAAGATCCCGGCAGATTTCCCGCACTGAAGGAGGAAAGCCCTCCTCAATCCTGGCCTCGATATATTCCAACACCTGCTTTGCTTTGTCGCTGATCTCCGGCATGACACTCGCTCCTTTCCCCGGTTTTGGGGCTGCGCCGCAGACGGGCTGCCTCCGCTTTTTGTTTGTTTTTATTGTAGCATATTCGTTCTCAAAATGCAAACAAATGTTTTTCACAAAACCTTATCCCTTTATTCACAGAGACGTAACAACTCCGCAGCCATTTGAGGATATAATAAAATCGTACCAAGGGAACAGTTCCCAAAGGTACAAATACTACCCTCCTCAAAAACACACACCTCAAACAAAAGAAAAGAACGTCCGGGTCGGGACGTTCTTTTCTTGTTTTCCGCCCTTTTTCTGGTAAAAACCGCGTCTTCCTTCCGGACCGTCCGAAAAGAAGACGCGGTTTTTTTATCCCCGGGAGGGTTTATCCTTATCCCGATGACTGATACTCACCTGATAATCCAGTTTTCTCAAATATTTTCCCAAATGCTCCG
Organism: uncultured Oscillospiraceae bacterium; assembly: GCA_949298535.1. GTDB lineage: Bacteria > Bacillota > Clostridia > Oscillospirales > Ruminococcaceae > Angelakisella. Next base: position 5,798 of record CASFXA010000133.1, read on the forward strand.
CCACCGCCACTGAACGGTGCCGCCCTCCAGTGCAGCCTACAGCGATAACCAGCTGACTTTTTCCCTCTGCCACATACATGGGGGTCAAAAATTTCAACAGGTCCTCCAGCTTGTCCAGCAGTTCCTGGGTTTGAGGCCATTTCATCACATAATCCCGGACACAATCCTCCTGCCCGGTATGTTCCCGCAGTTCAGCCACATAAAAAGGATTGGGCAGGCATCGGACATCAAAGACCAAATCCGCCTCCGGCGGCAAGCCGTTGCGGAAACCGAAGGACATACAGCTGATGAGCATTGGCTGTCCTTCGCCCTGTTCCACCATGGACAGCAGCCGCTCCTTAAACTGATTGGAGGCGATCAGCGAGGTGTCCACCGTGTAATCCGCCATCTTCCGCACCGGTTCCAACAGCTGGCGTTCCACCCGCAGCGCATCCTGAAGGGTCAGGGCCTTTTCGCCCAAAAGGGGATGGCGCCTTCTGGTCTCCTTGTAACGTTGGAGCAGCACCTCGTCGCTGGCGTCCAAAAACAGGATCTTATAGGACACCTGCTCTCCCTTCAGCTGCTCCAGGGTTTGGAAGAAGCTGCGGAACATCTCCCGGCTCCGGGCGTCCACTACCACGGCAATCCGGGAAATCCGCGCATCCTCCCGGGTATGGCAAAGATGCACCAGCTCGGGCAGGAACTGGGGGGGCAAATTATCCACACAATAATATCCGATGTCCTCCAGGGCGTTGATGGCCTTGGATTTACCCGCGCCGGACATTCCTGTTACAATCATCAGCTGCATCTCTATCTCCCCGCTTTCCCTTTTTCTGGTCTGTCAATCGTCTTTCTGAAGGATCGTCCTTCCCGCATGGAAAAAGCATCATTTCTTGGCCTGGATGCTGAGATTGACCTGGCGGTAGATCTCCTCCGGATCCTCCCCCACATGAAAGACGCCGTCCTCATACAGAATCTTTCCGGCCACCATGGTCAGTTTGACATTCTGCTTGCTGCCGCTGTAAACCACATTTTTGGCAATATCGTTCAGCGGCTGCATATTGGGCTGGTGAAGATCCACCATCACCAGATCCGCCTGCTTGCCGGGAAGCAAACTGTCACAGTCGGTCAGGCCCATGGCCAGAGCGCCGTCACAGCAGGCCATTTTCAGCACTTTCCAGGCATCGGTGGAGGCGGCGTCCCGGTTCTTCAGCTTCTGCAAACCGGTGACCAGAAACATCTCCCGGAAAAAATCCAGACAGTTGTTGCTGGCGGGGCCGTCGGTGCCGATGGCCAGGCGGATGTTTTTCTCCAGCATCCGGGCCACCGGAGCGATACCGCTGGCCAGCTTGGTGTTGCTGCCGGGATTGGTGATCGCCCACAGCCCCCGCCGCTCAAACACCTCCAAATCCTCTGGCGACAGATAAATGCAGTGAAACCCGCCGCCGCCATAGCGATACATTCCCAGCCGATCCAGATAAACCGCCGCTGTCAGGCCATGACGGGCCAGACAGCCGTCCGCTTCCTCCTGTGTCTCCAGCAGATGGCTGTAAACCGGGGCGTGATACTTTTCCGCCAGCGCCGCCACCTGTTTGAGCATCGCTTCACTGGTGGTGTATTCCCCGTGAAAACCAAGTTTGTGGCTAATCAGGGGATGGAAATGATTAAATTTCAGGTGATTTTCTTCCATCATTCCAATGCTGCTGGCAAAGTCGTTGAGCCCCTCGCAAAATACTGTCCGGAAGCCGCTCTCCACCGAAGCCCGGGCCACCTGATCGGTGAAATAATACATATCAAAATTGGCGGTGATGCCGCTGGTGAGATATTCCAAAATCGCCAGCCTGGACTGCCAATAGCAATCCTCTCCCGTCAGCTTTGCCTCCATGGGAAAAATCTGTTGATGCAGCCACTGGTGAAGAGGAAGATCGTCGGCGTAGGAACGGAGAAAGGTCATCGCGGAATGGGTATGGGCGTTTTTAAATCCGGGAAGGAGAAGATTTCCGCAGGCGTCTATCTCCCGATCCCAAACCAGGCCGCACTCCTCAGGCGGCCCCACATAGGTCACACGATCTCCCTGCACCCACAGCTCCCCTTCCAGAGGAACCGGACCGTCTGCCATGGTCAGAATCCGGGCGTTAAAAAAGCGCACATTCACGATGATCTCTCCTTCCTGCCGCAAAGACCCCCATAAAAATTCCAGTGTTTCCGCTGAAAATCCCCTTGAAACACCACAGGCGGCCTTTTTCATAAGCGCCGCCATAACAGAACCGACAAACTCCAGCGGCGGGCGGAAAAACCAAAACAGCAAAGCGTGGCGTCAGGAAAAAATCCGCCGCGGAGGCAGCCTGCGGCAGCTGTGATCCTCCAAAACCAAAGCGCTTCCCGACCCGGCGTTCCAAATCGCCGCGGCCCGCAGGAATCATCAAAGCCTTTCATTTTCCGCCTCTGGAGCGGCGCAGACATTTTTCCCCAGGAGAAAACCGCTTCAAAGGAGTAAAAAGGATTCAAATCCAACCCGCCCAAAAGAATACCGCCACCCATCAGGGACGACAAAACGTTTCTTTTTTCCGGGTTTATTATAACACAAATTTCTCCTTACTGACAATTCCCGCTTTTTCATCCTGGGGCTGCCCGTCTTCTTCGCGCATAGCCTTTTTTCAGCGGGATATACTAGGGTTGATTTCCCCATCCCGGCGCGCCTGCAAGAGCTTTTTCCTTTTATCGCCCGCGAAACAGAAATCAACTTCTGTATTCAAATCGCCTGAACGGTGAAGTGATTGGACCGTCTTTGCTGCCAGAGAAAAATTCAAACCGTTTGCTCTGGTTGTTCTGATTTTTGCGCCTGTATTTCGCTTCTCCCCTCTCCTCTTCGCCAGGGGGCCTCTCCGGCAAAAAGCACAGGCTCCTCCCCCATCTCCCTGGCCGCCGGGAAAAAAAAAGAAGAAAGGAATCATCAACATGAACAGACTTTTCCGCGGCACTCTCGCCTGTCTGCTGGCGGCAGCCATGACCGCCTGCTCCGGCGGCTCCGACGACAGCAGTCAAAGTAGTCCCCCCGACAGTTCCAACGTTTCTCCAGGCTCCTCCAGCTCTTATAACGTCACCAAAAATGGCTACGGCGGTGAATTAACGGTCAAAACAACCATCGAAAACGGCTCCATTACAGAGCTTGAACTGGTGGATCACAACGAATCCCTGGTGGTGATCGAGCGGGCCTTTCCGCTGCTGCGTCAGCGAATTCTGAAGGCCAACACCGCCGATGTGGACACCGTTTCCGGCGCCACTTATTCCTCCTACGCTGTAAAAAGCGCTGTGGCGGAGGCCATGACACAGGCCGGCATGGAGGCCCCCGCCATCGGCATCAACGACAAAAAGGAATATGAAGCCGTCACCCTGGAGGATGTAACCACTGACATTGTCATTGTCGGCGGCGGTCCCAGCGGTCTGGCGGCAGCTATCACCGCCAAGGAAACCGATCCGGAGCTGGAGGTTCTGGTGGTGGAAAAACTGGACATCCTTTCCGGAAACGGGAAATTTGATCTGAACTTCTATGATCTGTTCAACTCCCAGGCCCAAAAGGACCAAGGGGTGGAGGACAGCAAAGAGCAATTTATGGAGGATATGAAGGACGCCGGCAATACTCCCCAGCGGCTGCAGGTTTGGGCGGACGGCGAAGAAGTCCTGGATCAGTGGCTTCGCAGCTTTGGCGTAAATCTGGACTACAACTATGGCGGCAGAAATCACATGGCCACCAAGGACGACTACGCCGGTCAGCTGATCCAGCGGAAGATGGAGGAACACGCTTACGCTTTGGGCGTGGAGATCCGTACCGGCACCGAAGGAACCGATCTGGTCTTTGACGGGGAGCGGGTGGCCGGCGTCACCGTCACCACCAATCACAATGAATCCTCCCGGATTCTTGCCCAAAAGACCATCATCGCCACCGGCGGCTTCTCCTACAATCAGGAGTTGTTGCAGCAGTATGCCCCGGATTATGTGGGATATGAAAGCTCCAATCAGATGGGCGCCACCGGGGACTTTGTACCGGTCTTTGAAAAATATGGCTTCGCTCTGGAAAATATGGATCGGATTCGGGTGATTCCCCTGGTGCTGCTGCCCAGCCGGGACGTGACCAACAGCGGCAGCGGAACGGTATTGGTCAATCAGGACGGCGTGCGGTTTGTCAATGAGCGCAACGGCGAACTGGAGCTGGCCGAGCCGATCCGGCAGCAGGAAGCGGTATGGATGATCGTGGACGCGCAAAAGGTAAACGACCATGCCAACGTCCGAAAGCAGGTGAAAGAAGGCCGTTTCCAGGAGGCGGCCACTCTGGAGGAGGCAGCGGAAATCATCGGCTGCGATCCAGAAACCCTCAAAGCCACCTTCGCCGATTATAATGAAAACGCCACCAACGGCGTCTCGGATCAGTTCGGCTTAACCCCCGAACGGTCCATTCTGGAGGAAGGACCCTACTATCTCTCCAGAGCGTCCTCCGCCATCCACATGACCAAGGGCGGCGTCGGCTGCAACGAGATGGCTCAGGTTCTTTATGAAGACGGCGGCATTGTGGACAGCCTTTACGCCTGCGGCGAAGTGACCTGGCAATCCGGAGGATACAGCCAATCTGTGGTCTTTGGTCGGGTAGCGGGAGAAAACGCCGCAAAGGCCATTACCGCAGAAGAATAAAAGAATACTGCCGGGAAAATCCTCAGCCGGCAGCTGCCCGCCGCAGGACCTTCATCAAATCAAAATAACGTTTTGCGCAAGCAGCGGACGCTTCCACCGAAGCGTCCGCTGCTGTCCGCAAAAAATCAAAAGGCTTTCTTTCTCTTTCAAAAGGAGCCGCTCAGCCTTTGACGCCCGAACCTCTTGAAGAAACATCGTGCCTCATGGATGCCTGGAATTCATCCCCTCCCCTCTTCCGGAAATTCTGACAGCTCCGGCAGAGGGATACCGGGAGCCTCTTTGTCCCGGAAACGATTCCTCCTGGCATTTTCCGCAATGGCGGCGGAGATCAGCCCCTCCACCCGTTCCACCTCTTCCCGGAAGGCTTTGGTGGAAATTCTCAAAGCGCCGTGGCCCAGAATAATCAGCTGTTCCAAACCGTCTGAGGTGGCTACCCGTACTTTGTGCCGCTGGCCAATATCGAAAGTGGCTTTTTCGATGTAAGCGTCGGCGGTTTCCGCTTCCCTGGTGTACACCACATAAATATTGTGATAGCGGCTGACCGTCCCTACGTTGCCCGGCACCTTATAAGCGTCAAACACCACAATAAGAACGCAGTTTTTATACCCCTGATAATTGCACAGCAAATCCATCAGTGCCTGGCGGGCGGCATCCATATTGGACCTGGCCAAAGATTTCAGCTCCTCCCAGGAAAAGAGGATATTATACCCGTCCACCAACAGATATTCTGCAACCGGTTCCTCCGGCGGCGGAGCTGGAATCTGGGAGCGTTCCGGCCCCAGCGGCAAGGGGGTATCCCGACGGCGAATAGGGCCATAGGTTCGTTCAAAAATGGCCTGAAGCTCTTTGTCTTCCTCCAGGGAGCCGGAATAACCGGATCTGGGCACCGATCCCGCTACCACAACAGTGGCTCCGGAAGGTTTTTTCAGCACGCTCTCCAGGTGCATCTGCGCCTCCACCTGGTCCCACGGCACCACCACCCCCGCTCCATGGGAACAAAAGACAGAATCCGGGGAATTTTCCAGGTCCCGCAATGGATCGTATCCCTTGGCGGCCAGCACCTCCTCGGTATTGTGGCAGGGCAGATACCCCAATACGGCGCAGGAAAGTCTCCCTTGTCCCTGGGTGTAGGAGGTCACCTCCGTTTGATAATCCCCCATCACCGACACCGGTGCGCTTCCCATGAGAAGAGCCGTGGTTCCATCAGTTTCCGGCGGCTGAAACTGAGCCCCCATCCGCTGAAGATCAGACATTGCCCGTCCCACCGAAGAGGATGGCAGCTCCAGGCGGAAGGTGTACCAAGGCTCCAGCAACTGGCTTCTGGCCTTCATCAGCCCCTGCCGAACCGCCCGATAGGTGGCCTGACGGAAATCTCCTCCTTCCGTGTGCTTTAGATGAGCCTTGCCCGCGGCAAGGGTGATCCGCAGATCGGTGATGGGGGAACCGGTGAGGACGCCGGGATGGGCCCGTTCCTGCAAATGGGTGAGAATCAGCCGCTGCCAATTGCGGTCCAGCTGGTCCTCGCTGCAAATGGATTCAAAGTGCAGGCCGCTGCCCCGGGGGCCCGGCTGAAGAATCAGATGGACCTCGGCATAGTGGCGAAGGGGTTCAAAATGGCCCACTCCCTCCACCGTATCCAGAATTGTCTCCCGGTACAGAATACTGCCGGGACCAAAGTCCACCTCCAGCCCGAACCGCTCCCCGATCATCTGCCGCAGCACTTCCAGCTGAATTTTTCCCATCACCTGTAAATGAATTTCTCCCAGGCTTTCGTTCCAAATCAAATGAAGCTGAGGATCCTCCTCCTCCAGCTGACGCAGCCGGAGAAAAAAGGCGTGGGGATCACAGCCCTCCGGAAGGATCAGACGACTGGAAAGCACCGGTTCCAAAACAGGAGCTTCGCCATTTTTCTCAAAGCCCAATCCCTGGCCGGGATAGGTATGGGTCAGTCCGGTGACAGCGCAGACGGTCCCGGCCGGAGCCAGCGGAACAGTCTGATATTTCGCGCCGGAATAAATCCGCAGCTGATCCGCCTTTTCCTCCCAGTAATTCCCCGGGTCCTCCTCCCCGGCGGGGCGATTGGTGAGAAGGGCTTTTACCTTCAGTTCGCCCCCTGTCACCTTCAAATAGGTCAGCCGCGTTCCCTGGGGATCCCGGGCAATCTTGAAGACCCTGGCCCCAAAATCAGAGGGATAACTGGGCCGCGGGGCATATTGTTCCAGCCCCTTCAGCAGCTCCTGAACCCCTGTCAGGCGCAGCGCGGAGCCAAAATAGCAGGGAAAGACCTTCCGCTGGGCCACCAGCCGGCGGATGGTTTCCCCGGTGAGTTTCCCCTCCTCCAGATAGATCTCCATGGCTTCCTCATCACAGAGGGCCAGATTTTCCTGCCATCTTTCCAAAGACTCCTCCGGGGAAAAAGGAACAAAACCTGTTTCCTGCAGCTGCCGCAGCTGACCAAGGAGCTGATCCATCTCCGCCCCCGGCAGATCCATTTTATTGCAGAAAATGAAGGTGGGGACGCGGTACCGTTCCAGCAGCCCCCACAAGGTCCGGGTGTGACTTTGCACCCCCTGAGGACCGCCGATCACCAGTACGGCGCAGTCCAGCACCTGGAGGGTCCGCTCCATCTCGCTGGAAAAATCCACATGGCCGGGGGTGTCCAGCAGCGTCATCTCCACTTCCTCAAGAGGCAGGAGGGCCTGTTTGGAAAAGATGGTGATGCCCCGCTGGCGCTCCAGGGCGAAGGTGTCCAGAAAGGCGTCCTGATGGTCCACCCGCCCCAGCTGCCGGATGGAGCCGCCCAGGTACAGCAGCCCCTCTGAAAGGGTGGTCTTTCCTGCGTCCACATGGGCCAGCAGCCCCACGGAAATGGGCGCCTTTCTTGTATTTTCTTCGGTTTTCCCGCTCATAGAAATTCCCCTTTTTGTGAGAACATAACATTAATCAGTATATCATAAGAAGGGATTCTCGTCGAGATGCCCTCTTCCTCGGACCGGAGAGAAGGAAGACATACCTTTCTTTATAAAAGGATACTGTTTTTAAAGGCATGAATAAAAACAAACAGGCTCTTTGGATTCCGCTACATGGGAAAATTTTTCTTTGGTATCTCAGGTGGTTCTGAGAGGTATTGGGAGGTCAGAGCTGTGGAGAAATCCTCGGAAAATCTTGAGACAAATCTGCAGAAATGGCTGCTGGGCTGCTGTTTTACGGTGCATTTTTCCAGGGCCTCAGAAAGAGGCGCTCTGAAAAGAAAAAGCAAGAGGAAACGGCACAATAGCCGTATACCACTTGCTTTTTCCATCTTTTGGATGAGGCAACCAGAAGAAAAAGGACGGAATCATTGCCGCTCCTGAAGAATTTTGCCCGCCAGATCAGGAAAGTTGGTGATAACCGAGGTGATGTCCGCGGCAATCAGGCGGCGCAGGTCCTCCTCCCGGTTGACGGTCCAGGCGTTGCAGCCCAGGCCGTGATCCTGGATTT
>CASFXA010000134.1 GCA_949298535.1 uncultured Oscillospiraceae bacterium
GATCGAGGCCGAGGTGGAGGAATGGTCCGCCAATGTGGTAGAGCTGGAAAACCAGCTGAACGATCCGGAGATCGTTCGGGATCATCTGAAACTGCGGGATAAATGCGACGAGTTGGAGGATGCCCGGTTTCGTCAGGATGAGCTGTTTGCCCAATGGGAGCAGCTGCTGGAGGAACAGGAAGAATTGGAGAAAGAAGATTAACCCATCCACATTTGAGAAAACTGTTGTTAAATCCCTGAGTTAATGGTATAATGGGAAACGTAAAAAACTGTGTCCCTGGGTGACACCAGTAACAGGATTGGAGGAACCAAGCATGGATATGGAGCGTTCTCAGCTGTCTGGGGGCAGTCTGCAGATTTCTACCGAAGTTCTGGTCAAAATCGCACGGCTGGCCGCACTGGAAGTAAGCGGGATCGCCCGGGTGGAAGCGGATCCCAAGCCTCTGCCCAAGGCTAACCTGCAGCGGCCGGTTACCGTGGTCATGAAGGATGGCATTGCGGAGATCACCATCCGGCTGTACGTGAAATATGAGTGCGCTGTACGCACTGCCTGTGCCAAGGTGCAGGAGAATATTAAAAACACTATCCAGAACATGACCGGAATTACTGTGTCCAAAGTCAATGTTGTGGTGGTGGGCCTTGAGGAAGAGGCCGAGACCAAGGAATAAAAGAGGACAAAGATGGGACAAAAGCTACAACGTCGTCAAAGCCGGGAAAATGCTTTCCTGGTTCTGTTTTCCTCTGCCTTTGGGGGAGAAGATATTCAGGAATCCATTGCGCTCAGCCGTGAGATGGAAGAGTTTACCCTGGATGAGTTCGGGGAGAAAACAGTGCTGGATTACCAGGCCCATGCCCAGGAAATTGATCAGATGATCCAGGAACGGCTGCAAGGCTGGACCTTTCAGCGGCTGCCCAAGGTAAGCCTGGCGCTGCTCCGGCTGGCGGTCAGCGAAATGCTTTATGGGGAGGAAAAGCTCCCTGGAGTTACCATCAACGAGGTGGTGGAGCTGGCTAAAAAATACGGCGGCGAGGATGATTACCAATTCATCAACGGATTGCTGGGAAAATTGGTAAAGGATCTGGGCCTGGCCCAGCAGACCCCATGCTGACCCTGGGAATCGATACGAGCAACTATGCAACCTCTCTGGCTGTCTTTTCCAAAGACACAGGAGAGGTTGTTTGCGATATAAAAAAGTTTCTCCCGGTGAAGGAAGGGCAGACCGGTCTGCGTCAAAGCGACGCTCTTTTTCATCATACGGCTGTTCTACCCTCCCTGATGGAAGAATTGTCCCATAAAGCGGATTTAACCCAGGTGGCCTGCGTGGGGGTGTCCAGCCGTCCCCGCCCGGCAGAGGGCTCTTATATGCCTTGTTTTCTGGCAGGGGTCAGCGCTGCGGCAGCCTTCGCCGCAGCACGGGGGATCCCTGTTTTCTCTACCACTCACCAGCAGGGGCACCTGGCAGCAGCTCTTCATGCCACGGGGCGCCCGGAACTGATGGAACAGCCGGTCCTGGTGTTCCACGTGTCGGGGGGGACCACGGACCTTCTTTATTGTCCCTCTCTGGAGGAGATCCACTGCATGGGCACCAGCGATGATTTGTATGCGGGTCAGGCGGTGGACCGCCTGGGGGTAAAGCTGGGCTTTCCCTTTCCGGCAGGGCAGTACGTGTCCCGATTGGCAGAAAACAGCCGGGAACGTTTTCACCCTAAGGTGAGCGTCAAGGGCACCCATTGCAGTTTGTCGGGGTTGGAGAACCAGTGCAACAAGCTGTTGGAAGAAGGTCGGAGCCCGGAGGATGCCTGCCGGTATTGCCTTACGGCTATTGGAGAGACCCTCTGCCGTATGGCCTCCGCCGCAGAAAAGGAATATCACGGACTGCCCCTGGTGTTTGCCGGCGGTGTTATGAGCAGTTCTGTTATTGCCCAATATGTAAAGGAACAGTTTCCCCGGGCCCATTTTGTGCCGGGACGTTTTTCCAGTGATAACGCCATAGGTGTCAGCATTTTGGCTGCTAGGAGTCTTACATGAAGCAACAGGCCATTTCTGTCTCCGATCTGAACCGGTATGCCAAGCTGGCCATCCAGCAGGTGGATTTTCTTCAGAATCTGGTGGTATGCGGTGAAATCGCCGGTTTTACCAAGCATTATAAAAGCGGACACTGCTACTTCACCCTGCGGGACAGCCGCAGCAGTATCAAGTCGGTGATGTTTGCCCGCCAGGCCTCCCTCCTGGGATTTCAGCCCCAGGACGGAATGGAGGTGGTGGTCTACGGACACGCCGATCTCTTTGAACGGGACGGCGCTTTTCAGCTCTATGTGGAGTATATGCGTCCTTCCGGAGTGGGCAGCGTCCAAAAGGCTTTCGATCAGCTGAAGGAAAAGTTGGAACGGGAAGGCCTTTTTGACACGAAATATAAAAAGCGGCTTCCGGCCATCCCGCATACAGTGGGGATCGTTACCAGCAAAACGGGGGCCGCCCTCCAGGATATTCTCAACGTGATGGGCCGCCGGTGGCCGTCGGTTCAACTTTTGCTGGCCCCGGTCAGCGTACAGGGACAGGCTGCGGAGGAGGAAGTGGTCCGGGGCATTCAGGCACTGGAACGGGATGGCCGGTCCCAGGTCATTTTGGTGGCCCGGGGAGGTGGTTCCCGGGAGGATCTTTGGGTTTTCAACAGTGAGCGGATAGCCAGGGCTGCTTTTGCCTG
>CASFXA010000135.1 GCA_949298535.1 uncultured Oscillospiraceae bacterium
AGCCTCCCGCTCGGTCATTGCCCCGGGAGGCAGCGTGATCTACGGCAGGGAAGCCATGGAGCATTTAAAGGAGATCAGCACAGTGGTTTATCTGAAGATGAGCTATGAGGAGCTGGAGCGCCGGGTGGGCGACGTGGTGGATCGGGGAGTGGCTTTAAAGGAGGGCATGACCCTGAGAGACCTTTATGAGGAGCGGACAGCTTACTATGAGCGCTATGCGGATCTTACCATAGATGAGGAAGGAATGACGCCGGGGCAGACGGTGGATCTGCTGCGGGCGATGATGGAAAAGGGCGTTTAAGGGCGGCCGGGGAGAAGTTAAAATGAGTAGACAGAAAGAGGATAAGGATGTGATGGAGCTGGCCCTTGAGGCCGGCCATCTTTTGCTGGAAAACGGGGCGGAGATCTTCCGGGTGGAGGAAACCATGGACCGCATCTGCCATTATTATGGAGTGGAGTCCGGAAACGCCTTTGTTTTAAGCAATGGGATTTTCGCTACGGCTGGAGATGAGAGGGAGCATTTTTTTGCCAAGGTGCAGCATATACCTGTCAGCGGCGCACATCTGGATAAGGTGGCGGCGGTGAACCAGCTGTCCAGGGAGATTTCCCAGGGAAAATACACGGTGGCGGAGGCTAGGGCGGCTTTGCAGACCATTAAATCCATGCCGGGGAAACGCAAGATCACCCAGATTTTGGCCTCCGGAGTAGGCAGCGGGGCCTTTTGCTACCTGTTTGGAGGGACGCTTACGGACGGCCTCTGCGCCCTGACGGCGGGAACTCTCCTGTATATATTTGTGCTGTATATCAGCGGGCCAAGGCTGTCCAAGATTGTGGGGAATATTTTGGGCGGCGCGTTGGTGACGTTGGTGTGCAGCGCTTTGTTTTTGCTGAGGGGAGGCGGGCAGCTGGACTACATGATCATTGGATCGATTATGCCTCTAATTCCGGGGGTTCCCTTTACCAACGCCATCCGGGATATTGCGGATGGGGATTACATATCCGGGTCCGTGCGGATGCTGGACGCGCTTTTGGTATTTTTCTGTATTGCCATCGGAGTGGGAATGGCCTATTCCCTAATGATGGGGGCCCTGGGAGGTGATGTGCTGTGATAGACGGAATTTTGGCGGCTATGATCGGCACCGTATCTTTTTCACTGCTGTTTGGGGTTCCAAGGAAGGAATACCCTTGGTGCGGCCTTATCGGGGGAGCAGGCTGGGCGGTGTACCTGCTGGCTTCCTCCTGGTGGGCGGATGCGGCGGCGGTGCTGGCTGCCGCTGTGGTGGTTGTGTTTCTCTCCCGTCTGGCGGCGGTGGCTAAGGAGTGTCCGGTGACCATTTTCCTGATCTCTGGTATTTTCCCGCTGGTGCCGGGAGCGGGAGTGTACTGGACCGTTTACTATATTGTAACGGACGAGCTGTCCCTGGCGGTGCAGAACGGGTATATGGCGGTGAAAACGGCGGTGGCCATTGTACTGGGGATTGTGTTCGTTTTTGAATTGCCGCAGGGACTGTTTCGGTTTCTGATGGGCAGGCGCAGGTAGAAAGGGAGCGTAAGAGATGTTGTTTTCAGGAAAGGATTTGACAAAGCTTTTAATTCCGCTGATGATCGAGCAGCTGCTGGCGGTGGCCGTGGGAATGGCGGACGTGGTGATGGTGGCTGCCGTAGGGGAGGCGGCGGTATCCGGCGTTTCCCTGGTGGATTCCATCAGCCTGCTGATCAACCAGATGCTGGCGGCTCTGGCTACGGGCGGCGCGGTGGTGATCTCCCAGTATCTGGGCAATAAGAAATTGGGGAAGGCCTGCCACGCTTCGGGTCAGCTGATGTTTGTTACCATGGTAGTCTCCTGTATAATCGCGGCGGTGGCGCTGGTTTTCAACCGCAGTCTCCTTGGCCTGATTTTTGGCCGGGTGGAGGCGGATGTGATGGAAAATGCGGTGACGTACTTTGCCATTACCGCCTGCTCCTACCCCTTTTTGGCCCTTTACAATTCCGGGGCCGCGGTTTACCGGTCCGTGGGAAATTCCAAGGTGTCCATGTACGTCTCCCTGATTATGAACGCCATTAATGTGGCGGGCAATTATACCTGCGTTTATATTCTTCACTGGGGCGTGGAGGGCGTCGCTTACCCCACCCTGGTTTCCCGGATGGCGGCGGCGGTCATTATGATGGCCCTGATTCGGGGAAAGCAGAATCAGGTCAGAGTCCGCAAGCTGCGGGATCTGTATCCCAGCCCCAGGATGATCCGCAACATTCTTTCCGTGGGGATTCCCAGCGGTTTGGAGAACAGCATTTTCCAGGTTGGAAAGCTGACCCTTCAGAGCCTGGTATCTTCCCTGGGAACCACGGCGCTTGCCAGCTACGCGGTCGCCTCCAACCTGGTGACCCTTCAGTATTTGG
>CASFXA010000136.1 GCA_949298535.1 uncultured Oscillospiraceae bacterium
AGCCACCGCGAAGACCAGAAGCGATTCTACGACACACATCGTTTCTTCTCCCTTGCCGATTTTGGTGTGCAGCTCGCTGCACACCAAAATCGTTCCAACGACTTACCTATGCGCCCTCTCGGCTGGCTCTCTCCGAAAGAAAAACTTGCTGCTTTCTTTGAATCTCTCGCTGTACAAGATGTTTGACAAACCTACATTTTTTCACCTTTTTTCTTTGGCCAATCCTTCTTCCCCGGACTGTATTTTTCAGTGGCCGGAGGCAAATCCTAACCACCATAGCCTTTGTTTGCTGCCCTCCATGTCAAAAAGCGGATCACAGAAAGGATGTCTTGCTTTGTTTCATCTTCTTCTCCCTTGCGACCCCCAGGGGCGTCTGACCCATTCCCTGCTGCCCTTTTTTTCCCAGTTTGGTCCGGTGATGACGTTGACAGAGAGAGGCCTCCGCGCACCGGAGGAGGATTGCTTTCTGTCCCTGTGGCGCTGCGGCCCCTTCGCCCGCCTTTCTGCTCCCCATCCGGTAATTCTCTTCGGACCAGAGCCTTCCTTTTGTCAGCTGTCCGTCCCCCAGGATGCGGTGGTGGTGCTGGGGCGGGATCATCCTCAAGCCCGCGCCTTCGCCGCCGCTCACAGGCTCCGGCTCATGGATTGCAGCGCCTCTCCCCAGGCCAGTCTCACCCTTTCCAGCCTGGAGCAGGAGCGGGCGGTGTTGGCCCTCCAGCGGTCTCTGGTCACTCTGGGGGGAGAAACGGTTGAACCCCAGGAATTTTTTGTGGAGGGCTTCGGCGCCATGAACCCGGAGGACCTGCTGTGCGGCTGCGGCGTGTTGCTGCTGTGCGGAAAGCTCCCTTTCGCCTGTGAAAAACAAAAGAAAGGCTGAGGGGGCGGTCAATACCCTCTCAGCCATCTCTTATGAAATCGTCAGCTGACTGCCTGCGGACCATCTCCAGGCGTCTGCTCCTGGATCACATACTTTTGAATCACCGGCCAAACCATAAAACTGCTGAACAAGGTGGGAAAGGCAAACGCCACCACCAGCGCCGGAAAGGATAGAGGCCAGTACAGCAGCAGCGCCATATCAACTCCATACATCACCAGCGCGGCGGCCAGGGTGCGGAACTTGCCCAGCACCATCAAAAACACCGCGTCCTTCAGCAGCGGACCGGCCCGCAGATTCACATTGGAGATCAGCGCAAACACATAGCAAAAGACGCTCAGTCCCAGCATGGTCCAAACGGCGGACATCAGCAGCAGGCTGCCGATCCCCTGAAACAGCCCCATCAAATTCATCCAAACCGCCGCGATCAAAAACAGGGTGAAAGGGATGCCGAAAAGCAGCCCCTGCTTCCAGTTGCTCTTAAAGGCCTCCCAAAAATCCCGCCAGGCATAGACGTTTTTATCCCGTACCATGGTCACTGTCACCCGGTACAGAGCGGCTGTGGCCGGACCGATGGTCACTATCGGCAGGCAAAACAACAGATAAATCAGATTCACCAGCAGCAGCGCCCAGAACTCCCGTCCCAGAATATCAAAGAAAAGCGCTGCCCCCTTCTTGGGCGGGGCGTTTTTATCGATTCCCGGACCGGGACGGCTGTACGAGCTGGGATAATTAAACAGGCCCATTGACCTCCATCTCTCCTTGCCAGCCCGCAGCATCAGCGGGCTTTTTTGTGATTATATCATGTTTGCTCCCCCGACACAAGCGTTCCTCCTTTTCTCCCTGGGAGCGGCTCTCCTTTGCAGCGCCTGTTTCCCGCATTTTAACCAACTTTAATTGCAATTTTTTTCATAAAAGATACATTTTCCTTCCACTTTTTTCTTTGTTCTTGACCATTTTCCCCCTAAACGCTATACTGAAACAGAGAGATGTAGAGCAGAGAGTAACATGACGGGAAAAGCGCGCCCGCGCGTCCGTTTTGTTACGCTTTTTTTATGAAAGGGGTATGTGTGTGAAAAATTACATCATTTCGTTGGATCAGGGTACCACCAGCTCCCGGGCCATTATCTTTGACCGGCAGCAAAATATCGTGGAGATGGCCCAGAAGGAATTTACGCAGCTCTATCCCAAACCCGGTTATGTGGAGCATGATCCCATGGAGATTTATGCCTCCCAATATGGCGTGATGATTGAAGTGCTGGCCAAAAGCGGCATCTCTCCCTCCGAGATTGCGGCCATCGGCATCACCAATCAGCGGGAAACCACCATCCTTTGGGAAAAAGCCACTGGCCGCCCTGTTTACAACGCCATCGTCTGGCAATGCCGCCGCACCGCCAAGCTGTGCGAGGACCTGAAGGAAAACCGGGAGCTGACCGCCTATATCAAGGAACATACCGGTTTGCTGGTGGATGCTTACTTCTCCGGCACCAAAATCAAATGGATCCTGGACAACGTCCCCGGCGCCCGGGAAAAGGCGGAAGCGGGGGAACTGCTTTTCGGTACGGTGGACAGCTGGCTGATCTGGAAACTCACCGGCGGCAAGGCCCATGTCACCGACTACACCAACGCCAGCCGCACCATGCTCTACAACATCAAGGACCTTTGCTGGGACGAAAAAATCTGCAAGGCTCTGGACATCCCCATGTCCCTTCTCCCCAAGGTGTGCAGCTGCAGCGAGGTGTACGGCACCGTCAACGTCCAGGGAGTGGAAATCCCCATTGCCGGATGCGCCGGCGATCAGCAGGCCGCCCTGTTCGGCCAAACCTGCTTTGAAAAGGGGGATGCCAAAAACACCTATGGCACCGGCTGTTTCCTGCTGATGAACACCGGTGAAGAGATGATCCAGAGTCGGAACGGTCTGGTCACCACCATCGCCATTGGCCGGGAGGGAAAGGTTCAGTACGCCCTGGAGGGAAGCGTCTTTGTCGGCGGCGCTGTCATCCAGTGGATCCGGGATGAAATGCGTTTTGTCACCGACGCCAAGGACACCGAATACTTTGCCAGCAAAGTGGAAGACAACGGCGGCGTCTACATTGTTCCCGCCTTCACCGGCCTGGGAGCCCCCCACTGGGATATGTACGCCCGGGGCGCTATTCTGGGACTGACCCGCGGCAGCAACCGCAACCATATGATCCGGGCCGCATTGGAAGCCATTGCTTACCAAACCCACGACGTGCTGGAAGCGATGGTTCAGGACACCGGCATCCAGCTGCGGGAGCTGCGGGTGGATGGTGGCGCTTCCGCCAACAACTTCCTGATGCAGTTCCAGTCGGACATCAACCATCAGGTCATCCGCCGTCCTATGATCCGGGAAACCACCGCCTTGGGCGCCGCTTATCTGGCGGGCCTGGCCGTGGGTCTGTGGAAGAATCTGGATGACATTCGCAGCCAATGGACCCTGGATAAGCTCTATGAACCTGCCATGCCGGAGCTGCTGCGGCAGAAGTATCTCCGCGGCTGGCAAAAGGCTGTCTCCCGGGCCAAGGATTGGGAGGAAGAGAACTGATCTCCCCCACGGTTTTGCCCGGCCCCTTTTTTCAGTCAACAGCATCCCTTCAGGAAAAATCCCGCCATTTTTACCGGGCCTGCCGCAGAACACAAGCTGCGGCAGGCCCTTTCTCTGAGCGAAAAACATTTTCATTTTCTTCTGGCTGTGCTATAATCGGCCTGGGGAAAGTCTCCCGCCGGAAGGCGGACGCGAAACCTCCCCAAGCAGGACCCCTCCGGTCTTTTCCTCTGTGGCAGGCCTTGTTCCCCAGGACGGGGTACCGCGCACAGGACCGGAGAAAAACTGCTGCTTTTCTTTTTTCTTTGGGGATTCGCCCCGCCTTCCTGTTCTTCTCCCATTGCCGGTTTCACCCTTCCCCGGCTCTGGGCTTTTCCTGCAACCGTCTTTTGCCAGCAAACCCGAAACAGACAAATTTTTCTCCCGGCGAGCGGTTCGGGAAGCGCCCGGCTGGTCCCTCTTTGCCCGCTGCCAGCCGCGGGGGTTTTCTCTTTTCCGGACCTCCTTTTTCCATCCTATTTTCCATCAAGGAGCTGTCAGCCCATGATTACTTATGCCATTCTTCTTCATCCCGGTCACAACCGGGTCTATTTTTCCGCCTCCAAAACCCTTTCCGTCCATGAGCTGACGGTGGCGCTGAAAAGTTTCCACGGGTCTTTCGGGCCGGTTCAGCTGCTGGAGCTGGCCGGGGTTGCCTACCTCACCTTCACCGCCGCCCAACCCCTGACACCCCTGCAATTGATCCAACTGAGCTACCTCTCCCCGGTGTACGCCCTGTTTCGCCTGGAGAAGCAGCCGGATGGTCCCGTTCTCTATCCTCTTGCCTTGCCGGAGGACCGTTATATGGATCCATCTGTCAGCAGCATCCTCAAGTACACCGGCAAAACCAACGAATTGTTCACCCGGATGATGTTGGGGGTGGCTTATCACTCCCTGGCCAATCCTCCGGAGGAACCGCTGCGGGTGCTGGATCCCATTGCCGGAAAAGGCACCACCCTGGCGGAATGTCTCATCCGGGGCTGGGACGCCTACGGGGTGGAAATCGGAGAAAAAGCCGCTGCCGAAGCCTTCGCCTACCTGAAAAAATATCTGGAGACAGAGAAATACAAGCATGAAACCGACACCCAGCGGATCAGCGGACCGAACCGCTCCTTCACCGCCCGTCGGTATCAGATCACGTTGGGCCGCAATAAAGAGGAACTGAAAAACCATCCCCGTCACTGGGAGCTGGTGGCGGGAGATTCCCGGTATTGCGATCAATATTTCCGCCGCGGCTTCTTTCATCTGGCAGTGGGAGATCTCCCCTACGGCGTGCAGCACGGCAACGTCACCGGGCCGCAGCAGGGCTCCCTTACCCGCAACCCCTCTCAGCTGGTTGAGGTTTGCTGCCCAGCCTGGCATAAAGTGCTGGTGAAGGGAGGGATCCTTGCCCTCTCCTGGAACAGTTTCCTTTTATCCTGGGAGGAACTGGCCGCCATCCTGGAGCGCCATCATTTTCAGGTGTTGAGGGAGGAGCCCTATCGCTCCTTCCAGCACCGGGTGGATCAGGCTATCCGCCGGGATCTGATCCTGGCCCGGAAGGTGGAGGGAGAATCCAATCGTCCTTCCGGCGAAGCGCAGCAAGATTAAGCGCGGCCCGCTTTTGCATCCTTATACTCCCGGATTCCCGCTGAAATGGACCGGGAGTGTTTTTTTGCTTGAAAACATTACGTTCCGGTAAACAAGAAGCAAAATGGTTTTCCAAAACCGGAAGCCCGTCCCGTCTCCGGAAAACTCCAAGGACCGGACAGAAGAGCAAAGCTCCCCCTTCAGCTCTGCCGCAGCGGCAGTTTCTCCCTGTGTTGGGTTTTCTGCCCATAATCTGAATTTCTCCTCAATGACTGCGTCTTTTTAAGCGCTGCGAGAGAGGGAATATTTTAAGCCGCAGCTTCGCAGCATACAGCGGGGCGCGCCGGCAGAATTTCTGCCGGCG
>CASFXA010000137.1 GCA_949298535.1 uncultured Oscillospiraceae bacterium
GACATTGTGGTGGACGCGCTGAACGCAGAGCCGGGGAAAACCGAATAAGTCCCATCGCAGCATCGGGGGCCGGAAGAGGCTTCCGATGCTGTTCGTATATTTTCCGGGAAAAGTTCAAAAATAATTCAAAAAGCACCCATTGACTTTTTTAGCACTGTCTGGTATAGTGTGCTTAGCACTCAGGGATGAAGAGTGCTAAATCAAGAAAGGAGGAATACCTGTGGAACTGAGCGAACGGAAAAAGAAAGTCCTGCGCTCCGTTGTGGACCTGTACATCCGCACCGCTGAGCCGGTGGGCTCCAAGGCCATCACCGAGCTGCCCGACATGAAGTATTCCTCCGCCACCATTCGCAACGAGATGGCAGAGCTGACTGCCATGGGATATCTGGAGCAGCCCCACACCAGCGCCGGGCGGATTCCCTCCGCTGCCGGATACCGGCTGTATGTGGATGAGTTGATGATGGACTACCGGCTGAGCATCGACGAAACCCGCTCCATCAACACCGCCATCGAGGAAAAGATGCAGCGGGTGGATAAGATGGTGGAGAAGGTGGCCCGGCTGGTGTCTCAGGCTACCAATCTGCCCGCCATTTCCGCCGCCTCCCGCTCCGCCAGCGCCTTTATTCAGCACTTTGAGCTGGTCCAGGCGGGGCCGGGGAACATCATCCTGGTGCTGATGCTGCCCAACGATCAGGTGGTGAACAAGCTGATCAAGCTGCCGGTGAACCTGGGCGAGACAGACCTGAAGCTGCTCAGCGCGGTGCTCAACGCCTCCATGACGGAGATTCCCCTGGAGGGATTCACCGCCGAGCTGATGGAGAAGGTGATGCGCTCCGCAGGAGCCGCAGCCAGCCTGGTGCCGGTGATTCTGGACTTTGCCCAGGAAACCCTGAAGAATCAGGGCGACACCAATGTGGCGGTGGCGGGCCAGTCCCGGCTGCTGGGCCTTCCGGAATACCGGGATGTGGACAAAGCCCAGCGGGTGATGGCCTCCATCGACGAGGACGCCCTGGCCAACCTGCCTGCGGTGATGCAGAACGCCAACGGAACCAAGGTCATTGTGGGCCCGGAAAACGTGGCGGATGAACTGAAGGATACCTCCGTGGTGATGACCAAATTCGACATCGGCGACGGCCTGCAGGGCGTCATCGGTGTGGTGGGTCCCACCCGGATGGACTATGCCAAGGTAACCGCACGGCTGAGCTACTTCGCCGAAAGCCTTTCCAAGATGTTTACCAAGCCGGAAACGCCTCAGCTGCCTGAGGGAGAACAAACCGAATCCTAGCGGGAAGGATACCCGTCCACCAACAACAGCGACAGGAGGCACGATCACGTGGAAAATACAGAAAAAACCGAAGTGACGGAAGAAACCCAGGAACAGACCCCGGAGACAGAGGAAACACCCCAGACCGGGGAAACACCCCAGACCGGGGAAACACCGGAAACGCCGGAGGTCAATCCCTGGGAGGAGAAATACAACGCCGAGCGGGACGCCCATCTGCGGGTGGCGGCGGAATTTGACAATTTCCGCAAGCGTACCATTAAGGAGAAGGAGGCCTCCTACGGCAACGGCAAGGCCGACGCCGTGGCGAAAATCCTTCCCGTCTATGATAACCTGGAGCGGGCGCTGCAGCAGGAAACCGCAGATGCCGCTTACAAAAAGGGCGTGGAGATGACCATGAACGAGCTGGTGAAAATCCTCACCGGCCTGGGCGTGGAAATCTTCGGCCAGGTGGGAGACCCCTTCGACCCCCAGCTGCACAACGCCGTGATGCACAT
>CASFXA010000138.1 GCA_949298535.1 uncultured Oscillospiraceae bacterium
CTTCGGGCGGTTAAAGCGGGAGGCGATGTCCAGGGGCCGGGGGCTCAGGCGCCGGGAAGGGCTGGAGGGCGGCCTGGTTCCGGCCCTGGCCAAAGCGCAACAGAGACTTTGAAACCGGGACGGAGACGGGAGCAAATTGGGGGCGAAGAAAAAGGCCCGGAGCGCGACTTGGCTCCAGGCCCCAGCCTGGGAAGGGTGGTCGGTTTAGATTTCACCAGGACGCGGGCGCTGATTTTGGGCAAAGAAAAAGACCTGGAGCGCGACTTGGCTCCAGGCCCTTGCCTGGTCAGTTTAAATCGGCTTTGGCCGCGGGCGGAAATCCCGGGCAAAGCAAAAGGCCCGGAGCGCGTCTGGCTCCAGGCCCTTGCCTGGTGGTGCCGGTGGTGGGACTCGAACCCACACGGTATCGCTACCAACGGATTTTGAGTCCGTCACGTCTGCCATTCCATCACACCGGCCAATGTTTTCGCTTAGCTATGATACCACAAAACCAGGAGAATTGCAAGGGGGAGCAGGGGCAATCCTCCAAGGAAAACGTCTGCCTTTACAGCGGCGATGAAGGTGTGCTAAAATGGGCTTGCAAATTCTTCAGTCGCAGAATGATTTTTCGTTTATGACCAGCCAGAGAGGTGACCTATGAAGACCTTGGAGATTTTTCGGGACAAGCAGCTGAGACATACCCTTATTGCCATTTCGGTTCCCATCGCCATGCAGAACCTGATTACCTACTGCACCAGCATGATGGATACCGTTATGTTGGGTCAGCTGGGGGAAGTGCAGTTATCAGGGGCGACGGTGGCAAACCAGTTCACCAACATCTTCATGGGGCTGACCTTCGGCATCGCCAGCGGCACCAATGTTCTCCTGGCCCAGTATTGGGGGAAAAAAGACGTCCGCTCCATGCGCTCCATTCTGGCGGTGATGTACTGGGCCACTTTGGGGCTGGCGGCGGTGTTCTTCTGCGCGGCGCGCTTTTTCCCGGAGGAAATCATGCGGGTTTTCACCCCGGATGCGGAAGTGATCGCTCAGGGAACCCGGTATCTGGAAATCGTCTGCTGGTCCTATTGGGGCATGGGGCTGAGCAACGTGATGCTCATGTCCCTGCGGTCAGTGGGTACGGTGCGGATCTCGCTGGCGGTCTATCTCTCCTCCCTGCTGATCAACACCGGCTGCAACTGGCTGCTGATCTTCGGTAATCTGGGCTTTCCCCGGCTGGAAATGCGGGGCGCCGCCATCGCTACCGTATTGGCCCGGCTGGTGGAAGTGTCCGTTGCCGCCTACTATGTGTTCCGTTTGGAGAAAAAGATTTCCCTGCGGCCCCGGGATGTGGTGGCTTTTGACCGGAGCTTTATCCGGGATTTTGCCGTCAACGTCTCCCCGGTGATTCTCAACGAATTTCTCTGGTCCATGGGCAACTCCGCCCTGATGATGATTATGGGCCGCATGGGCCGGGCCTTTGTCACTGCCAGCAGCATCACCAATATCACCAGCCAGTTCGCGCAGATCTTCATTATCGGCTTGAGCAACGCCACATCGGTCATCATCGGCAATACGGTGGGGACCGGGGATTATGAACGGGCCAAATCGGTGGCCAAGGGCATCACCATCTTCAGCGTGCTGCTGGGGGTGGGGGCGGGGCTGCTCATCTTCCTGCTGCGCCCTGTGATTGTCAGCTTTTACAACATCCCGGACAGCACCAAGGAGGTGGTGCTGTCGGTGATGACCTCCGCCTCGGTGATCGTGTTTTTCCAGTGCATGGCCTTTATCGAGCTGATGGGGATCCTTCGGGGCGGCGGAGATGTGCGCTTTGTGCTGGTGTGCGATATTATCTTTCTCTGGATTTGCTCTGTTCCGCTGGGGACGGTGGCCGGGCTGTATCTGGGGCTGCCGCCGGCCATTGTGTATCTGGTGCTCAAGTGCGACGAGATGCTGAAAATCATTGCGGGAACCTACCGGATCTTCAGTGGGAAATGGGTGAAAAATTTGACGAGACAGGAAATATGAAGTATTTTCCAATCGGATTTTTGTGAATTATACAAATAAACTAAAACAAAACCGGCAGTTAAAAAAGTTTTTTGGTTGCTCTGAACAAACACCTTGACAAATGACACAAAAAGAGGTACAATACAAGCACCATGCGACAGTGGGGTCCTCCCACTGAACTGACAGGAGCTGCCCATGCCTGGATCCAAATATCCATACTCTGATGAACAGTTGATCGCTCTGGTTCGCCAAAAGGACGACGGAGCGGCTACCGAGCTGGTCACCCGCTACCTCCCTCTGGTGCGGAAACGGGCCGCCGGCTATTTTCTGCCGGGTATGGAAGTGGAGGATGTGGTGCAGGAGGGGCTGCTGGGCCTGTTGAAGGCCATTCGCCTCTATCAGCCTGAGAAAAGCGGATTTGCTGCGTTCGCTTCTCTCTGTATCAGTTCCACCATGGCGGACGCTGCGCGCTGCGCGCTTTCCGGGAAAAGCATCCCTCTGCGGGATTACGCGTCTCTGAGCGAGGAAGGATCCATTCCGCTGCCCGCTGGAGATCCGGCCCAGCAGATGATGGCCCGGGAGCAGCTGGCGGAGCTGGAGCGGAAAATCCGCACCTCCCTGTCCGATTTTGAGCAGCAAGTGTTGAGGCTGTACCTTACCGGGCGCTCTTATGCTGAGATCTCCAGACTACTTCTTACCACCCCCAAAGCTGTGGATAATGCCCTGCAAAGAGTCAGACGAAAACTCCGGTCGGCGTAAACCGGCCAACCCCCGTCATCAACCTGAATCCGTCAGGTTGTAAATAATACCCTGGACCGCCGGCGAAGCTGCCGCAGCGGAAGGGCAAAATCCATAAGCGAGGTATTTAGTATGTACGAGGACAAGAAATTAGTGTGCAAAGAGTGCGGCAAAGAGTTCATCTTCACCGCCGGCGAGCAGGAGTTCTATGCTGAGAGAGGCTTCGCCAATGAGCCCCAGAGATGCAAGGCCTGCCGTGACGCTCGTAAGCAGAGCCAGAGATCCGAGAGAGAGATGTTCACCGCGGTTTGCGCTGAATGCGGCAAGGAAGCCCGCGTTCCCTTCAAGCCCCGTGAGGATCGTCCTGTTTACTGCAGCGAGTGCTTTGCCAAGATGAAGGAGCAGCAGCAGTAAGTTTTCCCATAAAAACAAAGATTGCTTTTGCCGGGTGTTCCCAAGAGGGAGCGCCCGGTTTTTTTGCGGAAAGGGGAGGGAAATTTTCCCTTAAAGCCAAAGCCGCCGGAAAGCCTCCCGGCGCCGCCCCGTCCGGCGGCAGGAGAGGCCAGTTGCGGAACCTTTGGGAGAGGGACGCTCAGCACCGGTCCTTTTGACCGATACTGCCGCTGAGGCCGCTGCCCGGGGAATGGAACGCAGGGGCTCCTTCCGGCCAGGGAAAAGGAATTTTTGCCCTTTCCGGTCTGCCGGGATCCCGGAGAAAGGGCGCGGGAAAGGGGAAAAATCCAGGGAAAGGACTCCTTTTTCCGAAATAAGGTTTTTCCTTGGGATGGAACGCTTTACTATGGCAGCCAAAGCAAAGAAATTCCGTGGAAATGAATGGAATCCTTCATAAAACCGAGGGAAATGCAGGTGGTCCCCCAGACCGCCGGATTTCCCCCCCAAAAATCCCCCACGGTGGTTTTACTTTTGGACGACAGGGGAATATAATGGGGCCGTTCGTAAAAAATGGAAACAGACTGAAAAAAACAGGGCGGAGGAAACGCCGTTATGAAAATGTTGGAGCTGAAAGAAAAAGGTCGTGAGCTGCTCCTGCTCACAGGCAGCACCTTAATCATTGCCGTGGGGGTTTATTTCTTCAAATTCCCCAATAACTTCACCTTCGGCGGCGTCACCGGCTTGGCGGTTTTGCTGGCTCCTTTGCTGCCCATTTCCGCCAGCACCATCAACTTCATCATCAACATGATCCTGCTGTTGCTGGGATTTTTGTTCCTGGGCCGGGGCTTTGGCGTGAAGACCGCTTACACCAGTATGGTGCTGTCGGTCTCCCTGTCCGTCATGGAATATCTGTGGCCCCTGGAAGGCCCCCTCACCAATCAGCCGATGCTGGACCTGTGCTACGCCGTTGCGCTGCCGGCGGTGGGCTCCGCCATTCTGTTCAATATCGGGGCTTCCAGCGGAGGAACCGACATTGTGGCCATGATTCTCCGGAAGTACACCAGCTTCAATATTGGCAGCGCTCTGCTTTACACCGATCTGTTGGTGACCCTGTGTTCCTTCTTCGTCTTTGACGTCCAGACCGGTCTGTTCTCCTTTGTGGGTTTGACGGTCAAGTCTTTGGTGATTGATAACGTCATTGAAAGCATCAATCTCTGCAAATATTTCAATATCATCTGCGATGAGCCGGAGCCGATCGTCGATTTTATCGTTCAAAAGCTCCATCGGGGGGCCACTGTCTGCACCGCCGAGGGAGCCTATACCCATGGAAAGAAGGCCATTATCTTCACCGCCCTCCGGCGTCCCCAGGCTTTGGCGCTGCGGCGGTATGTGAAGTCGGTGGAGCCCACCGCCTTCATCCTCATCACCAATACCAGCGAGATCATCGGCAAGGGCTTCCAGAAATAACCTGGCCTCCCGCCTCAGGCCTTATCTTCGCCGCGCCATAATTTATAATTCAGACGCCTCCCCCAGCTGCCTGCTGTTGGGAGGCGTCTTTCCTGTCAGCAGCCCCCACAGCTGCCATCCCAGCCGGACGGCGGGGGAGGGGGTCCGCAGCAGCTGGGAAAGCTGTTCCACTCCCTCCTCCACCCAGGAGAAGGAAAGCTCCAGCTGCCGTCCCAGGAGGGTGAGACGGAATTCCCCTGGCTGCTGTTCCATCAGTTCCACCAAAGGGGGCGAGGAGGGGAGCATGGTCTGCCGGATCACCTGATCCACCTCGATCATGGCCCGCCCTCCCGAGGCGATAATCAGCGCCGCCAACAGAGCCGCCGCCGCTTTTTTGGCCCGCTTTCTCCGCCGGGCATATTTGGGGTTGAGATATTTTCCTTTGAGCATCCTGTTTTCTCCTTCCTGATGGACATCCTATGTATTGCCGGAAGGAGCCCCGACGGCGGCCAGACCGCCCCTGTTTTTCCGGAATCCCTGGGGAGGAGGACCAGAGGACCTTTACCGCTGATAGTCCTGGAGCAGCTCCGCCAGAGGCTGGGCAATCAGCTCCATGGTGTAAATGGCCTCCTCCAGGGTGTTGCCGTTGGTGCCCACCTCAAACAGAAGGGAGGCGGGGGTCAGGTCCAGATTATAATGGCGATAGCAGAAAAAAATGGGCCTGGTCAACCCGGGATACCGCTGTTCAATGCGGTCACACAGCTGGGCGGCAAAGCGGAAGTTCCCCTCCCATTCCGGGATCCCCAGGGAGCCGTCGTCGTCGCAGGGGGCGATCACCATCAGCTGGGCCGCCTTTTCCCCCTCCACCTCCGCCACCGGCTTGACCACCGATCCGTCCTCATACAGAATGGCGTCCCGGTGGACGTCAATGGCCATGACGATGGAGGGATACTTCTCCAGATATTGTTCCACCGTCTTCCGGCTCCGGTCATAGGCGCCGTTGTAGGAGGGATAATCGTGTTGCTCCACGTCGTGGATTACCGAAATCCCCTGGGCCTCCAGGGCCTGTGCCAGGGCTTCCCCCACCGCCGCCATATTTTCAGTATTGTCCTGGCTGCGCCAGGTATTCCGGTCATCATAAATTTCCCGGTCCCATCCTTCATAGCTTTCGGTGGTGTGGGTGTGGTAGATCAGCACCTGGGGTCCCTCTGAGGGCACCGTCAGCTTCAGCGGCTCCTCCAGCACCTGGCGGATCTGGCTGCTGGTGAGGGTGGTGTAGTTCCGTACCCAGGCGGAGCCATAGGGGATGAAGGCGGGATTTTCTTCCTCCCCCGTCATCAGCTTGCTCACCAGGGCTGCCTGATGCTCCAGAGGAATCTCCGGGGGTGGTCCCTTTTCCTCCTCCTGGCGCTTTTCCGGCAGCGATTGGGAGGATGCCGTCTCCTGGCTGCCGGAAGAGGGGGATGCTTCCTGGGAGGAAGCCGGCTGCTCCTGGCGGGAAGAAGGAGAGGAGGGGGACAGGGGCTCCGCGTCCTCCAGCAGGTCCCCGGCGAACCGCTCCCGGAGGGCCTCCGCCGCGCCCTGAGGCATGGTGATGGCGGTGGAAAAGAGGGCGGCCTGTCCCAAAATCTGCCGAATCAGGGGCTCCAGTACCGGAGCCGACAGCAGAAAGAGGACTGCGCCTCCCAGGGCTGCCATCCGCCGCAGCGCTTTTTTTCCGCCGGAACCTTTGACCAGTTTCACCTGTCCATTCCCCCCGCTGTGTCTTTCTGCTTCCTGTCCCCAGGGACGATACTCATCCCATTGTATGCCAGGGAGGGGAGAAGTATGTCCCTGTTCCCGGGGTCCCCCTGCCCGGCGTTTCCCCAGGGACGGAGCGGACGACAGGGCGGCGCGGCAGGGGTCGGGAGAAGGGGAGAGAACGGCCCGGGCGGAAGCAAGGGAATGTTGGGGCGGGCCGCCCAAGGGGGAGGAAAACTGCTTTTCCCGCGGCGGCAGGGCTTTCCCGCCAAAAAAAATTTGAAATGGCAGAAGAGCAACAGGGAGAAAACAAGAGCATGAGGGAGAAATCAGGAGGATATAATTTGCCGATTAAAAAAATGAAAAAATGGTCTTGACAACAGTGAGCCTGTTGGGTATAATGACAACCGTGACTTTCCGTATCCCCGCTTCAACAGCGGAATCAAAGGATACAACAACGGAAAACAAGTAAAGCAGGAGGAAAAGAATATGTCCACATTTATGGAAAAGCCCAAGGCCGTCGTTCGTAAATGGTACATCCTGGACGCTGCGGGCAAGCCCCTGGGCCGCACCGCCGCTCAGGCTGCCGTGCTGCTGCGCGGCAAGCACAAGCCCACCTTCACCCCCAACGTTGACTGCGGCGATCATGTCATCGTCATCAACGCCGCCCAGGCTGTCCTCACCGGCAAGAAGCTGGATCAGAAGTTCTACCGCCATCACACCGGCTGGTTCGGCGGTCTGAAGGAAGTCAAGTATGGCATCCTGATGCAGGAGAATCCCGAGAGAGCCATGATGCTGGCCATCAAGGGCATGATCCCCGATACCACCATTGGCCGCAAGGCGCTCACCAGATGCCGCGTTTACAAGGACGCCAACCACAACCACGCTGCCCAGAAGCCTGAGGCCTGGAAGCTGTAATTGGAAGGAGGAGAAGAACTATGTACGAAGGAAAGCCTTACTACTACGGCACCGGCCGCAGAAAGAGTTCTGTCGCCAGAGTCCGGCTGTATGCCGGCACCGGCAAAGTCACCATCAACGGTCGTGACATCGACGATTACTTTGGTCTGGAGACCCTGAAGCTGCTGGTTCGTCAGCCCATGGAGCTGACCAACTGCCTGGGCCGCTTTGACGTGGTTTGCACCGTCGCCGGCGGCGGCGTTACCGGCCAGGCCGGCGCCATCCGTCACGGCATTTCCCGGGCCCTCCTCCAGCACAGCGATGAGATGCGGCCCATCCTCAAGAAGGCTGGTATGCTCACCCGCGATCCCAGAATGAAAGAGCGTAAGAAGTACGGCCTCAAGGCTGCCCGTCGCGCTCCGCAGTTCAGCAAGCGATAATTTTAGTTCAAAACAGCTCAAAAACCCCGAAACCATGCGGTTTTCGGGGTTTTTCCTTTTCAGATTGTTTGCCCTGTTTTGGCATAGTCTGACCCGTTTTGA
>CASFXA010000139.1 GCA_949298535.1 uncultured Oscillospiraceae bacterium
CCCCGGGCCAAACCGCTGTTTCCCAAAAAAGAGGCGGTTTGTTCCCCATCTGGCCCGTAGAGCCAGGTGACCGCGCCCTTGAGCAGCAGCACCACCCCTGTCTCCCGGCTGAAAGCCGCAGCTGTATCCGCAAGTTCTTTCCCTCCATCTATATGCGTTCCAGTGAGGCGGGAGAACTCCCCGGGATGCGGGGTGAGCAGCAGTGGAGCGGCTGACTGGCGAAGGGCCTCTGTCTTTTCCTCCAGTGCGTTCAAGGCATCTGCGTCCAGAATCAAAGGTGTTTTGCAGTATTGCAGCATTCCCAATACAAGGTTCTTGGTTTCCTCCGTATTTTCCATGCCGCAGCCCATCACAACAGCGTCCGATTCATTGGCCCATTTCAGCAGACGGGAAAGCTCCGTCGCGGCAATCCCACCATTCCAGCTCTGATGCAGGGGACGGCGAATCAATCCGGGATAGCGAGCGCCCGCTTCCCGGCAGACGTCCAGTGTGGAAGCCAGGGTCACATAGCCCGCGCCCCCACGCAAAGCTCCGCCGCAAGCCATCACAGCCGCTCCGGGATAAGCGGCGGAGCCGCAGATGAGCAGCAGCCGTCCGTTGGTACCCTTGTGGCTCCACCCCAGCCGTCTGGGAAAGGTGCAGATCTTCGGCTCCAGAGCATCCGTCAACAGGCCGCTTTTCTCCGCCACCTGGGTCAGGGGCGTGCGGGCCAAAAGAACTTCGTCGGTATATTCCTTTCTCCAGCTCACCAGATGCACCGGTTTCAGGCAAGCCATGGCGATGGTCAGGTGAGCCGGGAAGCAGCCTTCATAGCGCCCTGTATCCCCTTCCACACCGCTGGGCAGGTCCAAAGCCACCCGAAAACCGCGGCTCCGGGCACACCACTCAAACAGCTCCCGGTCCGGTTCCCGCAGCGCTCCCCGGAAACCGATGCCATAGAGGGCGTCCACCAGCAAGTCACAGTCCTTGATAGTATCAGACAGGGAAACTTCGCTTCGCTCCAGGATCTCCACCTTCTGCGGCATCATCTGAAAGGCTCTCTGGGCCGTATCGGTGGCAGGACGGCCCTGTACCAAAACCACCGTTACCAAAGCGCCTTGCTCCGCCAGGCAGCGGGCCACCACAAAGCCATCCCCGCCGTTGTTTCCCTTGCCGCAGAGGATCACCGCCCTTTTTCCGGTGAGGGACATCCGCTCCAACAGGATGCGGGCCGCTTCTTCCCCCGCTTCCAGCATCATCTGATCGTAGCTGGTCCCCTCCTGAAAGGAGCGCTCCTCAATGCGCCGCATAGCATCCACCGTCGCGAACTTCATCCTTCATTCCTCCTCCCACGCCACCACAAAGGCGGTAGCGGTGCTGGCAGTATGGGTGATGCTCAGGGAGAACCTTTTTCCCCTGCACAGCTGCGCCGCTCTGCCGGTGGGAACCAGCCGGGGCGCCCCCAGCTCATCCACCACAACCCCCACCTCATGGGGACGGAATCCCCGGAAACCGGTTCCCAGCGCCTTGGCAAAGGCCTCCTTGGCGGCAAAGTATCCCGCAGCCGTGGGAGCCGGATGCTTCATCTTGCCCAATCGCTGCTGCTCCTCCGGGGTATATACTCCTTTGAAAAAGCCGTCCCGGGCGATGGCCTTTTCCACCCGGGCGATCTCCACGCTGTCCACCCCTGTATAAAGCTTCATCCCTTCATTCTTCCCCTTTCAGATGCCATAATGGATGACTGTTTTCCCCTCCGTGGCCGCCCGTTCCAGCAGCTGTGTCAAGGGATAAAGCTCCGGATTTCCATTCTCCTTGAGTATCCGGGCCATGGGGAGCAAAGAACGGGGCGGAATGAGTGTAACGCCGTACCAGGCAAGGCCGTGTGCCGGGCGGGACATGGTATGCCAGTAGGTTTCCAATTGTTCCAGCCGCTCCCCCACCTCCAGGAGCAGATCATCCTCCACCGGGATACAGCCGTAACGCTGGGGCTCATAGCTGTCCCCGTAATCCCGCTGTGGGTCCACCTGGGGCAGAATACCAAAATCATGGGCGCACATTCCCCTTCCCCCTTTTGCTCCATCTTACCACGGTATTGGCGGAAAAGGCAACCGCTTCCCTTGACAAGGTGGAGGGAAAATGTTTATCATCAGCATATAAAAAGTGGTTCTGTACATCAGATTCCACCTCCCGCTCCTGTACAGCTGTTATCAAAGGAGGCCCCCATGAACATCATTCTGCTCCATGGTCTTGGTCAGTCCCCTGCCGCCTGGGAGAAGGTCACCAAGGGTTCTCCCCTGCTCCAGGACAGCCGTTGTCCCGATCTTTTCGCCCTGCCGGGAAGAAGAGACGACAGCTATCAAGCCCTGTTTGATGCCTTTTCTCAGTATTGTCAGCAGCAGCCGAAGCCTTTGCATCTGTGCGGACTGTCTCTGGGAGGGCTGCTGGCCCTTGATTATGCTGGAAAATATCCCCAGCAGGTGGCCTCCCTGGTACTCATCGGCATCCCTCATCGGATTCCGCGGGTGCTGATGGGGCTGCAGGACCTGGTATTTCGCTTCGCTCCGGATTCTGTGGTGGGGGGAACCGATCTTTCCCGGGAAGGTCTGCGCTCCCTCTGTCGGTCCATGGCCAGGCTGGAGCCCTCCTCCTGGTTACCGGCGGTACCATGCCCCACCCTGGTACTGTGCGGGCAGCGGGACCGGGCCAACAGGCGTTCCGCCTGTATTGTGGGAAAGAGGTTGGCCCAAAGCCAGGTGGAACTGATCCCCGGCGCGGGTCATGAGGTGAACCGGGACGCGCCGAAAATCCTGAGAACCCGCCTGGAGGCCTTCTATGATTCGCTGGAAACATGAGTGAAAAAGCACCTTTGCAACCCTCTGGGAAGGGCGGGAAAATCCAATTTTCTCCCATTTCCACAGTTGCAAAGGGGCAAAAATTGTGCTATCATGTCCCTTGTAGCAGAACAAACCCTGTGATCGAGAGAGTAGCCGGCTCAGAGCCACACAGAGAGGACCCGCCCAGGCTGAAAGCGGGACCTGACGGAGGACCGGTGAAGTTCACTCAGGAGGGGCGCCGCGGAAGCTGTAGTAGGCGGCGACGGGACAGGCTCCGTTAAACGGCCTGCAAAGTGTCCGGCCTCTGCCGGAAAGCTGGGTGGTACCGCGGAATGGCGTCTTGCCTTTCGTCCCATATTGATGTGGGGCGAAGGGCTTTTTCTTTTCCCTCCCCCAACTGACCGATCTGCCGCACACAAACCAAGTGAGAGGAGAACCGCTATGAAATCAGCATTGGAGGCCATTCGTGCCGCCGCACATGAGCAGCTGCAAAACACCGCTGATCTCAAGGATCTGGAAGAGATCCGCATTAAATTCCTGGGCAAAAAGGGAGAACTGACCGCTATCCTCAAGCAGATGGGCAAACTGACCCCTGAGGAGCGCCCGGTGATGGGCCAGCTGGCCAACGAGGTCCGGGCCTTTATCGAGGAGGAGCTGGCCACCCGGCAAAAGGCCCTCCAGGAGGCCGCCACCAAAGAAAAGCTGCGTCAGGAAACTCTGGACATCACCATGCCCGGCAAAACCCGGTCGCTGGGCCACAAGCATCCCCTGACCCTGGTGCTGGATGAAGTGAAGGAGATTTTCATCGGCATGGGCTTCGACATTGTACAGGGCCCTGAGGTGGAGCTGGATTATTATAACTTCGAGGCGCTCAACCTCCCCAAGGATCACCCCGCCAGAGATACCCAGGATACCTTCTATATTACCGACAACATCCTGCTGCGGACCCAGACTTCCCCCATGCAGGTGCGCACCATGGAACAGCGGAAGCCTCCCCTGCGGATCATCGCTCCCGGCCGGGTTTACCGCTCCGACGCCGTGGACGCCACCCACTCCCCTGTTTTCCATCAGATCGAGGGATTGGTTGTGGACAAGGGCATCACCATGGCTGACCTGAAAGGCTGCCTGGAAGCCATTGTCAAGCGGCTGTATGGTCAGGACGCTGTGGTGCGGTTCCGTCCCCATCACTTCCCCTTCACCGAGCCTTCTGCCGAAGTGGATATTCAGTGCTTCGGCTGCCACGGTGAAGGCTGCCGCCTCTGCAAGGGCGAGGGCTGGATCGAAATTCTGGGCTGCGGCATGGTCCACCCCAAGGTTCTGTCCATCTGTGGCATTGACCCCGAGGTGTACAGCGGTTTCGCTTTCGGCATTGGCCTGGAGCGCCTGGTGATGGGCCGGTACAGCATCGACGACCTGCGGCTGTTCTATGAGAACGACCTGCGGTTCCTGGAGCAGTTCTGAGCAAGGGAGGAGTAAAGAATTATGGATCTGTCAATGAGATGGCTGAAAGATTATGTGGATGTGGACCTTCCTCCCCGTGCGTTCTGCGAGGGGATGACCATGTCCGGTTCCAAGGTGGAAGGATATGAAATTGAAGGGACCGAAATCTCCAACGTGGTGGTTGGCCAGGTGCTGGAGATGGAGCGTCATCCTGATTCCGACCATCTGTGGGTGTGCAAGGTGGATGTGGGCGGCGAGGCCCCCATTCAGATCATCACCGGCGCCCAGAACGTCCATGTGGGGGACTATGTGCCCGCCGCTCTCCACAATTCCACTCTTCCCGGCGGCGTGAAGATCAAGAAGGGCAAGCTGCGGGGATTGGAAAGCAACGGGATGCTCTGCTCCCTGGGTGAGCTGGGGCTGACCAAGCACGATTTCCCTTACGCGATTGAGGATGGCATCTTCATTCTGGGAGAGGACTGCACCCTGGTTCCCGGCACTCCCATCTGCCCGGCTATCGGCCTGGATGACATGAAGGTGGAGTTTGAGATCACCTCCAACCGCCCCGACTGCCTGTCCATCATCGGCCTGGCCCGGGAAGCAGCAGCTACCTTTGACCTGCCCCTGAAAGTGGAGGCTCCTGTGGTCAAAGGCGCCGGCGGGGATATTCACGACTATCTGTCGGTGGAGGTCCTCAATGGTGAGCTCTGCCAGCGGTATATGGCCGGTGTGGTCAAAAACGTCAAGATCGGCCCCTCTCCCCGCTGGATGCGGGAACGGCTGCGGGCCTGTGGCGTCCGTCCCATCAGCAACATCGTGGACATCACCAACTATGTCATGCTGGAGTACGGCCAGCCCATGCACGCCTTCGATCTGGAGAACGTCCGGGATCACAAGATCATCGTCCGCAATGCCAAAGAGGGGGAAACCATCGTCACCCTGGACGACGTGGAGCGGAAGCTCTCCCCGGAAATGCTGGTTATCGGAGACAGCACCGCCCCCTCCGCCATCGCCGGCGTGATGGGCAGCGAAATGTCCGGCATCAACGACAACACCCACACCATCGTCTTTGAGTCCGCCTGCTTCAAGGGCAGCTCCGTCCGCCTCACTGCCAAGAAGGTGGGCCTGCGGACCGAGGCTTCCGCCCGGTATGAAAAAGGTCTGGATCCCAACACCTGCCCCATCGCTCTGGCCCGTGCCTGCCAGCTGGTGGAAGAGCTTGGCATCGGCGAAGTGGTGGGAGGCGTCATCGACGTCAACCACAACACCAAGGAACCGGTGAAAATCCCTCTGGACGCCGGCTGGATGAACCGTTTCCTGGGTATCGACATTCCTGAAAGCCAGATGGTGGAGATCCTGCGTAAGCTGGAGATCCCGGTGGAAAACGGTATGGTCATCGCTCCCTCTTTCCGGGCCGACCTGGAGAGCAAGGCGGATGTGGCCGAGGAGATCGCCCGGATCTATGGTTACAACAACATCCCCACCACCTCTCTCACCGGCCTGGCGGAGGGCAGCTACACTCCCCGGCAGCAGTTTGACCGGAAGATCCATGCCACCCTGCTGGCCCTGGGCCTGTCGGAAATCATCACCTACTCCTTCATCAGCCCCCGGCTGTATGACAAGATTCGGATGCCTGCCGACAGCCCCCTGCGCAATTCCGTGACCATCCGCAATCCTCTGGGCGAGGACACCAGCATCATGCGCACCACCGCTCTGCCCTCCATGCTGGACATCCTTTCCCGCAACTACAACAACCGTAATCCTCAGGCTCGTCTCTATGAGATCGCCACCGAATACCTTCCCACCCAGCCGGACCAGCTGCCGGTGGAGAAGCCCGACGTGGTGCTGGGTATGTACGGAAAGGAAGAGGATTTCTTCACCCTCAAGGGAGCGGTGGAAAACCTTCTCACCCAGCTGGGCGTCTCCGGCTGCGAGTATGTCCCCTGCAAGGATGAACCCGCCTATCATCCTGGCCGCTGCGCCAAGCTGGTGCTGGACGGCAAGGAAATGGGTATTCTGGGGGAGATCCATCCTCAGGCGGCATCCAACTTCGGTATTGATACCCGGGTGTATGTGGCTCAGCTGGACGGTGACGCCCTCTTTGAGGCCCACAGCACCGAGAAGAAATATCATCCCCTGCCCAAGTTCCCCGCTTCCACCCGTGACGTGGCTGTTACCTGTGACGAGGAGCTGCCGGTGGCAGAGATCGAAAAGGTGATCCGCGCCAACACTGGCCGGCTGCTGGAGAAGCTGGAGCTGTTCGACGTTTACCGCGGCAGTCAGATTCCTCAGGGCAAAAAGTCCGTCGCTTACTCCCTGGTACTGCGGGCAGCGGACCGCACCCTCACAGTGGAGGAGTGCGACAGAATGATGAACAACATCTTCTCCGGCCTGGAATCCATCGGCGGCGAAATCCGTAAATAAAAATCCGGGGCGTCCTTCCAGATGTAATCTCGGCGGGACGCCCTCTCTTTTCAGCAATCTGACAGAAAATCAGGTTAAAATATTACATTTTTGTGAAATCCTTTGTTGTCTCTTGTAATCTGTTTTGGAATCGGGTAAAATAGAGACAATCAGTTTTGTTCTGTGCCGAGTGAAATGGGGTGTAAAAATGGCAGCACATGAACCAACCATATCGTTTTCCATTGAAGAAGACAAGGAAAGAGAAGTCAAGGCGGTTCTGACCACCGTTTATGATGCCCTGCGGCAGAAAGGATATAATCCCATCAACCAGATCGTAGGCTACATTCTTTCTGAGGACCCCACCTACATCACCACCTATAATAATGCCCGCAGTTTGATCCGGCGTATTGACCGGGATGAGCTGCTTCAGCTTTTGGTCAGGTTCTATTTGGACAATGCCTGATTCTTCGTCCTTCCAACTGATATGGAAACGCAAAGGCCCAGTTGTCCTCAACTGGGCCTTTCCCTTGACAGCGGAAAACGGATGCTTTCCGCTTTTTCTTTGCTACTGTGCGTTCCGCGCTTTTGCCGCTGACCGCTCTTAATGATACAAGGAGGTTTTTTTGATGGCAGACTCAGTCAAAAATGATTCTATGTTGATGTACAGAGGAAAGCCTCTGGTACGTAAAGGCAATACCGTTTACTATGGTTATCCCGACGAGCCCTATGTGGCGATGCTGCTGATCCTCAGCGCAGCTTCTGTGGAAGGCCTTTCCACGGCCAATCGGGTGATGGTCCAGCTGCTTTCCACCGACGAGACCAAGAAACCTGCGGAACGTATTATCAAAAAAGCGGAAAAAAACGGCTTGTATGAAGGGCTCCATATCGCCAGTATCTGGCTGGAGCGATCTCTGAGCGAGGGAAAATAACATTCGCACAAGAAGAAAGAACAGCTGGCTTTTGAGGCCAGCTGTTCTTTTTTCTGCCCATTCTATCACTGATCCGCTTATTTTCCAATTTGGGCCGGGTTTCGCTTCCGCCGGGATTTCTTCCTTTCCTGCCGGTCTGTGCCGCTCTGGCAGCAGGAACCGTTCCCTTTCCGTCGTTTCTCTCCCCCGATATGGCATCTGATCTTTCCCATCGCCCCAAAGTCATGCCCCCTGGTAAAAGGAATATTTTGATCCCGGCTTCCGGGAGCATTTTAAAATTCCCCCTCACTCCCCGGCGATGGTTCCGCCGCCCAGCACCAGATCCCCGTCATAGAACACCACCGCCTGCCCCGGAGTGGGAGCCCGCTGAGGCTGCTCAAACCGCACCTCAACGCTGCCATCCTGGCGTGGAACAATTTCTCCTCTGGCTGTTCCCTGACTGTATCGGATGCGGATTTCCGCCTTTCGGGGAGCGGTCAGGGGTGGGATGGACAGATAGCTGACATCCTCCGCCCGAAGGCTGTCCCGGAACAGCAGCCTCTCATCCTCCACCAGTGTCACCGTTTGATCCGCCGAAGAAATCCGGCTGACGTACATGGTTTTCCCCAGGGAAATTCCCAAACCCTTCCGCTGCCCCACAGTATAGCGCTCAATCCCCTTGTGGGGTCCCAGGCGCTTCCCTTCAAGGTCCACAAAATAACCCGGGACCAGCTCCTTCCCTGTGTAGCGCCGGATAAAAGCGCCATGATCCCCATCCGGCACAAAACAAATATCCTGACTGTCCGGCTTACCCGCCACCACCAGCCCGCTTGCAGCGGCGATCTGACGCACTTCCTCCTTGGAGTATTCCCCCAGAGGGAGCAAAAACATCTTCAGCTGTTCCTGGGTCAGGTGATACAGCACATAGCTTTGATCCTTTTCAGGATGGAGGGCCCGGCACAGCTGAAACCGTCCGCTTTCCGGGTCCTGTGTCACCCTTGCGTAATGACCGGTGGCGATATGATCGAAGCCCAACTCCCTGGCCCTTCTGCTGAAAGCGTCAAATTTAATAGCGCGATTGCAAAGGATGCAGGGGTTAGGGGTGCGCCCCTGGCAGTAACCCTCCACAAAAGGCTCCACCACCTGACGGCGAAACAATTCCTTATAGTTAAATACATAATGGGGGATCCCCAGCTGGGAACAAACATACCGGGCATCCTCCACATCATCCACCGAGCAGCATTTGGACTCTCCCGTTTCCTCCCCTGACCACAGCACAAAAGTAGCTCCCGCTACTTCATAGCCTTTTTTGCACAGCAGATATGCTGTCGCCGCGCTGTCTACGCCGCCGCTCATTGCCACTAAAACCCGCTTCGCCATCTTCATTTCCTCCCGCTGTTAAAGAAAAAGACTGGTGACATAATATCCCAAAGCGATCACCACGCCGCTGTAAATGCCGTTGCCCACCATGGAATAAAACCAATACGGCCAGAAATCCGCGCCCAACATCCCGCTGACAATGCTGCTGAAGGTGCGGATGACCGGCATCATCCGGATCAGCACCTGTCCCCGGACCCCATAGCGGTCATTGAACCGCACCAAACGATCATACCATTCCAGCCATCGCTTTTTTTGCTCCAGATGTTTTCGGATCCAACCGCCCCATTGGCAGCCAACCCCATACATCAGCGCCATGGCCAAACCAGAGGAGATCATCGCCAGCAAAAAGCCCTGAAAAGGGCCAATCAGCTCCATCCGTCCCAAAATTCCAATGGCAGGCAAAACCAGCCCCCCGGGATAACCGGGAATTCCCAAATATTCCAGAAAAACCAAAAGAAAAACTGCAGCAGCGCCCCACACTTCAAAGGCCCTGGAAATCGAGGCAAAAGTCATCGTATCGGATCCTCCTGTTCTGGAATCAGCGTCTCCCCTGCGGACAAAAGATACCTGCTGGGCCAATGAAAAAACAATGCCGATCTTACTCTCACTCGGTTCTCTCCATTCAGTTAAAAGAGAGCCGCTCCCATTACGCTTCCCCTTCATTCTTCCCAAAGGAAGATTTTATTTTCCCTTCTCCCGGCCCGTTTTTCCTTTTTTGCCGTATATCTTCCAGTCTGTGGAGGGCGGGGATCAGAACAGAAGCACTGGCCCGCACAATTTCTCTGTGCCCAAAGGGTTATTTGTGCTATAATAAAATCAGAACAGGGAAAATATCCCTTCTCTCTGCCGTAAAATCATTTTTCCGGGACAAAAGGAGTGTTGTTTATGGATCAGTTCGCACAAGCCATCGTTCAAAAGCGCCTGGAGGCTGCCGCCAAAGCCCTGCAAGCCAACCGTATGGACGCCCAGATTCTGTCCGGACCCCAAGAGCTGTTGGAAAAATTGCGCCAGATGCTGCCCCCTCACGCCGTCATCTGTTCCGGAGGATCTGTGACCCTCAACGAAACTGGCGTTTATGACCTTCTCAACAGCGGGGATTATGATTTTTACTATCGGGGACGCACCGGCGAAAATGGAGCACCCATCGACGTCTTCCGGAAAGCCTTTTCCGCCGATTGGTATTTCTCCAGCTCCAACGCCATCACCTTAAATGGCGAGCTGTACAACGTGGACGGCAACGCCAACCGGGTGGCCGCCCTCACCTTTGGCCCGGAACACGTGGTGATTATCGCCGGAGCCAACAAAATTGTGCCGGACCTGGAAGCCGCCCGTCAACGGGTGCGAACCATTGCCGCCCCCGCCAACTGTCTGCGGCTGGGGATTCAGAACGGATGTCATCAGACCGGCCATTGCATCGATTGTAAAGCGCCAGGGCATATCTGCTGCACCACGGTGATCCACAGTTTCCAGCGGATACCGGGGCGCATCAAGGTCTTCCTGCTGCCCCAGGAGTTCGGTTATTGAGTTCCTTCCCCATGAAAAAATCGCCTTCGCCCTCAAAATCAGAGCGAAGGCGATTTTTTACGCCCGCTTCCGATGAAGCAGCGTCAACGCTTTTTCCCCGACAGTCACAATCACCACGCCCATTTCCTGGGTCCGCAGCAAAATATTCAGCAGCAGGTAGATCACCCCTCCCACTGCCACCGCTCCGCAGAAGGAAAGCAGAACCGATGCCGTGACATCAAACAAAAACTCATACAAGGGACGCACCGCAGCCGCCATCACCACAGTGGCAACCGTCATTTTCAGCAGACTGATCAGCAGTTTTCGCAATCCCAGTCGGCCAATCTTCCTTCTCAGGCTCCACGCCAACAGCAAAAGCGTCACAGCGCCGGAAAGGGTGGTGGCCAGAGCCAGTCCCTTAACTCCCAGGGGTTTGAGCAGCAAAAGATTCAAAACGGTATTGATAATCAGCGCCAAAAGGGAGTTGACCGTGGGCGTCCTGGTATCCTGAAGGGCATAGAAGACATTGAGCATCACATCTTTGATGCTGAAAGCCACCAGCCCCATGGAGTAAAAGAACAACACCTGAGCGGTTGCCTCCACATCCTGCTGGGTGAAGGCGCCCCGCAAAAACAGCAGCGTAACGATTTCCTCTGAAAAGACCATGGCTCCCGCCGAAATGGGCAGCACAATCAGAGACATCAGCCCCGCGCTGGTGGCAAAGGAGCGCTTCATCTTCCGGATATTCTGGGTGGCGCTGAACCGGGAAAGCTGGGGAAAAATTGCCGTTGCCACCGACACCACAAACACCGCCGTCACAAATCCGGTGATCCGATTGGCATAACTGAGGGCGGATACGCTTCCCTCCGGCAGCACCGACGCGATGGTCCGATCCACCATGGTGTTCAGCTGGGTAATCGCCTTCCCCAGAAAAATGGGGAAAACCACCATCAGCAGATGGCGGATATTTTTGTCTCCAAAATCGAAGCAGGGGCGGAAGCGATAGCCCTTTCTTTTCGCCGCCAGATACAGCATCACAAAGGCGGCGCCATAGCCGATTACCACGCCCCATCCCAGCCATCGGTAGTGATCCTCATCGGTCAAAAAGATGGAGGCGATCACCGCAATATTCAGCGGCACACTCACCATTCCTACGGCAAAGAAGCTCCCGTGGATCTGCAAATAACCCTGAAGAATATAATAAACGCCGATGAACAGAATGGAAATCATCATCAGCCCCGAAAGCTCCACCGCCAAATCCATGGTGGAACCGGTGAAGCCTACGGCAAAAATGCGGACAATCTGCCGGTCAAAAAGCAGAAAAACCGCCAGCACCACCGCCGACACCAGAAAAATCATGGTGGTCACGCTGTCGCTGAACTTGCGAAGCTCCTTGGGACGGTTGTTCTGGAGGTTGGTGTAGATGGGAATATAGCTGGTGAGGATAGCGGTGCCAATTCCCGAAAAAATAATGGTGGGAATGGAAAAGGCCACAATATAGGCGTCGCTGATGGAGGAAGCGCCAAACATATAGGCCAAAGAAAGCTCCCGAGCAAAGCCCAAAACCTTGGCGAAAATGGTGGTAAAAATCAAAATCAGAGTATAAACAGCAGTATTACCCAACCAAAACACTCCTTTTGTTCTGCTGTCCGCCTAAAACGGTCATTTCAAAACGCCAAAGTTCTCAAAGGGCCAAAGGGTGAAAATGGCCTTTCCGGTGATCTTTTCCGCCGGAATATAGGGCTGCTCCCAGTTGCGGGCATCCAAAGAACCGCTGCGGTTATCCCCAAAAAAGAGATAGCAGCCTTCCGGCACCTGAAATTCGCCCGATTGCCTGGAAATAAATTTGACATAGGGCTCCTCATAGGGCTCATCATTGATGGTCAGCGCCCCGGTGTCATCGATCACCACATGATCTCCCGGCAAACCGATCAGCCGTTTCACCAGGGTTTTTGCCAGCTCATCAGATTCAAACACCACAATGTCCCCCCGCTCCAGCTGCTTTTCCGGATCCCGGACCCGCAGCGCAAACAGAAAGCTGTGTTCGTCGATGGTGGGGATCATCGAGCCAGTGGGTACAATCACAAAAAAGCAAACAAATTTAATCAGCAGCAGTACCACCAGAATTTCGATTCCAAAAGGAACCACCCATTCCCGAAGCACTTTTTCCATCTTTCCCATCGTCTCTGGTTCCATTCCTTTCCCGTTCTCCCTTCCCGGGCACTATAAGACAAAAGGGGGCTGCCCCCGGCAAAGTCTCTGGACCGAGTTGCCGAAGGCCAAAGCGTCCTCCCTTCAAGGCTGCAAACAGCTAAAGATTATTATAATCTCTTCCGCTTCACAACACAAGCCTTTCCCTCATTCAAGGACGATCTTTCATGAAAAATTCATTATTTCAACAAATTGAGCGCACCCGCTTCCCCGCGGGCGATCCGGCGCGTCTTCACTCCATTCTGCCAATAAGGATCCCTTCCCCCCGACGGATCCATTCCTCTCCCGCCTCAGGAGACATAAGCGCTACGGCGCAGGTAGCCGGCCCTGCCGAACGGGTCAAGTCCAGAGGGCAATCGGCAGCAGGCTGAAACCTGCGGCCCCGAAGCTCCGCCAGGCAACGGGCTTCCCACGCGATCCCCTTGGAGCCGCAGGGGGAGATTTCCCGAACCCCCCGGTTTTCCAGCAAAGCTCTTAGCTGCCGGTAGGAAAACAGCTCCGGATCCCCCTGCAACCCCACTTCTCCGCCCACCTTGGGCCGGCCAAAGCAAAGAAACAGATCTCCTTCTCTTCCCGGGTCCATCCGCAGGGTGGAGGCGAGGCCCACCACAGTCATTCCCACTCCGGTCATCACGGTGGAAAAATTCTCCTCTGTGGAGCCGGTCAGGAGGGCGTCCGGCAGTTGTGCCTCTCTCAGCTCCGCCACAATGCCCCGGATGATTTCCCTGCCAGTGGGTTCCATCTCACAGGCCACCCCATTGCCAATCACCACAGGAGAGGCCCCAATGGCCATCACCTCCAGCAATCCCACCCGGGCGGTAAAACGGCCCACATCATAGCTGCCGCAGGCAAAAGCATCCCCCGGTTTCTCTCCAATGCCGCCGCAGCTGTCGCAGGCGACCACCAAAATTCCCTCCGGCAGATGGATCAAATTTAAATCCCGCCGTTTTTCCATCTTCATTTTGTCGCCCTCCTCATTTCAGCCTTATGGAAAGTCCGGCGAATACCTGCCAGACTTCATCGCTTTCCGCCGCCAGCAGCTGCACCCCGCGCCCCAGCTCCTCCCGCCATCGGCGCTCCATCGGGTCCATCGGCACAATCCCTCCGGTGATGTCATCACACAGCAGAATCTTTCCCTTCATCTCCGGCAGCAATGGGGAAAGGAGCGCCGCAAAATCCTCTTCCCTTTCCGCGGCCCCCAACGCCCACAGATGCAGACCGCAAAGGCACCGCTCCGCCGGAACAAAGGGGCGCTCCGCCTCCCGGCAACGGTAAAAATCCTTTTCCGTCAGCTGAAAGGCCTTGGCCACCGCCTGACATTTTCCCTGGTATGCTCCGCCCAGATACAGGATCATCCTCTTTCCTCCTCACTGCCACAGACAGCTGTATGCCACAAAAAAAGCGACGTCAAACAACGTCAGACAAAATCCGCAGACATCCCCGCTGATGCCCCCCAGCAATCGGCGGCAAAGCCAAAGGCCCAGCAAAAAGGCCGCCGTACCGCAGAGAAAGGCTCCTGCCGCCGCAATCCCCGCCAGCACAGACAGCAGCACCCCCGTCAACAGCAAAACCGCCAGCGCCAGCAGCTGATCCAACTGTCTGCCAGTATGAAAAGCCGCGGCAAACCCCGTTTCGCTAATGGGACGGACTGTCTGGAGCGCCCAAGCAGTAAGGGCCCTGGCGGCCACCGGCTCCAACATCCATATGGGCCAGAGAACCCCAGGCCCCTGCCACAGCTCATAAAAACTGCTCCACCACAGCAAAAACAGCATACAGGCGCAAACCACCGCAAAGGGACCGCAGGAAGGATCCTTGAGAATTCTGCGCATCCCTTCCTGGTCCCTGTGAGAAAAAACGGCGTCACAACAGTCCAGGAAGCCATCCAGATGGATCATACCGGTAAAAACCACCGGCACTGCCACCAGCACTGCCGCCGCCACAGCAGGGGGAGGCGGAACCAAACCAAACAGCGCCGCTATCCCCCACCAGGCTGTCCCCAAAAGGAGCCCCACCAGAGGAAAAAAGCGAAGGACCAACCGGGCGGAAGATTCCTCCCACTGGGACCGAACCGGAAGGATCGAAAACATGGAGATGGCTAACAATAAGGCTTTTCTTTTTTTTCTGGCGCTTTTCATCTGGTTTTCCCTCTCCTTTACAGAGGCCATCGGCCTTTATATACCTGGGGCAGCCCGGCCCGGAACCGCACCACCAGCTGGGCCTCTGCCGCCAGCAGCTGATG
The DNA here is from genome assembly GCA_949298535.1 of uncultured Oscillospiraceae bacterium. Lineage (GTDB taxonomy): Bacteria > Bacillota > Clostridia > Oscillospirales > Ruminococcaceae > Angelakisella. The sequence goes on from CASFXA010000139.1 coordinate 14,898, forward strand.
CAGTCTTCCCAATCTCCGCCGATACTGCTCCACTGAATCATGGTAACGGAAAGCATCGGAAAAAATATCGTCTGATACCAGCACCAGGCCCCCCAAATGCCGCCCCCATTCCAGCAAATGCTCCGCCAGCCGCCTTTCCTCCCAGCTGCCGCCGCCGTAGAGATGGTTGCACAAAAGCAGGGTTACACTGTCCAGCAGCACCACATCCAAAGGACCGAAGCCCTCCGGAGGCGCCTCCAGAGCAAAGGGGGTCTCCAGGGTATGAAAGCCCCATCCTTCCCGGGCGGCCAGATGCCGCTGAATCCGCCGGCTATCCTCCTCGTCCCCCGGGATCATCGTGGCGGCATAAAACAGACGTCCCGATTCTGTCCGCAGCGAAACCGCCAGCTGTTGAGCCGCCATACTTTTTCCACTGCTGCTGCCCCCTGCCAATAATGCTGTCACAGATTTTCCCCCTCTGGAATCCAACGGGCAATTGAGCCCAAAACGGACGCCCTGCCGGATTCTCTTTCTTCAAAGTCCCCCTGAACAAACCCTGTCCGCCAAAAGCGATTTCTCCAGCTGTTGAGAGGGTCCGTAATATTAACCATCAAAATCAGACACAGCTGCGCTGAATCCTGCCAAACGCCCGGATCGCGCCCCTCTGTTGAAGCGGCGCTCCAAAGCGCCTGTACAGATACAATACGGCGCGGCGAAATGGTTTCACCGCGCCCTATCCTCTCTCCTCTATCTGCTGATCTGAGATAAGAAACTGGTTCCTGAAACTGCCGCCGGCACCCCCAGGTATTCCAGCACGGTGGCGGCAATATCGCAGAATCCGGTACGGGTTTTCAAATCTATCCCCGGCTGTACTCCACTGCCATAAAGCAGCACCGGAGTATGCTCCCTGGAATGATCGGTGCTGGGTGTGGAGGGATCGCATCCGTGGTCCGCCGTAAGGAGCAGCAAATCCTCTGAACGCAGATGGCGGAGCAGATCTCCCAGCTGGCAGTCAAATTCGTTTAACGCCGCGGTGTAGCCGACGACATTGTTCCTGTGCCCATAAAGCATATCAAAGTCCACCAAATTGACAAAACACAGTCCCGCAAAATCCTTCCGCACATACTCCATCGTCCGCTCCATGCCGTCCCGGTTGGACTTGGTACGGACAAATTCCGTGATCCCTCTGCCGGCGAAAATATCATTGATCTTTCCCACCCCGATGCAGGACAGCCCTGCGGCGGAGATGAGATCCAGCATGGTGGTTCCGGGAGGAGCCAGCGAGAAATCGTGACGATTTGAGGTGCGGGTAAAATTTTCCGGTTCCCCGACAAATGGCCGGGCAATAATCCGGCCCACGCCATCTTCCCCCGTCATAATCTCCCGGGCAATGCCGCAGATGCGGTACAATTCTTCTACCGGGATCACCTGTTCATGGGCGGCGATCTGCATCACGCTGTCAGCGGAGGTGTAGACGATCAAATCCCCCGTTTCCAGATGTCGGGGGCCGTAATCCTTGAGCACCTCTGTACCGGAATAGGGTTTGTTGCACAAAATGCCTCTGCCTGTACGGGCGGAAAGTTCATCCAGCACCCTCTGAGGAAATCCCTCCGGATAGGTGGGCAACGGTCTGGCGGAAATGATTCCGGCAATCTCCCAGTGCCCAATGGTGGTATCCTTTCCCCGGGAGGCTTCCGCCAATCTTCCAAAAGCTCCTGCGGGATGATCCACCGGGTGGCCGCAGCCGACTTTCTCAATATTGAAAAGCCCCATTTTCGCCATGTTGGGGACAGAAAGCTGTCCGGAGCGATAGCAGGCCGCCAGGGTATTGCTTCCTGCATCGCCATAAGCGGCGGAATCCGGCATTTCACCGATGCCAACGCTGTCCAGGACAATGAGAAACACTCTTTTTGCCATCGAATCACTCCCCTTTTGCCGATTTTCCGAGAATTTTCCGTCCGCCTCCTATCCCAAAGCCGCCGGGGACAGGATTATTTTCTCTTATCAGATACTTTTCCCACACATTTTCCCTTTCCTCCAAAGTTGTTCCTCATTCCCGGAGACATTGACAAGCGATAAGAAATTTGATCGGGATCTTCTGGGACGAAAACATCTCTTCATGTTCCGTGGGCACATTCTCCTCGAAACCGGAATTTTTTAAGTCTCTGGTGAGGTATTCTACCCGCCAGCCGCTTTCCTCCAAATACCCCAGGGTGTCTTCAAACAATGGATCGTCGTCTGTTTTGAACCACAACTGTCCTTCCGGTTCCAAAAAATTCCGATACAGCAGCAGCTGGCGGGTATGGGTCAAACGATGTTTAGCGTGGCGGGGTTTGGGCCATGGATTGCAAAAATTGATATAAATCCGGCTGATCCGATCCTGCGGTCCCAGCATCATCCCCAACCGCTCAATATCCTGAGACATCAGCCTCAGATTCTCCCCCGGCGTACGCCCCAAAGGTATCAGCGTCTCCTCCGCCTTCCGCTTGGCCAATACCAAAACTTCGCTTTTCAGGTCCACGCCAATAAAATTCAGCTCCGGATGGGCCGCCGCCTGGGCCGCTAAAAAGCCCCCTTTTCCGCAGCCCAGCTCCAGCACCAGAGGATGGCCGTTCCCGAATTCCTCTTGCCAATGGTCCCGCAGCAGGGCAGGATCGTCCACATAAAAGTCGCAGGCCGCCAGCTCCGGGCGAGCCCAGGGTTTTCTTCGTAAGCGCACCTTTGGTTCTCCTCTTTCGCCTGTTGATGCTTTGCATTATAGCATAAATTTCCCCGCCGCAAAAGCCCTCTTTTCTCCGTCCTCTTCCCCGGGCGAGAAACTTGGCGGGAAACGGTCTGAAAAACGTTGCCGCCTCTCCCCGGCTATGATATGATAAAGGGCAAGAGAGCCTCCGGTTTTCCCTGTTTCCTTCAGCGGGGGGCGGAATTTCAAAAAGGAGGAGTTTTGTTGATCCCATCCGATTTTTCTGCCTGTTCTGATAAAAAAGGGCTTTATCGCCTGCTTCTGACACAGATGGAAGGGCTTTTGGAGGAGGAGCCTCATGTCCTTCCCGCCCTCTGCAACGCCTCCGCCCTGGTGATGGCCGCCCTGCCTCACCTGAACTGGAGCGGTTTCTATCTCATGGCCCAGGGACAGCTGGTGCTGGGACCCTTCCAGGGAAAGCCCGCTTGTATTCACATTCCTCTGGACCGGGGCGTCTGCGGGGCCGCCGCCAGAGAAAAACAGACTCAGCGGGTGGCTGACGTCCACCTTTTTCCAGGGCATATCGCCTGTGACAGCGCCTCCCGTTCCGAGCTGGTGATCCCCCTCATAAAAGGGGGACAGGTATTGGGGGTATTGGATCTGGACAGTCCTGTCCCCCATCGGTTCGATGAAGAGGATCAAAGGGGCCTGGAAGCGTTAGGCGCTCTTTTGGCAGAGAAGTGTTTGTGGGAAGGATTTCGGTATTTTTAATCAGCGATAACGCAGAAAAAGGGATCTTCTCCATGGGAATTGATTTCTCCCGGGACGCGGCCAATGAATCCCCCTTCCTCTGCGCAACAGCAAGGGCTGCCCCTCCATCCGCCCTTGTCGAAAACGAAGCGGAACGCTGTGGGGAGGAACGGAGCCTGGGGGGAAACGGTCAGGTAATAGAGGATAAGCCGAAAGCGGAACCAGGCTTCTTCATAAAAGCAGGAGGTTGTCCTGAACTGAAATCCAGAGGTAAATTCCATTTTTCATCAAATCGCGGATGCAGGACACGAATCCATTTAAAGTGACCGCGCCACGCCATTTTCCATACTAAAAGCCGGCAGAAAACCTCTGCCGGCTTTTTGCAATCCACTTTGACAGGTCAACTGATCACATCGCTTATTTCTGGGGGAAATACATATACAACTGACACTTGACCATGCCGTTATACAGCTTGCGCCGTTTGTCCGCGGCGCGTCCAAAATAGCTTTCAAAGTTTTCCAGCGAGCTGATGATGAAATAACCGGTGGTATCGCTGGGTCGGAAGGCTTTTCCCAGATCCTGAACCAGCTTTTCTGTCTCTCCCAAGGTCAGCATCCGCTCCCCGTAGGGAGGGTTGCACACCACCAGAGACTTTTCCTTTGGGGGACAAAAACCGCGGGCGTCGGCCACCCGGGCCTCAATCAGCCTGCTCACCCCCGCTTTTTTGGCGTTGGCCATGGTCAGTTCCACCGCCTCAGGGGAAATATCACTGCCAAAGCCCCGGAAGGTGACGTCCCTGCGCACCAGATCCATGGCCCGTCCCCGTTCCTTTCTCCACACCTCTTCGGGGATGCAGCCCCATTTTTCGGCGGCAAAGCGGCGGTAGATTCCCGGAGCGATGTTGCGGGCCTTATAGGCAGCCTCAATCAGCAATGTTCCTGAGCCGCAGAAGGGATCATACAGCTGGGTATCCGGATAAATACGGGCCAGGTCCAAAATGCCGGCAGCCAAAGTCTCCTTGATGGGAGCCAGATTGGAGATACGCCGATAACCCCGTTTGTGCAGCCCCGCCCCGGACAGATCCAGCAGAATCATCACCTGATCCTTGAGAATTGAAAACTGAAGCTGATGGACCGGTCCGGTTTCCTCAAACCAGTTGATCCCGTATACCCGGGACAGCCGCTTGACCGACGCTTTTTTGATAATGGACTGGCAATCGGGGACACTGTGAAGCTGAGAATTCAGCGACCAGCCTTTCACCGGGAAAGCGTCTTTTTTCCCGATGAATTCCTCCAGCGGCAGACGCTCCACCTGATCGAACAGCTGGGTAAACGTGACCGCCCGGAAACTGCCCAGTAAAATCTGGACCCGTTCGGCGGTGCGCAGCCACAGATTGGCCCGAGCCGCCATCTCCCAGTCTCCGGTAAACTCTACCCGCCCGTCAAAAGCGGTCACCTCTTCCGCTCCCATTCGGCGCGCTTCCCCTGCCAGAACGCTCTCCAAGCCAAAATTACAGGGGCAGTTCAGTCTTAGTTTCATCCTTCAATTCCCTTTCCACAAAGCGGAGGCAGCAAGCAGAGCTTGCTGCCTCCGTTTATCTCAATTTTGTCGGCGGATGTCAATCAGGCTTGTCCTTTTAATCAGCAATGGGCTCCAGCAAACCATAATTGCCATCTTTCCGGCGATAGACCACATTGACTTCCCCTGTGTCGCCGCTGCGGAACATGAAGAACTCATGATCCAGCATATTCATCTGAAGGATCGCTTCCTCCACATCCATGACGGCTACCTGGAACTTTTTGGTCTTGACCAGCACATCCGGTTCTTCATCTTCCGGCGCCACAGGCTCCAGATCCTCCAGGAAAACAGGAATTCCCTTGGCCTTCATCCTCTTTTCCAGGCGATTCTTGTTGCGGACAATCTGGTTGGTGAGAATATCCACCACCAGATCCATAGACACCTGGCGGTCGTCACTTGTTTTCTCCGCCCGGAAGAACATTCCATGAGACTTGATAGTGACCTCAACCGTTTCCTCCTCGTTGTTATTGGAAACAACGACGGTCACGTTAGGATCGTCGTCAAAGAATTTCTCCAGCTTACGCAGCCGTTTTTCCGCGTACTCCTTGAACTGATCCTTTACGACAGTTTTTTTACCGATGTACGTGATCTTCATTGCGATCTCTCCTTGCTTTTCAATTTGTCAAGGGTACAGGAAAAGGGAGGAGTTATGCTTATTTCCCAAATTCCTGATTTGATTATATCATTATTTATTAGATATTACAATCTATTTTGTGACGGGTGTGTAAATTTTCCATCCACCATCACCCATTCCGGCCGCACCAGCAATCCCACCGGCGGCTGGCGGAACAGGCAAAGGTCCCCATCCTTTCCCGGAGCGATGCTTCCCACTCTGTCGCTGATACCCGCGGCCTCCGCCGCCCGGATGGTGACCATCTCCAAAGCCTTTTCCCAGGGAAGGGGAGACTTGCCCGCTCCGGCAGCGATGGCCACCGACGCCAGCAGCATATCGATGGGCAGTTCATTGGCGTCGGTATTGATGGAAACAGGCACCCCCGCCTCCATCAGCAGCAGCGGATTTTCCCGGCAGGCGTTGGCCAGCTCCGGTTTTCCCCTGGTGGTGATAATAGGCCCGCAAACCACTGGCACCCCCGCTTTTCGGATGGCATCCGCCACCAAATAGCCCTCCGTACCATGGATGATGACGCCGTCCAGCTGAAACTCCCGAAACAATCGCAGCGCTGTGCAAATATCGTCGGCCCGATGGGCATGAACATGGGCCTTGATCTGACGGCGCAGCACCGGCAGCAGGGCCTCGCATTTGATGTCATAATCCGGGGGATCGGCGTCCTCGTCCTCCTGGGCCCGTTCCAGATCCTGTTGATACCGTTTTGCCTTATACAGCTGCTCCCGGATGATGGACGCAATGGCCATTCTGGTCACTGGCTGCTGAGATTTGTCGCTGTAGGTATTTTTAGGATTTTCCCCCAAAGCGAATTTCATGGCGCAGGGAAAGCGAACCACCATATCATCGATCACATTTCCCCAGGTTTTCATGGCGCAAATCTGTCCCGCAATGGGATTGGCGCTTCCCGGGCCGGTAACCACCGTGGTGATGCCATAAGCCAGCGCTTCCCCAAAGGCCCGGTCCCGGGGATTGATGGCATCCAACGCCCGCAGCTGAGGGGTGCAGGGATCTGTCTCCTCGTTGCCGTCATCCCCTTCAAAAGCCAGCCCTTCCTCCCACATTCCCAGGTGACAATGGGCGTCGATAAAGCCCGGCGTCAACAGCCCTCCCTGGCCATCCACAACCTGAGAATCTCCGCCAGCATAATCCCCCTGTTCCACAGCAACGATTTTTCCTTCCGCAATTTCCACATAACCCCGCTCTATCACCTGACCGTCCGCACAGGTAATGATCCTGACATTTTTGATGACCATCTTCTTTTTCCTCCGCTTTCTGTCCGAAAAAAAGCAGGGCCGGAAGGCGGCGATCCTCCGCGCTCCCTGCCCCGCTGATTCATGTTCGTGTTTCTTATTTGGAATGACCGCGACGGCTGTTGCCGCTTCTGCGGTTGTCGATCCGCCTGAGGTCAGACATCTTGTCGTCACTGGTGCGTTTGAAGCGATTCATCATGTCCTCAAAGCTGTCCCCAGTGCTGGCCGGAGCGGAACTTCTGCCATAGGAACGGGGAGGGGTAAAGGGACGTCCTCCCTGACCGCCGCCCTGGCGTCCACCCTGAAAACGAGGGGCCGGAGCCGGTTTATCCAGAGTCGCCTTGATGGAGAGACTGACCTTGTTCTGCTCATTGATACCGATTACCTTGACTTTGACGGTCTCCCCCACCTTCAGATGATCGTTGATGTCCTTGACATAGGTGTTGGCTACCTCGGAGATATGTATCATCCCTGTGCCGCCGCCCTCAAAGTCCACAAACGCTCCGTAATTGGTGATCTTGGCAACCTTACCCTCTACAATACTACCTACCGCAAGCTCCATACCCTGAAAAAATCCTCTCTTTTTTTGACTTATTTTGCCCCGGAGGTATCCACATAAACCCGTTCCTCCGGATGGGCATAATCCAAATTTTCTCTGGCAGAACGCTCCATATAGGAATCATCCCGCCGCAGACTCAGCTCCAGATCCTTATTGACCAAGCGCTGCTGCTCCACCTGCTGCTGCACCGCGTCCAGCTTTCCCCGCATGGCCGCGATGTCCCGCTGAGTCTTTACGCAATAAATCACCAGAGAAAGAAGAAGTACCAGCGTCAGCAACTTCAGCAGACGATTGTACTTATAGGTCTTCTGCCCCATGATGCGGCTCACCCTTTCCCTGGATTTTGTGGTCTTTTTTATTATACATCATAGGCGGTCTCAATTGCAATAATCTTTTTCCCTTTAACGGGGCCCCGGAGAATCTTTTTTTGCATTTTCCTCCCCATTTTTCTGCATATTTTACCAGCGCCCTCACCGGGCGGTAAAAAAAAGCGGCCAGCCTCCCCAAAAGCCTTACCAACGCAGAAAGAAGCGCCACTACCCAGCCGCTGACGGTCAGGCAATAACAGAAAAAACCCAAGGCCGCCCCCAATACCACAAATCCCCGGACCTCTCCCCAACATCGCTCCAACAGATACCGCAGCAGTACTCCGCCGGCCAGCAGAAAAAAACACAGATCTCCGCTGAACACCGCCCAGGCAGGGGGAGAAAAGCTCCGTCTTCCCACCCGAAACAAATCATAGACCATTCCCAAGGCCGCCCCCAGCAAAAGGGAGCCTAAAAACTGCTGCGTCTGCTGAGCCAACGTAAAGCCCATCACCGGAACAGGCGGCTGAACAATCCCCCGCCTATAGGCTGGCTATCGCTGTATGACAGCTCCCAAATCTCTCCCTCCAGCTCCAGCTCCCCGGTATTGACGTCAATGCGGCCAATATGAAGCCCAATTCCCTTCACTGTCAGCTCCCCCAGGGAGGTGGAGAGCTGAACCGTTTGTTCATCAAAACTCTCCACATCGGTCACTCCCGTGACCTGCATCCTTTTGCGCTCCTGGAGCGAAACGGTATGGGGCCTGATTTTTTCCAAATTATATTCCAAGCTGCCGCCCTCCCTTCCCTTCTACCAACAGGATATGCGGCAGAGGGAAAAGGCAGAACTCAGCCTTCCTCCAACACCTCGTAATTGGAGGAGGCGTTGTCCTTGTTGGTCACCTCGTTGAGCGCCAGCACCCGCACCTTCAGCGGGCGGGCTCCCAGCTGCACCTCGATCACATCCCCCAAGCGGACCTCATAGGAAGCCCGGGCCGCCTTTCCGTTGACCAGCACCCGCTGGGCATCGCAGGCTTCATTGGCTACTGTCCGGCGCTTGATGATCCGGGAGACTTTGAGAAACTTGTCCAAACGCATGGGATCTTCTCCTTTTCACAAAATAAAAACCGATGATGGCAAAAGAACCGGCGCCAAAGCACCGGTTCCCTTGAAAACTGCAAAAAGCTGTTTATTTGATGGCATCCTTGAGGGCCTTGCCAGCCTTGAAGACGGGAGTCTTGGAGGCGGCAATGGTGATCGGCTGCTGAGTGCGGGGATTGATACCGCTGCGCTCCTTGCGCTCCTTCACCTCAAAGGTGCCGAAACCTACCAGAGAAAACTTATCGCCAGCCTGCAGAGCCTCAGTGATGGAACCAAAAACAGCGGCAACCGCTTTCTCGCTGTCCTTCTTGGACAGACCAGTTTTCTCCGCCACTGCGCTAACCAATTCAACCTTTGTCATGATGTACCTCCATAACTTTAATCATACTTTCTTTTTGGCATCCTTCCAGATGTCGTTGAGCTTATCAATCGAACAGTCCTCCAAACGGAGGCCGTTGTCCGTTGCCAGCTGTTCCATTGCCGTAAAACGGCGGATAAACTTGTCAGTGGAGCGATACAGCGCCTCCTCCGGATCCAGATGCAGCATCCGGGCCACATTGACCGAGGAAAACAGCACATCGCCTATTTCCTCCATCATGTTCTCCCCGTCAGCAGCGTCCATGGCCCGCTCCAGCTCCGCAACCTCGCTTTTCAGATCCGCCAGCGCCCCCCGGACGTCAGGGTACTCAAAGCCGGTCCGGGCCGCCCGCTTCTGCACCTTGCAGCTGCGCATCAGCGCCGGCAGCGCCCGGGACACCCCTTCCAGAGTGCTGGCCGCTGTAGTCTGGCTCTTTTCTTCTTTTTTAATGGCGTCCCAGTTGCGCAGGACGGTGCCGCTGTCCTCCGCCGTCACATCCCCGAAAATATGAGGATGACGGTGGATCAGCTTTTTGCAGATACCGTCGCAGACATCGTCGAAATCAAAGCTCCCCTGTTCCCGCTCCATCTGAGCATGAAACACCACCTGAAGCAGCACATCCCCCAGCTCCTCCTCCATCAGAGGCTTGTTGCCGGTGTCGATGGCCTCCACCACCTCATAGGTTTCCTCAATAAAATTATTGCGGATGGAGCGGTGATCCTGCTCCCTGTCCCATGGGCAGCCGTTCTCGCTGCGCAGCAGCTCCATGATCCGCAGCAGATCGGCGATGGTGTAGCGATCCTTGATTTCAAAATCCACTTTCATGTTCATTCCATCCATTCTTCGGCAGGCAGAAAAATAATCGGGACAGAGTTTTCGCAGCTGTTTTGCAACAGCGGCCGCTTAATTTTCCCCGCCTCGAATTACTTTACCTATTTTAGCGGATATGGCGCTCTATTGCAAGTGTTTTTCGCATTTTTTCCCCAAAAGGAAGCATTTCCAGGTCGCTTTTCTCCAGCGCGCCGGTCAGCAGCGCCAAAAGCCCCTCCACCATAGCCGCTCCCGCTATGGCCGCCGGCAGCCGCAGCATTGGGGAAACGGGGAGCAGTCCATACAAAGACCAGCCTGCCGCCGCGCTGCATCCCCCGCAAAACAGCGGTTTCCAAAACACCTGCCCCCACCGCAACTGGATTCTGGCGGTTTTCAGCAGACTTCCCAGCCCCAGAATGAGGATCGTTCCATAACACAGCAGCGTCCCCCAGGGCACTCCCAAAATATTGATTTCCGGCCGGGACACCAACAGACAGTTCGTTCCCAGCTTGATTCCCGCGCCCAATATCAGGAAACACAGAGGCAGCCGCTCCTTTCCCAGAGCCTGAAGCATACTGTTGACAGGAGTGGATGCGGCGGCCAATACAGCGGCAGGTCCCAACAGCTGAAGAACAGGGGCGATCATTGCCGCCTCCGCCTCCCGGGCGGGATAAAGAAAATGGAGAATCGGCTCCGCCAAAGCAAACAACCCCAATCCCGCCGGGATTGCCAGCAGCAGGGTCAGTCTCAGGATGGCGGAAATGGTCTGTTCCAGACTCTTCCCACCCCGTCCCATCGCCCGGCTCACCGCAGGGATGGCGCTGACGCCCATAGCCGCCGTCAGCGAGGGCACCAGATTGAACAGGGAGCAGGCAAGGCCGGAATAGCAACCGTACAGATATTCCGGCAGCACCTCCGCTGTCACCTCAGCTGGTACCAAACTGGCATACCGGGGCCATAAAGCGCCTGTCTCCAGAGCCGCTTTGAGGCAGTTCATCACCGTAGCCAGGTCGATCACCACCGACAGATTCAGCACCAGCGCGCTCAAGGAAATGGGAATCGCCGCCTGCAACAGCGCCCCGCCCATCCCCCGCGGCAGACTTCCGGACCATGTTTCCCTTCCTGTCCGCTTTCGGTGAATCAGAAGGATACACACCATTCCCGCGGCGGTGCTGAGGGTCACTCCCAGCACTGCTCCCGCCGCCCCAGCCCGGGCCGCCGCCAGAGCCGCCTCCTCTGCTGTCAGGGCCATCAAGCCCGCGTCATATCTGCGATAAAACAAGGCTATGGCTCCCCAGGCCAGAAGCGTTCCCGCTCCCAGCCGGACCACCGCCTCCCACACCTGGGAAAGGGCAGTGGGCACCATATCCGACAGCCCCTGATAGTATCCCCGATAAGCGGCGGAAATACAACTGAATATGATGGCCGGAACAATGGCCCACACTGCCGGAAGGGCTCCGGGATTGCGAACCGCCTGGACAAATGCAGGGGCAAGGACCAACATCGCTCCCGCCCCCACCGCGCCCAACAGGAAAAACATCCTCCGGGAGAGGATTAAAAGCTGCCTGGTCCGGTCCCATCGCCCCAAAGCCGCAGCGCTGGAAACGCTCCGGGACACCGCAACGCTCAGTCCCGTAACCGTCAGGCTGTAAACGGGGGTGAACAGATCATAGGCGGACATAAAGCAGCCCATCCCCACGCCGCCCAGCAGGTTGACCAGGGGAATTTTGAACAGCGCTCCCAGTATCTT
>CASFXA010000140.1 GCA_949298535.1 uncultured Oscillospiraceae bacterium
CACCTTCCCGGGCAGCGGAACAACCAGGCAAAAATGATGGGGCTCCCCGAAACCGCACCCGGAAAACAAAGCCTTCCTTTCCGGGATGGCTTTCCGGGCAAGGGGCCGTTCCGGGACCGAAAAGACCGCCTCCTTTGAAAGAACCGGGTCCACAGGCCGAACCTTTTTTCCCCCGTCGCATACCCTGATAAAGGAAGGGAGCGAGGATTATGGAGCTGAAAAAAGGAACCATCACCATCGGGGAACTGCTGGATTATCCCCCGGCAAAAGCCATTCTGGCCCGGGAATTTCCCCTGATGGTCCACCATCCTCTGGCTGGCCGCGCCAGGGGAATGACCCTGAACACAGCCATCCGCCTGGCAGGGGAGGCGCTGCCTGCACGGAAGCGGGAGGCGGTGCTGGAACAGCTGCGCCGGGCGTGAAACCGGCCCCGGCAAAACTTCTCCCCCCAAGGGCGGGGATAAGGGGCAAACAATGACAGGGGCGTCGGAGCCATCCTGCGGGAAAGCTCCGACGCCCCTGTCCAGCTTTTGAAAGAATGGGGAAAAGAGGGCGTCGCCCTGCGGGCCCTTGCAGGGACGATGCTCCGTCAGCCTCCGTGGTTTAACACAAGATCAAATCCATTGAGCTGTAAACGGAGGCAGCATCTTTATGATACCCTCATCAGCCCTCAGAGTAAATTAGCAGAAAGAAGTATTTTTCTGTTTTCTTTTCGGCGCTGTGCCCAAAGATGTGTCGAAACTTGTCTAAAACGTCAAAATTGCGTGAAATTGCATCTCATATTTTGTCTAAAAATGTCTTCTTCTTTCGTGCAATATCGCCTTCGTCAAAATAACGCCGACTTCCGGAAGGGGATGTTCCCCTGTTTTCTTGCCCCTTTCCCTGTTCCCCGCCTGAGGATTTCGGGGCAAGGGGAGAAATTCCCCTTCAGCTGCCGGGATGTTCCCTCCCTTGGGAGCCTCTTTCAGCTGTCCCCGTTCTGAAAGCGCTCCAGCGCCTGACGGACCTTCTGCTGCGGGGCCTGCTCAGTGGGATACCATCCCCGCTTGGACAGCTCGGTGAAAATATCCGCCTGGATCTGATGCTCCTCCCCCAGCAGATCCATCAGCACCCCCCGCAGTCCCCCGGAGGCGCACTCCCCGGCGGCCAGGTTGTACAGTCCGGTCATCTCCTTCTGGGAGGCCAGCATATCGTCCAGAATCTCCCGATCCCCAAAGTTTCCGCTGATTTCAGCCATCTTCCTTCTCCTCTCAATTAAGCTGATTAAGCAGGGTGTTGTAGTGGTTCTGATGCTGTCCCGCCGCCTGCTCACAGCGGGTGCGCAGCTGAGGATCCCCGCATTGCAGGGCGTAAAGCTGATATTTCTTGATGAGATTTTGTTCCCGGGAAAGCTGTTCCTCCAGCAGGGTCAGCTCCTTGGTGGTGAGGTTTGCCATCGGTTTCACTCCTTTTTTCCCCGGCGGACAAAGGGTCAACGCGTCCCAGGGGGGAACAACAGGCTCTGTCTGCGTTTTCGTCCTTGGCGGACGTCAGCCTGCCCTGTTCCCGCGACCTTGACCGCTTGCTGTTTTGCACCTTGTCCGCCGAGGGTCCTGATTGATAAACGCCGGAGAGGCGTCTCCTCTCCCTTGGGGTAGTATGCGCCGGAAAGAAGCGGTTATGTTCCGGAGAGGAAATTTTTTGCCGGAGAGGAATCAAATTTTTGTTTTTTCGCCACTATAAGGACAGAAGGCAGATTCAACAACCGTTTCTTTTTTGAGAAAGGAGTATCTCTGATGAGCAGATGCAACCGTTTTCTTGCTTTTATTCTGGCCGCCGCCCTTTTGACGGGGGCAACCGGCTGCGGCGCCGCCCTGTCCTCCTCTTCCTCCCAGGAGGAGAACGTCCCCGCCCGGCAGATGGTCTCCCGGGATCCGGTTTATCCCGACCCCATCCCGGCGGAAGACTACCAGGGACAAGCTGCGCGGCGGCAGGAAAACCAGGGGGACGAGACCTTTTTAGCCGGGCTGCAGGACTTTTCCGCCCGGTCCGCCGCCGTCATTCTTCCTGGTCGGGAGGGGAACGTTTGCTACTCTCCCCTCAGCCTGTCCATGGCCCTTTCCCTGCTGACAGCGGGCACTGAGGGCGACTCCCAGACCCAGCTCCTCTCCGCCCTGGGGATGGAGGGGCAGGAGATTCAGTGGCTGGCCCAGCAGAACGGCGCTCTGGTGCGGTACCTGTGGCGGGAGGACGACAACGGCAGCCTGAAACTGGCCAACTCCCTGTGGGTGGATCAGGACGCCTTGCTCAGGGAGTCCTTCGCTCAACTGGCCGCGGAGGAATTTTACGCCGCCAGCCGGGAAGTGGACTTCTCCGCCGGAGGGGTGGAGGAACAGATCAGCCAGTGGATCTCTGACCAGACAGAGGGACTGCTCCGGCCCCAGCTGGACACCGACACCGATCAGCTGCTGGCCATCATCAACACTCTGTATTTCAAGGACGCCTGGCGGATTCCCTTCCAGGAACAGGACACCACCACTGAAACTTTCACCACCGGGGAGGGGTCCCAGGTGGAAACCAGCTTTCTCAACGGCGTTTTTTCTGCCCACGGCTACGCCCGGGGAGAGGGCTATATCAAAACCCTCCTGCCCTTTGCCGGAGGGTGTCAGATGGTGCTGATTCTGCCGGAGGAGGGGATTTCCCCCGCCAGTCTGCTGGAAGATCCCGCCCTGGGGGCGGAGCTGTTTTCCGGGGAGCTGGACCAGCAGGCGGACATCACCCTGGCCCTCCCCAAATTTTCCTTTGACACCACCCTGGATCTGGTGGAGGCCATGAAGACCATGGGCGTGACCGATATTTTCGGGGATCAGGCGGACCTGAGCGGAATGTTGGACCAAAGGGCTTATGTTTCCAGCATCCAGCAGGGCACCCATGTATCGGTGGATGAAAACGGGGCGGAAGCCGCCGCCTACACCTCCATCGGCATCAACACCATGGCCATGCCCGCGCCTCTGGAGCAGCTGACCATCCGCCTGGACCGTCCGTTCCTCTTCGCCATCAACAGCGACAACGGCATCCCCCTCTTTGTGGGCATTGTCAGCGACCCCACCGCCTGACCCTGCCTTCCCCGACAGCAGAGGCTCCGGGAGGGGATTCCTTTTTCAGGGGCTCCCTCCGGACCGACGGGATTTTCCATTTTCCCGGATTCTGAAAGGCGCCTGCCAGATAGATGGCAGGCGCCTTTTTGTTTCCCCGGGCAAAAAGGGATCCCCGCGCCGGCTGTGATTCCAGCAGGGGGACACTCTCGCCGCTCCTTCAGGCGCCCCCTGTAAAACACTCTTTTCCGCCCTGGCAAAGGGGCCCGGCGGAGGGAAAACGGCGGTTCTGATGGAGGGGCAAAGGAGGTTTCGTCTCTGACGGCTCTCTGTCACAGCAAGGTGGGCGGCGCTTTGTTCCGTTTGGGAGGAGATTGCCGCCTGAAGGCGGCAGCGGGGAGAAACTGACGTTGGAAGGCAAAGGGAGTCCGGCAGAAAACAAAGGGCAGCGATGGGTCCGGCTTTTTCTCCTTCCCCTCCGTCCGCTGAGGCTGAATTTCCGGAAGAAACCCGGTTTGGCCGGGGACCAGGCCTGTATCCTGGAGGACAGGCTCTCTGGCAACAGGCCGCATTTTTGGGAGGACGCGAAAAAGGGGCGGCAGCTCAGCTGCCGCCCCCCTGCGTTTGCCCTGCCGGGGCTCTCTGATTCCTTTTCTTCAAAGGGTTCCCGGGCCCTCAGGCGCTTCTCCCGGATTCCTTACTGTTTCTCGCCGAAATAGGAATCCACCAGATCGATGAGGGTATCCACCGCTTCCACTTCGTCCTCGCCCTTGGCGTAGATCTCAATTTCTTCCCCTTCGCCTAGGCCCAGGGCCAGCAGCATCACGATGGATTTGGCGTTGGCTTCCTCGTCGTCAGACAGCTTTTTAATGACGATCTTGGACTTAAACTTACTGGCGCATCCGATAAAATCGGAGGCGGGACGGGCATGAAGCCCGGTCTTGTTGCGGACGGTAGTTTTTCTGCTGTACATAATTGTAACCTCCCTGACAGGCTCCGCCCTGTTTTCGACGGAGCGATATGAATTTTGGCAGCGAAACGGCTTTCGCTTGTTGACAGATAGAAGCCTTCCTTTAAAGCAGGTTGGCAAAGCGCTTGCGGAGATACAGCTCCGCCTCCTCCCCGGTGGCCATGGCGCAGGCGGCTTCAGCGGCCTGACGGGCCTCCCCGGCGTCCAGCAGGGACAGCGTTCGCTTCACCTGGGCCACCGACGCGGCGTTCATGGACAGATGACGGATCCCAAGGCCCACCAGGACCGCGGCCCCCAGGGGATCGCCTCCCATCTCGCCGCAGACGCACACCGGCTTTCCCTGTTCCCCAAAGCAGCGGGCGATGTGGGCGATCAGCCGCAGCACTGCCGGATGGAAGGGCCGGTAATATTGACGCACCGCCGGATTCATCCGGTCAGCGGCCAGCACATATTGGGTCAGATCATTGGTGCCGATGCTGGCAAAATCCGCCTCCCGGGCGGCCAGATCGGCCATCACGGCAATGGAGGGCACCTCCACCATGATCCCCACCGGAATCTCTCCGGCGCAGGGCAGCCCCTCCCGCTCCAGTTCCAGGCGGCACTGGTTGAGCATCCCCTTGGCCCGGCGCAGATCCTCCAGCCCCGTCACCATGGGAAACATCAGCCGCAGATTTCCTTCCACCCCTGCCCGCAGACAGGCGCGCAGCTGGGTCTTCAGCAGCTGCGGGCGCTCAAAGCACAGGCGCAGCGCCCTGCTGCCCAAAAAGGGATTCTCTTCCGGGGGCAGGTCCAGACAGGGCAGCTGCTTGTCGCCGCCGATGTCCATGGTCCGCAGGGTCACCGTCCTGGAGCCGAAGGCCCTCAGCACCTGGGTGTAAGCCGCCAGCTGCTCCTCCTCCCCCGGCAGGTCGTCCCGCTCCAGGTAGAGAAACTCGGTGCGGAACAGCCCCACACCGTCCACATAGGCCTGCTCCGGGGGCAGCTGCCGGGCCGTAGCCAGGTTCAATCCGATCTGCACCCCCTGCCCGTCCGCAGTGACGGCAGGAAGGGGCAGGAAGCGGGCGCTTTCCCTGGTTTTACCCATAAACAGCTGCTGACGGCGACGGTATTCCTCCCTCTGTTCCTGGCTGGGGTCCAGGATCACCTGGCCCTCCACGCCGTCCACCAGAAGCGAACCGCCCCGGGGCAGCAGCTCCAGCGCCCCCTCCATCCCCAGCACCGCCGGAATGTGAAGGCTGCGGGCGATAATAGCGCTGTGGCAGGTGGGACCGCCGGTCTCGGTGACGATGGCCAGCACCTTTTCCCGGTCCAGCGCCGCTGTATCGGAGGGCAGCAGGTCATGGGCCACCAGCACCACCGGCTCCTCCGCCAGGGTCAGATCCTGGGGCGGGATGCCGTACATACACCGAAGCAGCCGGTCCCGGACATCCCGCAGGTCCGCCGCCCGTTCCCGCAGCAGCAGATCGCTGGATCCCTCAACGCGGCGGATGTAGGCTCCAAAACTCTGCCACACCGCCCAATCGGCGGCATAACAATCGGAAAGAATCTTTTCCCGGATCTCCTCGTCCAGCACCGCATCCATCAGGATGCTTTGGTGAGCGCTCAGAATTTTGCTCCGCTCCGGGTCCGCCTTTTCCAGCCGCAGACGCAGCAGTTCCAGCTCCTCCCGGGCGGCCCGGCGGGACATATCATAGTGATCCACCGACGCTTCCGCCTGTCCCGGAGGCACCAGGCTCTGGCATACCGCCGGCTGGTACGGGGTATAATGAAAGGCGGGCCCCAGGGCATACCCCGGGGACGCGGCAATGCCGCTGAGAATGGCTGCCATGTTGGATACATCCCTCCCCCGCCTCAGACCGCCGGGTTTTTTATTCCGTCATCCCCAGGCCAATGGCGTCGGCCACCTCTCTCATGCCCAGGATGGTTTCCTGGATCAGATCGTCCAGCGACATTCCCACCATTTCGGCCCCTTTGGTGATGACATCCCGGTCCACGCCGGCGGCAAAACGCTTGTCTTTGAATTTCTTCTTCACCGATTTCAGCTCCAGGTCCATCACGCTGTGGGAGGGGCGCATCAGCGCCGCCGCAGTGATCAGACCGGTCAGTTCGTCGGTGGCATAGAGGACCTTTTCCATCCGCTCCACCGGCTCCACATCGGAGCAAAGGCCCCAGCCATGGCTGACGATGGCGTGGATATACGCCTCATCCACCCCCCGCTCCTCCAGAATGGAGCGGACCTTGGTGCAATGCTCCTCCGGATACTTTTCGTAATCCAGGTCGTGGAGCAGGCCGATCACTCCCCATTTCTCCGGGTCCTCCCCGAAGAGGACGGCGAAATGGCGCATCACGCCCTCCACCGCCAGGCCGTGGTGGACCAGCGACTCCGTTTCGTTATATTCCCGGAACAGTTTCCAGGCAAACTCCCGATCAGGTTTCATTTTTTTCAGCGACCCTTCCATGGTTTCTGTTAGCAACATTGTACCATATGCCGTGTCCTTTATCAATGTTGGGAATCGGTCATTTTAAGGGAAAAGATTGACTTTCTGGGCGCAAAAGTGCAGCTGAGGACCGGTTTCGACAGCCTCAGGGGGACGGTAACCTTCCCAGTTTTCCCCCACCGGCGGACCGGTTTCCAGCCGTATCGCCAAAAAGAAGAATTTCCATGGTCAAAGCCCAATTCCTCCATTGACAAACCGGATGCAATCGGAAATAATGGAGGCAGAAAAAAATCGTCAAAAAAAGCCGCAGAACATCATGATTCCAGGGCCTCCGGGAAACCCCCGGCTAAGCCGGGAGCCTGGCCGGCCCCATTCTGTGAAAAGGAGAGTCACATGAGAGGCATCTATTCTTCCGTCACCGACATCCGCCGCAAGGTTTTCACCGAGGTGGCCCGCCTGGCCTACGAGGGAGGGGACTATTCCCGCATCGAGGAGCTGCCTTACAAAATCGTCCCCGGCGAGGTGGCAAAGTACCGGGATTCCATCTTTCTGGAGCGGGCCATTGTGGGGGAGCGGCTGCGCCTGGCCATCGGCCTGCCCCTGCGCCCCATGGATGAACACGCCCCCCTGTCCATGGGGATCGACGCCAGCGCCGTAGCGGAAAAATATTACGATCCGCCCCTGGTCAACATCATCAAATTCGCCTGCAACGGCTGCCCCGAAAAACACTATCACGTCACCGACGTCTGCCAGGGGTGCCTGGCCAATCCCTGCAAGGAGGTCTGCCCCAAGGGGGCCATCTCCATCCAGCACGGCAAGTCGGTCATCGACCAGAGCAAGTGCATCAAATGCGGCCGGTGCGAAAACGTCTGCCCCTATCAGGCCATCATCAAGGTGGAACGCCCCTGCGCCCGTTCCTGCGGGATGGACGCCATCGGCAGCGACGACCAGGGAAAGGCCACCATTGATTATGACAAGTGCGTCTCCTGCGGTCAGTGCATCGTCAACTGCCCCTTCGGCGCCATCTCCGACAAGGGACAAATTTTTCAGCTGATCCATTCCATCAAGAGAGGGGACCGGGTCATCGCCATTGTGGCCCCCGCCTTTGTGGGGCAATTCGGCCCCAAAATGACCCCTGAGAAATTCAGCGCCGCCATGAAGCTGCTGGGCTTTGACCGGGTGGTGGAGGTGGCCATCGGCGCCGACCTGTGCACCATTGAGGAAGCCAAGGACTTTATGCGGGCGGTGCCCGACGAACAGCCCTTTATGGCCACCTCCTGCTGCCCCTCCTGGTCGGTGATGGCCAAGAAGCTCTTCCCCACCCTGGCCCCTTACATCTCCATGGCCATGACCCCCATGGTCCTCACCGCCCGGCTGCAAAAGAAGGAGCATCCCGGCTGCAAGATCGCCTTCGTGGGCCCCTGTTCCTCCAAAAAGCTGGAGGCCAGCCGCCGCACCATCCGCAGCGATGTGGATTTTGTCCTCACCTTTGAGGAACTGATGGGGATGTTTGAGGCCAAGAATGTGGATTTCGACCAGATCACCGAGGAAAAGCCCCTGGAGGAGGCCACCGCGGCGGGACGGGGCTTTGCCGTCAGCGGCGGCGTGGCCCAGGCGGTGGTGGATGCCGTCAAGCGGATGGATCCTGACCGGGAAGTGAAGGTGGCCAGCGCCCAGGGCCTTCAGGACTGCAAAAAGCTGCTGATGATGGCCAAGGCGGGAAAGTATGACGGGTATCTGCTGGAGGGGATGGCCTGCCCCGGCGGCTGCGTAGCCGGCGCCGGCACCCTGCAGCCGGTGGAAAAATCCGCTGCCGCCATTGCCAAGTATAAAACCCAGGCCAAGGATAAAAATGCCATGGATTCCAAGTATGACATCACCCTCAGCCTCCTCAGTGACTGACCCCTTTCCGCCAGCTCTCCCCGCCGGAGGAAACATTTTCCCCATATCCCCTTTCAAATCTGAGATTGACGCAGGCCCTCCGATACCGGACTGATCGGAGGGCCTGCGCGCGTTCCAGGCCCCTGGCCCCTTTTGGCAGCTGTTGCGTCCCTCTGTCTTCCAAGCGGGCGGACAGCAAAACCTGCGGCGGTCCGCTGTTCCCTGCCCTGGAGGGGAACACCAAAAATCAGGCCGGCGTTTCGCTTTTGCCCGGGATTCATTTTCTTCCCTTCCCCCAAGCGGGGATTCTGAAAAAAAGGAGCCCGCTTGTTTTGGTCAAATGCCGGGGCCCAGCGCCGCTTTTTCCGGCACAGACCTGCCCAGATTCTTTTTTGCAGACACTTCTCATCATTAAAAATATATCAAACCTGTAGGAAGTGCTGGTCCGGCCTGGATGCGGCCCCTTGTTTTCCGTTGAATTCACCAATTCCAAACAGCAAAACCCATAGTTTCTCTAAAATATATAAAAATGGAGTGCTTTTGTGGATATTCTGTTGACAGTGGCTTTCCCCACTGTTAAAATAATACTGTTCTTTTCCTCTTTTTGAGGAAGTGATCGAGTACGAACAAACAGCTGAAAGAAAAAGAAAGAGAGACAAGTATGAAAAAAATTCTTGCAATTCTTCTCTGCGCCGCAATGGTTGCCAGTCTGGCAGCCTGCGGAGGCACCGCTTCTTCCTCTCAGCCCGCCTCCGAAAGCGCCGCCGCTGCTACCCTGACAGGCACCGGCAAGGGCTTCGGCGGACCGGTCACCGTCACTGTCACCATGGAGGGTGACAAGATCGTGGCGGTGGAGGCTGTGGGCGAGAAGGAAACCAACGGCATCGGCACCAACGCCCTGGAGCAGCTTCCCGCCAAGATTGTGGAGGCCAATTCCCCTGATGTGGACGTTATTTCCGGAGCCACCGTCACCAGCGAGGCTATCATCTACGCTGTGAAGAACGCCATGGATCCCGCTGCCTATCCCGCTCCGGAGGAGGAAGCTCCCGCCGAGCCCTCCGCTCCCGCGGTTATTGAGGCGGCAGAGGCTTATCTGGGCTTCGGTCTTTCCAACAGTGGCCGTATCGGACCTGGCTCCGACGACACCGACACCCCCGTTTACAGTTTCAACCAGGTGTTCGCCAACGTCCTCTTTGATGGCGAGGGCAAAATTCTCAACATCTATGTGGATCAGCTGGAGGTTTCCACCCCCAACTACGACGGCGCTTCCATGCCCCACTTCAGCGGCTTCCCCGGACAGGGCGGCTACAACCTGGACAGCGACCATGACGCCAAGGTGGACGGCAAGACTGAGGACACCGAGGACAACTTCAACGCTGAGATCGCCTCCTGGGTCACCAAGAGGGACCGGGGCGCCGACTATGTCATGGGCACCGGCACCTGGAGCAGCCAGATGGACAAGTTCCAGCAGCTGTTTGTGGGCATG
>CASFXA010000141.1 GCA_949298535.1 uncultured Oscillospiraceae bacterium
CTCGGCGCCCGCGCGGTCGCGTGCGCCCCCGGCCGCTTGGCTCCACACGGGCGCGCCCCCCCCCGCGGGGGGGGCGCCCCCGCCGCTGCACAATGGATGTCGTTTCAATCCCCACGGTTTCGGACCTTTTAAAGGGTTGAAATTGGGGGGAGAGGAGCACTTGTTTTTTTGATCCTTTGCTTGTCTTTCCGCCCATAAGAGGAAAATCAACGGGAAAAGCGCTGCTGGAAAGAGTCGGATTTCTTCAGAAGCACCGTAGCTTCATAAGGGTACAAACAAGGAGAGAAAATTTGGGGTCATTCCATCATCTTGGAAGCGGCACGGCGGCGAATCAGCAGCAGCAGACGGCACAGCCCCACCGCCAACAAGATGTGACCGATTCCGGCCACGCCGGAGATGGAAGCATCCAAAGCCCGGGACAGGGGAAGCTCCAGCACCTGACAGATCCCTCTGACCAGCTGAAGGGCGGCGGTCGCCCCCAGCCCCCAATGATAGAACGCCAGACTGCGCCCCATGGAGCGGCTTTTTTCACCCAAGGCGAGAGGGGCGTCCAGCGCCAGGAGAAGGAGCATCATGCCAGCTCCCAGCAACAGCAGATGGGGATGAACCAGTCCCAGGGCGGTGCGCCCGGAAAACCCCTGAAATTTGGTCAGTTCCCGATAAAAGACCCCCGCGGTCAGCCCCACAATGACATAGATAAAAGCGGCGTCAGCAAGTTTTTTCTTCATGTCAGATTCCTTCCTTTCCATCTTTCCAGCCCATCCAGACGATCCAGACATAGGCCAGGGTTTTGGGAATCATCAGCGTCCCCACCAGGGGGAAAGCGTCCGACCACAATACTACCGGGAGATAGAAACCGAAGGACAGGCTGATAGCCAGCCACATCCATTTCATTGCCGGATCCCGGTCTCCGGCGGCCTTGCGGTAAAACAGCACAATCATCAGAATCCCCAGAAGGGCGAAGGGAATGTTCCGGCCAATTCCCCATGCCAGCGAGGGATGGGGGGAAAGCCACTGGTTTTGAGGGAACAGGCACAGAAGGACCCGTACCCCCGCCAGCAGCCCCACAGCGGCATCCAGCGTCCGGTTGTCCCTGACGTTGTACCGCTTTTTCCAAAGCACATAAAGGAGCAGATAAAAAATGGTCATGGTCACCGAGGTCACCAGTTTGCCGAAGCCCAGAGAAGCGGCGTGGGCCTCCAGTCCGCCGTTCCACAGCGCCCAGGCTCTGGGCAGCAGGTGAAAGGCGTCTCCGCAGCCCAGCACCACCGCCATGGTTCCGAAGCCCCGGCGAAGACTGCCGGAAGGCCCCTGGCGGATCATCAGCACCCCCAGGGTGATGACGGTGGTCAGATACCAGATGTCGAATAATGTTTCCATGATGGCCTGCATGAAATGGTACCTCCTTAGTATTTTCCGGGGTCCGGTCCCTCAGGAGAGATCCGGAGGGCGCGCCTTAAAAGGGAGACGAGAAATTCCGGGGAATCCTCTCTCCGCAGCAGAAGGATCAACAGATGATCAAAAATCCACTCCGCCGTCCGGGAAGGGGTCAGAACGTCATCCCAGATCCCTTCCGGGATATGGGGATCCGCCAGCAGCAGCCGTTCCAACCCCTCTGTCACCTGGTCAAAGGGCGGGCGACGGCAGAGGGGGAGACCGGTGCCTTGCCCGTCGCCGGGGAGCAGCTTTCGGATCTCTTCAGCCCCCCATGGGCGCAGGGATTCCCGCAGCCCCTCATAAATAATGTGGATATGGCGCAGCAGATCCGGCTGCCCTCCTCCGGAACCCGGCATGGAGGCGAAGAGCCTTTCCCAGAATTGCTGGGTGACCGCCAGGGCCAGCGCCTCCTTGTTCTCAAAAAAGTTGTACACAGTCCCCACCGAGACGCCGCACCGGGCGGCCACCCGGCGGATATTCAGCCCCTGAGGTCCGTCCTCGGCCAGAATGGCCGCGGCGCTTTCCAGCAGGGCTTCCCGGGGATGGTCAGAAAAGGGATTCATCCTGTCACCTCCACTTGAACATTGTTCATGTCCACAGCATATCCCATCAGGCTGCTTTTGTCAAGGAGAAATTGAACTTTGTTCAGATGAAATATTTCCCATTCCCCGTTTTGGGAGCGTCCCTTTTGCCCAAGGTTTTTTTGGAAGCTGCGCCCCGTTGGAAAAAGAAGCGGCGACGGAAGGGTCCGGTTCCCAGCGGACCTTCCCGTCCAAAGAAAAGGGCATAGCAAAGGACAGACAAGCGAATCCGTCTGTCTGTCCATTTTTGCGGTTTCGGAAAATTTTGCTGGCGGTTCTGCTGTCGCTTTTTCTATGATTCCAGGGGCGGAAATACCACTTCACCTTCCGGGGACAGCGCAATCATTCCATGATCCACCAGGTACATAATATCGGCATCCACCAGGTATCCCCCGTTGACCGACAGATACCATCTGGCCTTCTCCATCTGTGACAAATAGGTTTGTATCCCGTTGCGGATCCATTTCTTAGTGAGATCGGACATCAGAGCATACTGGTTCCGGGCAGATTGCTGCCCCAGAGAATCTCCAAACAGGTGGCTTGTGAACCGGATATTGGCAAAACAGATGTGAGATACCGGTCTGCACACCAGAAAGGGGCTGGAATAGCCCTTTAGGGCCAGCTGGCGGGCAGTCCTTTCATAATCCTCCTCAAAGGACTTTACCAGAGGCAGAATGGTTTTCTCCAGCAGCGAGGTCACATCCTCCAGGGCATATTGATACCTCTCGGGAGCAATCAGCTCCCACCACTCGGAGTCCTGACCGTCTGAGGGCGCCAGGCGAAACCACAGCACGTTGGAAGCCGGGCAATCCTTTTTGGATATGGATTTGCAATATCCCCAAACCGCTACCCGCACTCTGGAGCTGAACCGGCTGTTGTGCCAGGAAGCCCCCATGGAGATGCTGAACTCAAGATCCTTCACCTTTTTCTTGAGGAGCGGACCGCTTTTTACATATTTCCACCCAAGAGGCTGGAATCGTTCCGCCAGTTCTTGATGGAACCGCTGATAAATTTCAGAGGGTATGGACATTCTTTTCACCTGCCTGGTTTGTTCTAAAAAAGCCTTTCATGGCTCTCTGAGGTCTTTCCCCGGCCGGAATGGCCGCGGCGCTTTCCCATGAGGCTTCCCCGGGGATGGATGGAAGGCAGAAAAGCCCCATCCTGACGCCTTCCTTTGAAGGCGGCTCACATCCGCAGCATACCCCATGGCGCAGCCTTTGTCAAGAAAAGACGGGACTTTGTTCCGGCGAAAGATCTCCCCGTCTCCGCCTCCAAGAAAGCCCGTTTCTTCATCAGGTCCCAAAGGGTTTTGGAAGCCGCGCCCTCCCTGAAGAAGCCTTCGGTTTCTCAGGAGGAAGGTTCCCCGGAGCGACGAGGCCGGAGGAGATGATGAGCGGTTGACTTTTGGGGCTGTTTGTGCTATGGTAATCCCAGTTTTATATTTGCCGCTGGGTAAACGCCGAGAACCATTCCGTCAGGCCACAGCAGGGATGGTCCGCTGGCGTTTTTATTTTTTCATAGGAGGGTTTGAAGGATGTTTCGGGAAATGAGAAGAAAAAAGCAAGCTCTTTCCAGGGAGGAAACCATTGCCATTCTGGAAAGAGGCAGCTGCGGAGTGCTGGCCCTGCTGGGGGATGGGGGATACCCCTATGCCGTTCCCCTCAGCTATGTGTGGGAGGAGGGCCGGATTTATTTTCATTGCGCCAAAGCGGGCCATAAGCTGGATGCCATCCGCGGCTGCCCCAGGGCTTCCTTCTGCGTCGTTGACCGGGATGAGGTGAAGCCGGAGACCTATACCACCTGGTTCCGCAGCGCCATCGCCTTCGGTCAGATGCGGGTTTTGGAGGAAGAAGGGGAAAAGCGGGCCGCCATTGAGAAGCTGGCTCAAAAATATGCCCCGGAGGATACGGAGGAGAACCGGAACAGGGCCATCGACAGCGAGTGGGGCCCCCTGTGCCTGCTGGAGATGAAGGTGGAACACCTCTCTGGCAAGGAGGCTATTGAGCTGACCCGGGCCGGACAGTCCTGAAAATGCCCCCAGGGCGGGCAGAGGTCCGCCCCAGGGAAGGTCCTTGGCTTCGGCGGCGCTTTCCGCCGGAGAAAAAGAAAATTTTCAAGTCCTTCCGGGGAAAAAGGCGGGGGATTCGGCTGTTTTTCCCTTCTTTTTGCTTCTCCTTTCCCTCCCGGGGAAAAAATCCGTTGCAAACAGGGGTAAAATGGAGTAAACTTTCACCATGAATGATTACGGTATTCCGGTGTTCCGGAGGGTTCCGGCCCGGTGAGAAAGGAGTCTCCTATGAGTATTGCGCAGATCTTTTCCCGCAAAGGGGCGGAGGGCCGACCGGTATTTTCCTTTGAAGTGTTCCCCCCGAAAAAGGACAGCCCGGTGGACACCATCTACCGCACCCTGGACGGCCTTCAGGGGATGTCTCCGGATTTTATCAGCGTCACCTTCGGCGCTGGCGGCTCAGGGAAAAATCAGCCCACCCGGGACATCGCCGCCCTCATCCAGGAGCGGTATCACATTCCCGCCCTGGCCCATCTCACCTGCGTCAACTACAGCCGACAGGAGATTTCCGCCCTTCTGGAGGATCTGAAGAAGGCGGGGGTCACCAATATTATGGCCCTGCGGGGAGATCTGAATCCTGACATCCCTCCCCACACGGACTTTCGCTATGCTTCGGAGCTGATCGCTTTTATCAAGGAGCAGGGGGATTTCCACATCTCCGCCGCCTGCTATCCCGAGGGCCACTTCCAGAGCCCTGATCTGGTCACCGATGTGCTGAACCTTCGGAAGAAGGTGGATGCCGGAGCGGAGCATCTGGTCAGTCAGCTGTTTTTCGACAATCAGATGTTTTATTCCTTTGCGGAGCGGGCCCGGATCGCCGGAATCAGCGTTCCCATCGAGGCGGGAATCATGCCGGTGGTCAACAAACGGCAGATTGAGCGGATGGTTTCCCTTTGCGGGGCCAGCCTGCCCCCCAAGTTCAGCCGCATGATGAGCCGCTACAGCGACCGCCCGGAGGCCCTTCGGGACGCTGGTATCGCCTATGCGGTGGACCAGATTGTGGATCTGATTTCCAACGGCGTGGAAGGAATCCATCTGTACACCATGAACAATCCCCAGGTAGCCAGACGAATCTGGGACAACATTTCCTCCCTCCTTTGATCCGGGGGACAAAAAGCGCTCCCGCCCCGCAGGGAGGGACAGAAGGAGGCCCTATGGAGATTCATCTTGAGTTCGACGCCTTTCCTGTGGGGGAGGCTCTGCGCTACCTGGGCTGCAGCCAGGAGGATTCCGTCAACCGGCGTCTGGTGCTGGAGGCGCTGGAGCCGCTGCTGGCGGCGGTTCGTCCCCGCTATCTGTGGAAGCTGTTTGAGCTGGAGCGGCCCCGGGAGGGACTGTGGGCAGGGGGGCTTCCCCTGGAGGGAGCGGACATCCGCCGCCATCTGGCTGGCTGTGACCGGGCGATCCTTTTTTGCGCCACGCTGGGGCAGGAGGCGGATCGCCTGCTGCGGCGGACCCAGGTGGAGGACCTGGCCCGGGCGGTGGTGCTGGAAAGCTGCTGCACCGCCGCCATTGAGGAGACCTGCGATCAGGCGGAGAAAGAAATGAAGGCCCGATTGCCCGGCGCTTTCTTCACCACCCGATACAGCCCCGGCTATGGAGATTTGCCCATCGGCATCCAAGGGGAATTTCTCTCCCTGCTGGAGGCGCCCAAAAGGCTGGGCCTGTGCGCCAGCGACAGCGCCATTCTGATTCCCCGGAAATCGGTGACTGCCATTATCGGGGTAGCGGATCATCCCCTTGCCGCCACAGGCAGCCGGCGCTGTGAAGGCTGCGCTGCCCGGGAAAACTGCCCCTATCGCCAAAAGGAGGAATATTGTGGACGTTAATACTTTACTGGCTTTGAACCGTCCCATTTTGCTGGACGGCGCCATGGGCACCATGCTGCAGCAAAAGGGGCTGCCTGCCGGGATGCCGCCGGAATCGGCGGCGCTGGAGCATCCCCAATGGCTGCTGGAAATCCACCGGGCCTATCGGGAGGCGGGCGCCGATATTCTCTATGCCGACACCTTTGGCGCCAGCGAAAAGAAGCTGGCCCGCTGGGGGCTGACACCGGAGCTGGTGATTCCGGCGGCGGTGGAGCTGGCCCGTCAGGCGGCGGAAGGGAAGGCGCTGGTGGCGCTGGATCTGGGCCCCATCGGCCAGCTGCTGGAGCCTGCGGGGACCCTTTCCCCCCTGGAGGCCTATGAGATTTTCGCACGCCAGGTGCGGGCGGGCGCGGCTGCCGGGGCGGATCTGGTGGTCATCGAGACCATGACCGATCTGGCGGAGGCCCGGATGGCCCTGCTGGCGGTGAAGGAAAATTGCTCCCTGCCGGTGCTGTGTACCATGACCTTTGAGGAAAATGGACGGACCTTTACCGGCTGTTCCGCCGCGGCCATGGCCCTGACCCTCAGCGGCCTGGGGGCGGACGCCATAGGTCTCAACTGCTCCCTGGGGCCCGCCCAGCTGGCCCCTGTTTTGGAGGAAGTGGCTCGTTTTACCAATCTGCCACTGGTGGCCAAGCCCAACGCCGGGCTTCCGGATCCCCTCACCGGGGCGTATGACGTGACTCCCGAGGAGTTTGCCGGACAGATGTCCCTGTTGGCGGACCGGGGCGTTCGCTTTTTGGGAGGATGCTGCGGCACCTCCCCCGCCACCATTGACGCCCTCAATCGGGCGGTCCGGCACAAAGTCAGCCGACGGAAGCTGGTGGAAGTGCCTGCCGCGGTATGCAGCGCCGCCCAGGTGGTGCCCCTGGACCGGGTGCGGGTGATCGGAGAACGGATCAATCCCACCGGCAAGAAAAAATTCAAGGAGGCCCTGCTGCGGCAGGATATGGATTACCTGCTGGGGCAGGCGCTGGAGCAAACTGCCGCAGGAGCGGATATTCTGGACGTCAACGTGGGGCTGCCGGGCATCGACGAGGAGGAGATGATGGTTCGGGCGGTGAAAGCCCTCCAGGGAGTCACCGCCGCGCCCCTGCAAATCGACTCCACCAAACCTCAGGTGTTGGAAAGCGCCCTGCGGGTTTATCCGGGAAAGGCCATTGTCAACTCGGTCAGCGGCGAGGAACGGTCCCTGTCCACGGTGCTGCCCCTGGTGAAAAAATACGGCGCGGCAGTGGTGGGGCTGACCCTGGACGAAAAGGGGATCCCCAAAACCGCCGGGGAACGGGTGGCCATCGCCCGGCGGATCCTGGACCGGGCCCTTGCCCTGGGAATCCCCCGGCAGGATGTGTACATCGACTGTCTCACCCTCACCGTTTCCGCCGAACAGGATTCCGCCATGGAGACTTTGGAGGCGGTCAGGCAGGTCCGCCATCAGCTGGGGCTGCAGACGGTGCTGGGGGTGTCCAACATTTCCTTCGGACTGCCGGCCAGACCGCTGGTCAATCAGGCTTTCCTCACCATGGCCATGGCGGCGGGGCTGACAATGCCCATCCTCAATCCCAATCTGGAAGCGATGATGGCGGCGGTACGGTCCTTCCACCTTCTCACCGGTAAGGACCGGGATGCCCGGGAATTTGTGGCGGCCTACGGAGGGGAAAAAGCTCCCGCCCCGGCTCCCGCTTCCGGCACTTCTGTCACGCTGGAATATGCGGTGGAGCATGGCCTCCGGGGAGAAGCTGCCGCTGCCGCCCGGAGCCTGTTGGAACAGGAGAATCCCATGACAGTGGTCAACACCAGGCTCATCCCGGCGCTGGATGTGGCAGGGAGCCGGTTTGAGGCAGGCAAGATCTTTCTGCCTCAGTTGATCCAGTCCGCCGCCGCCGCCCAAGCCGCCTTTGAAGTGGTCAAGGAAAGCCTTTCTGCTTCCGCTGCCACGGTGAGCAAAGGAACGGTAGTGCTGGCTACGGTGAAAAACGACATCCATGACATTGGCAAAAATATTGTCAAAGTGCTGCTGGAAAACTACGGATACACCGTAGTGGATCTGGGACGGGATGTGCCCAAGGAGGAGGTGGCCGACGCGGTGGAGCGGCATCAGGCCCCCCTGGTGGGCCTCAGCGCCCTGATGACCACCACCTTGGGCAGCATGGCGGAAACCATCGCGCTGCTGCGGCAGCGTCAGCTTCCCTGCAAAGTGATGGTGGGCGGGGCCGTCCTTACGGAGGATTACGCCGCTTCCATCGGCGCCGATTTTTACGCCCGGGACGCCAAGGAAGGGGTAGACATTGCCCGCAGAGTGATGGGATAGGGGATCGCCGGCAGGATGCGGAAGCAGGGAGAGGCTCCTCCCTGTGAGAAGCGGGGAGAAGGGCGTCAGGATGGGCCTCAACAATCAGGCCGCAGTCCCCGGTTTTGGAAGATGGCCCGATCAACATCAGCTTCATATTCTGCTGCTGAGGGAATGTCATTTTCCTTGTTTTTAAAACTTTCCACACAGAAAGACGCCCTTCCCCGTGAGAAAGCGGGGAGGGCGTTCCTTTATCTCCAACAAAATCCAGGGAGAAGGGAGGAGAGCTGTTGACGGAAGGATTGAGGGGCGGAGAAAAACAGAATTTTTTCAGGGAAGGTTTGGCCCTGTACAGGGAGGACCCCTTTTGAGCCCGGGAGAGGAGGTGTGGGAAAAGGCGGCGCCTTCCCCCGGGGGCCTTGCAGCCAAGGTTCTTTTCCGGTTGTCAGTCCAGGGGCTCCATGGCTTCCAGCAAAGCGTCCAGAGGCTCCGTTGAGGCCACCGCCACCCCCGCGATCTGCATCAGCCAGCCCTCCCGCACCTGCATCCAGATGGCCTGACGGGCGTCGGTGCCGGTGGGGGTGAGGGTGACGCCACACTCCATCCGCAGCCAGGTGCTGTGGGCCAGGGTGACTGCCTCAGGCTCCGACAGGTCGGGGAAGTGTTCCAACAGGCTCTCCCGCAGCACATCCGCTGCCTGTGCGCTGTCCCCATCCTCCCAGGGGATGCACTGGAACTGGAGGCTGGCGGCCAACGAATCGTTCATCAGGGTCAGCTGGGTCAAAGCCTCGCTGTCCTGCCGCTCCCCGGCAATCTCCTTTTGTTCCATCTGGCTTTCCGCCAGGCTGCTGGCGGTGTCCAGTTCTCCGGAGGAAAGGAAGCGCCAGCCCTCCGGCAGGTCAAGGGAGAGGCTGAACCAACGGCTTTCCAGGCGGGTTTCCCCCACCCCCTGGAGAAGCTGCTCCGCCGCGGGGACGGAGGAGCTGGAGGAGCTGTCGGTTTGGGAGGAACTTTGAGAAAGACCGGAGGAGCTTTCTCCGGAGTTCTCCTCTCCGCCGCAGGCGGCAAAGGTCAGGACGACGCACAGGAGCGTCAATGCAATCAACTGTTTCATGGAACTTCCTCCTGTTCCTTTTCTTTCATGAGATTTGATGTTAGTATGGGTAAAAGCGGGAGAAAAATACCTCCGAAGCGTTCCTCCTTCTCTTTTGGAAAAAGGCGGGACGGGGGAGGAAGGGAGGGGCGGCCTCATCCGTCAGGCATATCCCCGTCCCGCTGGCGGCTGATGTTTGACGTCACTGCTTTTTCTTTCCGTTCCGGCTGGAACGGACGCGGGGCGGGGACCAAATTTTCCCGATATCTCCATCATACCACAGTTTCCGTCGGATGTCCCCCTTTTTTGAAGGGACAGACTGTGCTATACTGGGATACAGATAACGGAGGACAAGCTGCCGCCCTTGCTGTGCAACAGCCGGGGGAGGGGAGGGGTTCCTTCGTTTGGCGCCGGGATACCGGGAACCGGCAGACCCCTTGAGAAATAAGGCTTTGGACCAAAGGAAAAATGCCGGGAAATATTCAGCAGATCGGGATGCCCCCGGGGCATTTGTAAGGAGGAAACAAAATGGGAATGAAAGAAGCCAGGGAGTATCTCCAGACCCTTGGGCTGGAACAGCGGATCATCGTGCCGGAGGAGGACACCGCGACGGTGGAATTGGCGGCCAGGGCGCTGGGAGTGGAGCCGGGGCGCATTGCCAAAACCCTCACCCTGTAGGATGGGGACGGGGCCATGCTGCTGCTCACCGCCGGTGACACCAAAATCAACAATTCCGCCTTCAAGGCCCGGTTCCATTGCAAGGCCCGGATGCTTTCCCCTCAGGAGGCGCTGGAATTCACCGGCCATCCGGCGGGGGGCATCTGTCCCTTCGGACTGCCGAAGCCGCTGCCGGTTTATCTGGATGTTTCCCTGCGGCGTTTTGACACGGTTTTTCCCGCCTGCGGCACCCCCCATTCGGCGGTTCGCCTGACCTGCGAGGAATTGGAGCAGGCCGCCAAAGCGCTGGAATGGGTGGAGGTCTGCGTGCTGAAATGAAGTGAGGAAGATTTCCCGCCGGGGAAGGCTGCGGGGGAGTTCCGGGAGGGAGCAAAAAGATCCTCGTCCTTATTGCTCCTTCCTTTCAGTGAACAAAGGGTCAAAGGGCCGGACGGGGAAAAACCGACTTTGTCTTGTTCCCCTGTCCGGTGTCTGAGAGTTTTCCGGAAATGGGACAGGCTTCCGGCAAGGCTGACGACGCAGTCTTCCTTCCGGAAAGCAAGAGGGAGAACGCCGCAGGAGCGCGGTCCCGCTTTGGAAAGCCCCTTAATCACTGAGAGTTGTGATCCGTTGAAAAAAACCGGCTCTGTCAGAGGTTGTGCTTCTGACGGGGCCGGTTTTTCAATTCGGTTCGTGATGGGAGGGATCATTCCTGTCCCTGGGTCACTTGATCGGCGGTACGAATGTCATGGAACAAATAATCCTCATTGCTCACCGCTTTTTCCGTCTCCCAAATGCTGATATAGGGATAAGCCTTGTGGAACCCCCGCACAGCGGCAAAGGCAAAATAGACCAGGGAGAAAAAGATCACTGTGGCCAGCGCCCAGTTGCGGTAGAAACGCTGTTCCTTGATGTGTACCATTTGTTTCCTGGCGGCTTGCTTATCCTTTTTGACATTGGAAGTGGCCGCCTCCGGAGTGTCCACCTGGAAGGTATCCACCATTTCCGGCAACAGCAGCATAATAAAGGGGAAGAAGTAGACGGACATCCGCTCCAGGATGAACATTCTGGTGATAAAAATATATAAAATGAAGGTGAATAAAGAGGTGTAGATGAGGATGCTGCTGCGGGGATCCCGCTGAAGCAGCCGCTTGGCGAACAATCCCACACAAATAAAGTAAATGGCAGGCACCACCACATAGGACAAGCCGTTGGCGGTGGCGTAGATGCTGTCCAGATAGATGGCGTATTGGGGGAAAATATAGGTGGTCACCAGCTGCACCAAAGGCTCATAGGCCACATATCCAATGAGCGTCGCCCCGGCATAGGCGCCCACCAAGTACCAGTTGAAGGGCAGATTCAGCAGAAAATAACAGGGGATCATCACCA
>CASFXA010000142.1 GCA_949298535.1 uncultured Oscillospiraceae bacterium
ATTGCCTCAACAATGGGTTTCCAAAGGGTTGTGACCCTTTGGGCGTAACTCCTGGCACCAACTTTCTCCCAGCACCTGACCGTGAAAGAGCCACAATCTCATTCCAGCGGCAAAATCAGCTGATTTTACCCCAATCTATGCTTTTTCCTATGAAAAGGTGCGCTGTTATTTTAAAAGGCCAGCTGGCTGGATGCCACGCCGCTGCCTGCTGCCGGCGTCAGGCCCAGGTGCTCATAGGCCTTGAGGGTGACGCACCGTCCACGGCTGGTCCGGCTGAGGAAGCCTTCCTGCATCAGGTAGGGCTCGTAGACGTCCTCGATGGTGACGCTTTCCTCCCCCACCGCCGCCGCCAGGGTATCCAATCCTACCGGGCCGCCGTTGTAGGCCTTGATAATGGTGGTGAGGATCCTCCGGTCGATGTTGTCCAGGCCCATAAAGTCCACTTCCAGCCGCTCCAGGGCCTCTCCGGCGATCTCCGCCGTAATGGCCCCGTCCCCCATCACCTGGGCGAAATCCCGCACCCGCTTGAGAAAGCGGTTGGCGATCCGGGGGGTGCCCCGGCTGCGGCGTGCCAGCTCCAGCGCGCCGTCCGGCTCACAGGGGATACCCAGGATACCGGCGCTGCGGGTAATGATACGGGCCAGCTCCGCCGTAGAATAAAGCTCCAGGCGGAAGATGACGCCGAAGCGGTCCCGGAGGGGACCGGTCAGCTGCCCTGCCCGGGTGGTGGCTCCCACCAGGGTGAACTTGGGCAGGTCAATACGGATGGACCGGGCGGACGGGCCCTTGCCGATGATGATGTCCAGGGCAAAGTCCTCCATGGCCGGGTAGAGAACCTCCTCCACCGAGCGGTTGAGGCGGTGGATCTCATCAATAAAGAGGATGTCGTTTTCCTCCAGGTTGGTCAGCAGCGCCGCCAGGTCCCCCGGCTTCTCAATGGCCGGGCCGGAGGTGATGCGGATATTGACCCCCATCTCTCCGGCAATGATCCCTGCCAGGGTGGTTTTGCCCAGACCGGGAGGCCCATAGAGGAGCACATGGTCCAGAGGCTCCCCCCGCATCCGGGCCGCTTCGATAAAAACCCGGAGATTTTCCTTGGCCTTCTCCTGGCCGATATACTCCGCCAGGGTCTTGGGCCGGAGGGTGTTCTCCACCTCGCTGTCATCCCGGGTGTAGTCCGGGGCCACGATGCGGTTTTCCAGGTCCATATCCTTTTGATGATCGAAAATATTTACCACAGCTTTTCCCCCTGCCCCTTCAGAGACTTTTTCTCAAACAAATCATGGCGTCTGCTGCAAAAATTTCTTTCCATGTGCGGAACTGAAAGGCAAAAAAACAGTATACTTATTTGAAGCAGCTCACAGATTCCGGGACAGCTTTTTCAGCGCCGCTTTAATCAGCTCGTCCGCCGGCAGGGACCGGTCCAGACGTGCCACCACCGCCGCGGCGTCGGTCTGGCTGTAGCCCAGCGTCACCAGGGCGCCGACGGCCTCCCCCTGGGCGGAAAGCTCCCCGTCCCCGTTCTCTGTCAGGTTGAATACGGCTCCTGTCAGGCCCTTGGCCGCGTCGTCGCTGCCCACCTTGTCCTTCAGCTCCAGGATGATCCGCTGGGCGATCTTGGGCCCTACGCCGGGAACCTTCAGCGCCTTGACATCCCCCGCCGCGATGCTCAGCAGCAGCCGCTGGGGTGTGGTGCCGGAAAGAATGGACACCGCCACCTTGGGCCCCACGCCGGAGACGGTAATCAGCATCCGGAAGCACCGCAGCTCCTCCTCGGTGGCAAACCCGTACAGCTCCAGCACGTCCTCCCGCAGATACAGATGGGTCAGCAGCGTCACCTGGCTGCCCCGGGGCGGCAGGCTGGCCAGGGTATTGGTGGTAGTGGTGCATTTATAGCCCACACCCCCGGCCTCCACCACAGCGTAGCCCGGCTCCACCACCAGCAGCTTTCCCGTTACACTATAGATCATGGCGTTTCACCTCAGCAAATCAAGTTTCCGGGTCAGGCTGGAGGAACCGGTGTGTCCGTGACAGATGGCCACCGCCAGCGCGTCGGCGGTATCGTCGGGGCGGGGGACCGCCTTCAGGCCCAGCAGCCGGCGGGTCATCTCCATCACCTGAGCCTTTTCCGCCTTGCCGTAGCCCACCACCGCCTGTTTGACCTGCATGGGGGTATACTGGAAGGTGGGCACCCCCGCATGACAGGCCGCCAGCAGGATCACGCCCCTGGCCTGGGCCACATCGATGCCGGTGGTCTTGTTGTTGGTAAAAAACAGCTGCTCCACCGCCATAGCCTCAGGCCGGGTCCGCTCCAGCAGCGCTGTCATATCGTCGTAGATCATCCGCAGCCGCTGGGTGAATTCCATCCCCGCAGGAGTGGTGATGGCTCCGTATTCCACCACATGGAAGCGGCTGGAAGCATAGTCCAGCGCCCCATAGCCTACAATGGCATAACCGGGATCAATGCCTAAAATCCGCACGTTTTTTCTTCCTCCAGGATCACAGAGTGATACAGTTTATATTATATCATGTTTGGTATATTGGCACAAGAAGCAATGGAACGTTTATGGAATTTTAACAACTTCTGTGGAAAAGCAAAAAAACACTTGATTTTTAAAATTTCCTTGTGTATAATATAGCTTGTTCTCGGACAAAAATGTCTCTGAAAGACAAAATATGGACGTTTAGCTCAGCTGGTAGAGCTTCCGCTTGACGTGCGGAAGGTCGGGGATTCGAGTTCCTCAACGTCCACCAAGGAAGAAATCTCTGCAATAGCGGGGGTTTCTTTTTTTCTTTTCCCTAAAAAAACAGGGGCTGCCGGAAGAAACGGATTCAGAGCAGAGAAAACGCTCCATTGCAAAGGGCTGTCCCCTGTTTTTCCGAACAATCAGGTTCCGACGGATACCGCCAAAAAATTTTGACAGCCTTTTGAGCCTGCGTAAAAGGTCTTTGATGGACAAAAGCTCTTCCGGGAAGTACAATGGAACCGGAAAGGACGGTGGAAAGGATGGAGATCGGCTCCAAACTTCAGGGAGCGCGCGCCAATGCCAACCTGACACAGGAACAGGTGGCCGAGGCCCTTGGGGTCAGCCGCCAAACCATCTCCAACTGGGAGAATGAAAAGACTTACCCCGATATTGTCAGCGTCATCAGGATGAGCGATCTGTATCAAATCAGCCTGGACCGGCTGTTAAAGGGGGAATCCTCCTCCGGCTACCTGGACTATCTGGAGGAGAGCACCAACACCGTCCGCAGCGCCGACCGGAAGGCAAAAACCATTCTGACCGCCGCTTATCTGGTGATCTGGGCCATGGCCATTCTGGTATTCTGGTTTTTCACCGGCAGCTCCGATGCCATGGGCTACAGCATCATGTTTCTGTGGGTGCTGCTGCCGGCGGCCACCTTTTTCTTTTCCGCAGCAATGGGAAAGAACCGCTGCTGGGGGCGGTGGAACTGGCTGTCTCCCATTGCCTTTGGAATCCTTTATATGCTCGCGGAATACGGCACCTTCAGCGCCGCCAATATGGCCGCTTTCAGCAAAATAAACCCGCCCAATTGGGAGATGATCCCCATAGGCGGGGCCATTTCTGCCGCCGGGCTGGGGATTGGATGGGCAGTGAGCCTTATCGGGAGAAGAAAAAAAGAAGGCTGAAGCGATTTTCAGAACCTGTTTTACTTTAAGCCGCCGTCTGCAGGAAACAAACGAAAATCCGCCGGACACAGGTTGCTGTGTCCGGCGGACTTCCGTTTGTTTGGTATTTTATGTATGTATGAAGGAAGAAAGCAAATTTTACAGCTGCGCCAGCTTTTGGCAGATGGCCCGGCCCATCCCGTCGGTGGTGCCGCTGCCGCCCAGATCGGGGGTAACGGCCGTCTTGTCCTCAAGCACCGTCGTCATGGCCTGTGCCAGTTCCTCGGCAGCCTTTACACCGGCAGCGTCTCCCTTCTTGTTTGCCAGCCAGGAGAGCATCATCCGGGCGGACTCCATCATGGCGAAGGGGTTTGCAATATTCTTTCCGGCAATATCCGGCGCTGAACCATGGGTAGCCTGGGCCATGCAATAATCCGGGCCTACGCAGAGGCCAGGGGCCATCCCCAGTCCTCCCACCAGTCCGGCAGCCTCATCGGAGAGGATGTCGCCAAACATATTGGTGGTGACCACCACGTCAAAACGGGTGGGGTCCATGAGCATCTTCATGGCGAAGGTGTCCACCACCACCGTCTCCAGAGTGATGTCGGGGTACTCCTCCGCCACCTGGCGGCAGGCGTCCAGAAACAGGCCGCAGCCCAGTTTGAAAACGGTATTCTTGTGGACGGCGGTGACCTTCTTCATGCCGCCCCGCTGACGGGCCAGCTCAAAGGCGGTGCGGGCCGCCATGGAGGAATTGCGCCGGGTGATAACCCGAAGGGAAAGGGCCATATCCGGGGTGGGCATACAGTCGCTGGTGCCCCGGAACATATTCCGGTCCGGCTGAAAGCCCTCGTTGTTTTCCCGGACGATAATCAGGTCGGTTTTGGGATTGAGACAGGGTACCCCGGGATAAGCCTTGGCGGGACGGATGTTGCTCACCAGGTCGTAGTTCCGCCGGAGGATGGGATGGGGATTGACGCAGTTGGGGTCCTTGGGATAAGCCATGTGGCCAATGGGTCCCAAAATCCAGCCGTCCAGGGTGTAAAGGGTCTCCAGCACCTGAGGCAGGAGGGAATTTCCATGCTCCACAAAGGAGCGGTATCCAATGGGAAGAGGCACCCAATCAATCTGCACCTCCGGGTGCCGGGCAACCGCCGCCTTCACCGCTTCCACCGCCACCGGTACGATCTCCAGACCAATATCGTCTCCATCCAGAATTCCTATGCGATATTCCGCCATTTCATTCACCCCGCCTTTCTGCTCCCCAGCATAGCAGAATCCTCCCGTCCCTGCAAGAGGACCTTTTTTGCCTCTTGCTCCCGAGGGGGGATTTCTGATAAAATAATAGAATCAGTAGAAAAAAATCCTTTGAAACTCCTGATTTTTCCGCAGGCCAAAAGAACCTTTTTTCATCGAAAAATTTATTCAGTGAGGAGGGGGAACCTGTGCGCACCGAAGCCCTTTCTGTTTTTATCGCCATCGCCCAGTGCCGTTCCCTGGCGGGGGCCGCCCGGGTCTGCCATCTTTCCCAGCCTGCGGTCAGCGCCATTCTGGCGGGACTGGAGGAGGAAACAGGGTGCCGTCTGGTGGAACGGAAAAGCCGTCAGCGCCGCCCTTTGGAGCTGACGCCGGGCGGGGAGATTTTTTTGGCCTATGCCCAGTCGGCCCAGGCCCTGGAACAGCGGATGAAGGCCGATCTCTCCTCCCTGGAGGAGCGGCAGGCGGCAGTGATTCTGGGCAGCGGTCCCACCAGCAGCGCCCTGCTGCTGCCCAGGCTGACCCAGCTGTTCCGCAGGCAGTTCCCCCACATTCCCCTGGCGGGAAAGGCCTGCGCCAGCTCCTCAGATGTTTACGAACTGTTGGAAAACGGCGGCTGTTCCTTCGGCCTGACCAGCTATCTGCCCCGGGAGGACCGCTTTCTGCTTCATCCGCTGCTGCGGGATCCTTTCGTTCTCATTGTGCCCCAGTCCATTTCCCTGCCCCGAACCATCTCCTGCCGGGAACTGATGAGTTTGCCCCTGATCCTTCGGGAGGAGGGCTGCTACAGTCTGCGCCTGCTGGAGGAAAAACTGGGGGAAATGGGGTACGGTTTGGGGGATCTGAAGGTGGTCCTCCAGGTGTTCGGCAACAGCGCCGTCAAACAGGCGGCCTCCATGGGGATGGGCTGCGGCTTTGTGGCAGCCAGCTCCATCCTGCCTCAGGACCGGGGATTCCGGCAGGTATCGGTGTCGGACCTGACCCTGGAGAGGTGGATCTATCTGGCGCGGCTGCGGGAACGGGAGCCCACCCCCCAGGAGGAGGCGTTCTTCCGCTTCGCCTCCTCCCCTGCCGCCCTCAAAGGGCTGCAGGGCGCTTCCAGGGGATGACGGCCCTCCTTTTCTGCCGCCTTCCGGGCCAATGTGTTCCTCATCCGTGGTTTGACGCCTTCCAAAATACAAAGACCATCCCCCTGACGAGGCAGGGGGATGGCAACATTCCTGTTTCAGCGCCTTCTCCAAAAGGAGTCCTGTTTCAAAACCTTTTCAAACGCTCCCTTTGCCGTCGTTTTTTTCACGAAACGCCAGGCGTTTTCTGACTATCTGTACCAACCCACGACCTGTGAAAAAGGAGGTTTTCCCCATGAATGGGCCCTATTCTTTAGGCATTGATTACGGAACTTTGTCCGTGCGGACGGTGGTGGCAGACATCGCCACCGGACAGGAGCTTTCCTCCGCCGTTTATCACTACCCCCACGGCGTGATGGAGCAGTCTCTGCCGGATGGCGCTCCTCTTCCGGCGGGCTTTGCCCTGGCCCACCCCCAGGATTATCTGGACGGTCTGACCGATACCGTCCGCCGGGCCTTGGCGGAGAGCGGCGTGGCCGGGAGGGAGATTGTGGGCATCGGTCTGGATGCCACCTCCGCCTCCCTGATCCCGCTGGACCACAGGGACGCTCCCCTCTGCCTCAATCCAGCCTATGCCGGACATCCCCACAGCTATATCAAGCTCTGGAAACATCACGGAGCGGAGCCTCAGGCCAAACGGCTGCGGCAGACTGCCCTGGACCGGGGGGAGGGGTGGCTCTCCCTTTGCGGCGGGGACATCCGGTGCGAATCCCTGCTGCCCAAGATCCTGGAGACCGCCCAGGAGGATCCGGAAGTATACGATGCCGCCGCCAGGCTGGTGGAGATCGGCGACTGGCTGGTGAGTTATCTTACCGGCCGCCCGGTGCGCAGCCTGCAGATGGCGGGGTCCAATTGCTTTTATCACCTGGAGCAGGGATACCCCAGCGAGGAGTTTCTGCAGGTGGCTTTTCCGCAGCTGCCGCCGGTGATCCGGAAAATGACCGGCGATCTGGTGCCTGTGGGGTCCTCCGCCGGGGGATTGGCCGATGGAGTGGCGCAGGCTCTGGGGCTGCCCCCTGGTATTCCGGTTTCCGCGGCCCACATCGACGCCCACACCGCCGCCCTGGGCTGCGGCGCCAGGGAGGAGGGAGATCTGACGGCAGTGCTGGGCACCAGCGCCTGCTATCTGCTCAATTCCGCCTCTCCCCACGGCGCGCCGGGAATCTACAGCACCTTCTGGGAGGCCAACGCCCCCGGCTGGTACGGTCTGGAGGGGGGACAGTCCGCGGTGGGAGACGGCCTTGCCTGGTTTGTGGAACAGTGCGTCCCCGCCTCTGTCACAGAGGAAGCGGCGGACCGGGGGCTTTCCGTCCACGCTCTGCTGACGGAGAAGGCCGCCCTTCTGGCCCCCGGGGAAAGCGGTCTGCTGGCCCTGGATTGGTGGAACGGCGTCCGTTCCCCGCTGATGAACCCCACCCTTCGGGGGGCGGTGGTGGGGCTGTCCCTTCATACCCGTCCGGAGGAACTGTACCGCGCCTTCCTGGAGGCCATCTGTTTTGGCGCCCTGCGGATCATCGACTGCTGTGAGGCCGCCGGCCATCCGGTCCGCCGGATCTTTGCCGCCGGAGGTATCGCCGCCAAAAATCCTCTGATGATGCAGCTGCTGGCGGACATCTGCGGCCGCCCGGTTCAGGTCTGCGCCTCCGCCCAAACCTGCGCCCTGGGCAGCGCCATTCTGGGCGCAGCTGCCGCCCGGCCAGGGGATTTTTCCGCCCTCATTGGCCGGATGGCCTCCCCTGTGGTCCATATTTATTCCCCCCGCCCGGAGGAGGTAAGAACATACCGCCGGTTATATGAACAATATCTGGCTCTGTCGGATTTCTTCAGCCGCCCTGACAGCCCTACGGGGCGCGTCTGTGCCGGAGAGAAATAGGAGCCGGACGGCGCCATTTCCCTTGAATTTTCCCTCTTTGTCCCCAGTCTGCCCTCCTGCAAAAGGCCGCTTGCGCCTGGCCTGCAGAGGCATTATAATAGAATTCAGAAGGGTCCCCGCCCCAGCGGGCAAAACCGGGACCGGAAAATGGAGCGTTGAAACAAGATGATGGAATATAAGGACCTGGCAATCTCCCCGGAGCTGCACAAGGCGGTGGAGCGGATGGGCTTCACCCAGATGACCGAGATCCAGGAAAAGGCCATCCCGGTGATGCTGGAGGGACGGGAGATCATCGCCAAGGCCCCCACCGGCACCGGCAAGACCTGCGCCTTCGGCATCCCCATTGTGGAGAAGGTGGAGGCGGACAAGCCCTGGCTCCAGGCGCTGATTCTCTGTCCCACCAGGGAGCTGTGTACCCAGATCTGCGACGATCTCCGGGACCTGGCCTATTTCCGGGAGGGGATCCGGGTGGTGGCGGTCTATGGGGGACAGCCCATGGGCAAGCAGCTTGCGGCGCTGAAAAACCGCCCCCAGATTGTGGTGGCCACCCCCGGGCGGCTGCTGGACCACATGGCCCGGAAAACCATTCGTCTGGATAAGGTGAAATATGCCGTTCTGGACGAAGCGGACGAAATGCTGGATATGGGGTTTTTCAAGGATGTACGGAAAATCCTGGACCGGCTGCCCAAGGACAAGCAGATGGTGATGTTCTCCGCCACCATTTCCCGGGAGGTGATGGACATCGGCTGGCTGTACCAGATGGATCCGGTGGAGCTGACAGTGCTGCCGGTGGAGGCCAGCAAACCCAAGATCACCAAATACTGCATCCAAAGCACCGGAAGCAAAAAGCTCCGGGATCTGATAGCGGTGCTGACCCAAAAACAGTTTCACCGCACCCTCATCTTCTGCAACACCAAATACGCTACCTCCAGCCTCTGCGGTCAGCTGACGGACCGGGGATTCGCGGCGGAGTGTCTCCATGGGGATATGGCCCAATCGGACCGGAACCGGATCATGGCCGCTTATAAGGCGGGAAAAATCGCCATCCTCATCGCCACCGATGTAGCGGCCCGGGGCATCGACGTCACCGATGTGGACGCCGTCATCCATTATGAGACCCCCCTGGACAACGAAACCTATACCCATCGTTCCGGACGCACCGGACGGGCAGGAAAGGAAGGGGAAGCCTATCTGTTCTATGCCCCCGACGACAAAAAACGGGTGGACAACATCATCCGCTACACCAAATCGGTGATGATCCCCCTGGAGATCACAGCGGAGGGAGAATTGCGGGAGCTGCCGGAAAAATAACAGTTTCCCCCCTGGCCTCAACGGCCGGAAACGCCCTGCCCCCATACAGGATCTTCACCCCGGACCAACAACAAAGGACGCCCCTCTGCGCGGAAGGGCGTCCTTTGTTCTGCCAGGGACAAAATCCCGGGACAGGGGACAATCCTTTCCCCGGACCCGGGATGTTTTGCGGAAAATTTTCGGAGAGGGCAGGGACAGCTCCCTCACCGCAGCCGTCTGGAGGGTCCCAGAATCAACAGGCTGTAAAAGGCCACAAACAGCGCCAGGGAGACGATGAGAAAGATCAGCCCTCCGGTGCTGACAAAAAACTGAATCAGGGAAACCGCCACAAAAGGGGGACGCCGCCGGGCCGGGTCCTTGATTTTCCAGGCGATCAGCAGCACCAGGGCGGTATATGGCAGATGATAGAGAACCACCGCCAGCAGCAGGGAAAGGGTTTGAGACACAAAACAGCACTCCTTTCAGCAATGGCCTCCATGGCCGGAGGATCTCCCCATCTTACCCCCTGTGAAGGGCGCCGTACTTCTGGAAGGCCACCCGGGGAGAATCCCCGTAATAAACCCGCCCGCAGGGCTGAAAGCCCAGTTTTTTCAGGGTCCGCTGCATAGGCAGGTTGTCCGGATGGGTGTCGATCCGCAGGCTGGCGCACCGCCCCAGACACCACCGGATGCAGTCCGATCCCGCCCCCTTCCGCAGCCCCGCCGAGGCGATGCGGTGGATCACCCAATAAGGACCGTCCTGGGGCCAGCAGGCGTCGGGGCTTTCCTCATAAATGGGTTCCGGCCCGGGGCAGAAGACGAAAACGCCCTGAAGAACCTCCCCCTCCGCCGCCACCCACAGGCGGCCCAGGGCGATGTCCTCCTCCAACAGCTCTCCCTGGGGATACCCGTCCCCCCATTGGGTGGGATTGCCCGACTGGGCCATAAAATCCCGGGCGTGGTCATAGATGGTCAGGATGGCGGGAAGATGCCGGGGTTGAGCGGGGAAAAATTCCATGACGAAGGCTCCTTTCAGGACCGGATTGGAAACAGCGTCCTTTATGAGGATATTATAGCAGAATGGAAAAAAGGCGCAAGGGCCGGGAAGAGGGGATTTTCCCCGCCCCGCTGGCCGGAGACAGGAGGGAAAGGAAACTGTCCCGTTGGTTTTTCCCCAAACGACGCTTTCATCCGGCGGAAAACGCCGGGGCATAGCCCGGGGATTTTGTGGAGAGGGTCCGTCCTGCCGCTCCGATTCCCGGAAGGCCGTTCCTTCCGCCGGGAAGAGGCTGCCCCAGGGCTCCGGCAAGAAGAATTTTCGGTCTCCCGCCGCCTGGCATCCCCTTGTCCGGAGGGAACCGGGACAGAAAAGGCTTTGGGCTCCGTCAAAGAACAGAAACCTGGGAGAACCTTGTATTCAAATGGCCCTTATTATAAAATAAAATGGGGATTTGTTCCGGGCCGGGACGAAAAAACGAGCTGAAAGCTGACCGCTGTGACAGAAAGAGAGGGATCTGACATGAAAGCTGTCAAACGGGGGATCTTCCTGACGGCGCTTCTGCTCTGCGCCTCCCTTCTGGCGTGGTGGGCGGCGACGCCGGTGATAATCCGCCGCAGCCTTGAAAACAGTCCTTTTTTCCGGTGGTGCCAAACCATTTCTTCAAAAAATATGGAGGGAGCGTGCCTGAGCGATCCCTCTGATCAGAAACTTTTCCCTTTCCCGGAAAACTTTGTGCTGTCGCAGGAAGAGGAGGCGCAGCTGGCAGAGATCCTCAGCGGCATCACTCTGGAAGACCTGGAACTGCTTCGGGACCCGGTCAGAAAACCGTCTGTCTTTCATCTTTATGTGATCGCAGGGGGACGCCGGTATCTTTTTGAATGTTATGATGTGACAGAACCGGTGTTCGGACTGACACCGGAGACGCCGGAGGAAGCGGAGGCCCTTTCGGTGGGGCCCTTCCGCCATCTCACCGTATATGCGCCGGAACTGTTGGATTTTGCGGCGCAGCGGTTTTCCTGAGGGGCAGAGGGTAGATAAAAAAAGAGACACGATAAAATCGTGTCTCTTTTTTTGGTGAGCCATCGGAGGTTCGAACTCCGGACCCTTTGATTAAAAGTCAAATGCTCTACCTACTGAGCTAACGGAACATGATGGCTGCCTCGGCTAGACTCGAACTAGCGAATGCCACAGTCAAAGTGTGGTGCCTTACCGCTTGGCTACGAGGCAACTAGCTTACTACTGATTAAATGGTGGAGGGACATGGATTTGAACCATGGAACCCGAAGGAACAGATTTACAGTCTGCCGCGTTTGACCACTTCGCTATCCCTCCAAAAAAAAGATGGTGCCGAAAGCAGGAATTGAACCCGCAACCTACTGATTACAAGTCAGTTGCTCTACCAATTGAGCTATTTCGGCATAAATA
Organism: uncultured Oscillospiraceae bacterium; assembly: GCA_949298535.1. GTDB lineage: Bacteria > Bacillota > Clostridia > Oscillospirales > Ruminococcaceae > Angelakisella. The sequence goes on from CASFXA010000142.1 coordinate 11,603, forward strand.
AATTGTCAAAAAAATAAATGGTGGGCGATTACGGACTCGAACCGCAGACCCCCTGCTTGTAAGGCAGATGCTCTAACCAACTGAGCTAATCGCCCAAAAACTTTGTTTGACAATTAATAATATATCATTTATTAATGTAGTTTGTCAATACCTTTTTATAAAAAATTACATTTTATCCATTATTTCTTTTATTTTTTCATTAATCCATTTGTCTAAATTATCTTTAAGTGGACTAAATCCTTTTTTAGTTTCTTCAATTCTTTTTAATTTTGTTCCATCATTTTTATAATCAATATCTTTAATACTTAATTTTAGTTGTTTGTTGTTATCATTATACCCAATTATTTCTGCATATATTTTATCACCAATTTTTATATAATCATTAATGTTTTTTACATAACCATATGATATTTCTGATATATGAATTAATCCATTAGTATTATCTTTTGTTGTAACAAATGCACCATAAGTTTGAATACCAGTGATTTTAACTTTAATAATATTATTTGTTTTTTCCATAATAAGCCATCATTCCTTTCCGCCTCGCTTGAGGCTCGTTGTCAAGGCACACATAGGAATGAAAATTAGTACCTTACAACTTTATTTATTTGTTTTTTAATTATATAATAACCTTGAAGGAGTATGTACTACAAAGCA
>CASFXA010000143.1 GCA_949298535.1 uncultured Oscillospiraceae bacterium
CGGAGATCCACGAGAAGTACGCCGACCTCTTCTATTGGCCCGAGGGCGGCGAGAAGATCGGCGTATCCGCCTATACCGGCAAGGAAGCCATCTGCGAGGCCCGTCCCCAGAATGACATTTCCTTCCTGGAAGCCGCCGCGGACGAGAGCCTCCTCATCGCCCGGGAGGGATTCTTCGCCGTATTCTTCCCCTGGGACGCCCATCGCCCCGGCCTGATGCTGGGCGACGCGCCGGCCACCAGCAGAAAGTGCGTGGTCAAGATCAGCATGGAGCTGTTCCGGTAACCGTCCCCGCACCGGGGCCCGGGGTGGGAGGCGCTGCCAGGGCAGCGCCTCCCGGGCTGCCATTGCCACCGCTGACGCTTGTACTCTGTCCCTTAAAGAAAATAGAAAGGTTGCTGTTTCTGAGATTACAGGGTGACCTGTGACAGGGGTCTCAGTTCAGACCTTTCGTTCCCCCTCCTTTCCTGCCCGCCAAATGGCGGGCAGCTTTTTTTGAAGCGCGGCCGGCGGGCCGAGTGGGAGGATGGGTACCGCCTTCGCCCTTCTCATGAAAAGCAGGCCCCGCGTGGGCCGAACCGCCCCGGCGCAGGCCGGGAACCGGGTGTATCATCCAGCTGCGGGAACGCCCCGGCGTGTCCGGCAGACTCCTGCTCACCAGCGCATGGCAGAACTCCTGCCGAATGTACAGGAAAAGCCTGTTTGGCAGGCAGTATCTTTCCACCGGAGCGAATCTATGCTATAATCAAGGAATCTCAGAAGAAAGGAGTTTGTTTTTATGATGAACACAAAGAAAATGGAGATTGTAAGAGGGGAAGGAGGTGTGACGAAGTAATCGGTACAGACCTCCTTCCGTCTGGATATGTGAAGACGATCAAAAGGGAGGGTATGACATTGCATCAACTGAAAAGATATGGCGTTTCCCAACGCTTTTTGGCAGAAGCCGCTTTATATCCGGAAGAGACACTGGCCAGAGTGATCGCCCAATACCGTGGGAAGTATAAAATCGTCACGGAACAGGCGGAGCTGCTGGCGGAGGTATCCGGCAAACTTCGGTATGAGACAGAGGAGCTGGCCCAATATCCCACCGTTGGCGACTATGTCATGGTGACGGTGGAGGGGGAGCTGGCGGTCATCCACCGGGTGCTGCGGAGAAAGAGCCTCTTTGTCCGGCGAGCGGTGGGCGTGTCCGGTCAGGCTCAGCCTGTGACGTCCAATGTGGATGTGGTCTTTTTGTGCATGTCCCTCAATCAGAATTTCAGCCTGAACCGCATGGAGCGGTATCTGTCCATTGCATGGGACAGCGGGGCGACGCCGGTCATTGTATTGACCAAGGCGGATTTGTGTGAGGATCTTGCACAGGCGGTTTCTCAGGTGGAAGCCATCTCCTGTTTTTCGGATATTCTGGCGCTGTCCATGTTTGATGAGGATATCCGCGACAAATTCGGGCCCTATTTTTCCAAGGGGCAGACCTGTGCGCTGATCGGCTCCTCCGGTGTGGGAAAATCCACCCTCATTAACTGCCTGCTGGGCGCGCAGGCTATTTCCACTCAGGAGATCGGCAAGGGAGACAAAGGACGGCACACCACCACCGGGCGAGAAATGTTTCCCTGCCCGTTAGGC
>CASFXA010000144.1 GCA_949298535.1 uncultured Oscillospiraceae bacterium
GTTCGATTACAGCGTTCAGTCTGTCAACGATAAGTCCCGTCCCAACTGGAAGAGCAAGGTTTCCGATGAGCTGCTGAAGATCTATGGCGGCACCGTGGACATCGACACCGGCCTTGCCAACATCAACACCATTATTAACGACGCCATTGCCGACGCTGCCGGCTGAGCCCCCTGACAGGGGAAAGAAGGTCCGGGCAGGGGAGAGGCCCCCGCCCGGATCACGCGCTGTGAGAGGAGGAAAGAGCTTTTATGTTCCATAAACAATCTCTGGCGGAGAAGCGGGAACAGCGCTGGGCATACATCATGATCGCGCCCACCATCATCGGCCTGCTGATCCTCAACTATTATCCCTTGGTGGATACCATTCGCCTGAGCTTTTCCAAAACCCAGACCTTCGGAAAATCCACTTTCTGCGGCCTGGAAAACTACATCGATATGTTTTCTACCCCTGAGTTCTGGAAAGCGACCTGGAACACCATTTGGTTCTGTGTGCTGACTGTGCCGGTGGGGATCGCCATCGCTTTGCTGGTGGCGCTGCTGCTCAATGCGAAGGTAAAATTCAAATCCGGCTTCCGGGCCATCTATTTCCTGCCTATGGTGGTGGCGCCTGCCGCTATCGCCATGGTGTGGCGCTGGATGTTCAACGGTCAATACGGCATTATCAACACCATCCTGGGGCGTCAGGTTAACTGGCTGACAGATTCCACCACCGCTCTGGTGGCCTGCGCGGTGGTGGCGATCTGGAGCTCTGTGGGCTATGACGCGGTGCTGCTGCTGTCCGGCTTGCAGAATATCTCCAAGAGCTACTATGAGGCTGCCGACATCGACGGCGCCAGCAAGGTGCGGCAATTCTTTGCCATCACCCTGCCCATGATCTCCCCCACCTTGTTTGTGACTCTCATCATGCGGATGATGGCGTCCCTGAAGGTGTATGATTTGATCTATATGATGATCGATACCACCAACCCGGTGCTGCCGGAGGTTCAGAGCCTGATGTATCTGTTCTATCGGGAGGCTTTCGTGGCCGGCAATAAGGGCTATGCAGCCGCCATTTGTATGTGGACCATTCTGCTGATTGGCATTGTGACCATTGTGCAGTTTATTGGTCAGAAAAAATGGGTCAACTACGACGTGTAAGGAGGCTTTCCCATGCGTAAAGAACAGTCCCTGCGGCGCAGCCGGATCGCGGGGAAGTTTCTCACCTATTTCTTTCTCATTGTGGGTTCCATTGTGATGATCTTCCCTTTCCTGTGGATGGTCCTCACCAGCCTGAAAACCCTGGCGGAGAGTATGCAGGTGCCCCCCACCATCTTCCCCGCCCAGCCGGTGTTTGAAAACTTCAGCTATGCGGTCACCAGCCTGCCCTTCGCCAACCTGTACATCAACACCATCCTGCTCATCTTCTTCCGGGTGGTGTGCGCGGTGGCTTTCAGCTCCATGGCCGGCTATGCCTTCGCCAAGCTGAACTTCCGGTTTAAAAATCTTTTGTTTGCGCTGATTCTGGTGCAGATGATGATGCCCAGCCAGATTTTTGTGATTCCCCAGTATCAGATCCTGGCCAAATTCAGCCTCACCAACAGCATTTTCGCTCTGGTGTTCCCCGGTTTGGTGAGCGCCTTCGGCACCTTCTTTCTGCGGCAGTCCTATATGGGCATTCCAAAGGAGATCGGCGAGGCGGCCTATTTGGACGGCTGTACCCATTGGCAGACCTTTATTAAGGTGATGGCGCCCCTCACCGGCACTTCGGTGGCGGCCCTCACCGTCTTCACTGCGGTGTTTGCTTATGCCGACCTGATGTGGCCGCTGGTGGTCAACACCGACATCAACATGATGACCCTCTCCTCCGGTCTGGCCACCTTGAAGGGTCAGTTTACCACCAACTATCCGGTGCTGATGGCCGGCAGCCTGTTGGCTATGATCCCCATGCTGGTGCTGTACCTGATCTTCCAGAAGCAGTTTGTGGAAGGTATCTCCATGACCGGCGGCAAATAATCGCCTGCTCTCTTTCTTCATACGGCAAAGCAGTCCTGGGGCCTTCGGGCTGCGGGGCTGTTTTGCCCTTTCTCCTGAGAACGGCAGGGCCGCCCAATACTGTCTGCCGTCCTGTAAAATGCGTGAATGTGTTATTAAAGGTGCAATACTATGATCGAATTTGTAACTTCCTCCCGTCTGTTCAATCTCCACACCAACCATACCACCTACCAATTCCTCATTGACCCCAATGGATTTTTGCTGCATACTTATTACGGCAGAAGATGCAGCGGGGAGAGCTTCGGTCATCTGCTGCGTCAGGCGGACCGCGGTTTTTCTCCCAATCCCCGGGAGGTGGATCGGGACCGGACCTTTTCCCTGGACACCCAGCCTCAGGAATTTCCCAGCGTGGGAGTAGGGGATTTCCGCGCGCCGGTGCTGGAGGTGGAAAATGCCGACGGCAGCTGTGCGGCGGATCTGCGCTATGTCAGCCATACGATCCGTCCCGGAAAATATGGGTTGGATGGTCTGCCCGCCTTTTATGGAGACGAAAAGGAGGCGGACACCCTGGAAGTGGTTCTCCGGGATCCGTGGACCGGCCTGGAAGCTACGCTGTATTATGGCGTCTTCCCCCAGCTGGATCTGATTACCCGGGCGGTATCCTTCCGAAACGGAGGAGATCAGCCTGTGGCGCTGACCCGGGCGATGAGCGCCTGTCTGGAGCTGGGGCGAATGGAGCTGGATCTCATCACCTTTGACGGCAGCCACACCGGAGAGCGGCATCCATGCCGCCAGCGGGTCCGTCCCGGCTTGCAGCAGATCAGCTCCATCCGGGGCATTACCAGCCATCAGCACAATAATTTTGTGGTTCTTTGCCAGCCGGACGCCGGAGAAAAACATGGCTTGTGCTACGGCATGGCTTTGGTGTACAGCGGCAATTTTGAAGCCAATGTGGAACAGGATCAGTTTGAAAATGTCCGGTTGACCATGGGAATTTCCCCCTGGCATTTCCGCTTTCTCCTGGCTCCCGGGGAAACCTTTACCGCGCCGGAGGTGGCCATGACCTATTCCCATTATGGGCTTGAGGCCATGAGCCAGACCTTTCACCGGGCCATCCGCCACAATCTGTGCCGGGGCTGGTGGAAGACCAGGCGCCGTCCGGTGCTGCTGAACACCTGGGAAGCCGCCTATTTTGACTTTGACCAGCAGAAGCTGTTGGAGATCGCCTCCAGCGCAGCTGAAACCGGCGTGGAACTGCTGGTGTTGGACGACGGTTGGTTCGGGGAGCGCAACGATGATTACGAGGGATTGGGGGATTGGTTTGTCAATCCCAAGAAGCTCCCTGACGGCCTCACATTCCTGGCGGAACAGGTCAACGCCTTGGGAATGGACTTTGGCATCTGGATCGAGCCGGAGATGGTCAGCGAAAAAAGCCGCCTGTATCAGGAGCATCCAGACTGGGCGCTTCAGATCCCCGGACGTCCTTCCACCCGGGGCCGCAGCCAGCTGGTGCTGGACTTCTCCCGGGAGGAGGTATGGCGGGGGGTTTACGCCCAGATCAAGAAGGTGTTGGAGAGCGCCAACATCGCCTATGTGAAGTGGGACATGAACCGCAGCCTGACCGATGTCTGGAGCGCCGCGCTGCCGCCGGAGCGTCAGGGGGAGCTGTATCACCGGTATGTGCTGGGTGTTTATGCCATGCTGGAACAGATGATTTCCGACTTCCCCAAGCTGCTCGTGGAGGGCTGCTGCGGCGGCGGCGGGCGTTTCGATTGCGGAATGCTTTATTATACGCCCCAGATCTGGGCCAGCGACAACACCGACGCCATGGATCGGCTGCTGCTCCAGTATGGCACTTCCTTCTGCTATCCCACTTCTGCGGTGGGTTCCCATGTCTCGGCGGTGCCCAATGAGCAAACTGGCCGCAGCACTCCTCTTCATACCCGGGCGATTGTGGCTATGTCCGGCACCTTTGGATATGAGCTGGATCCCCGGGGCCTCAGCCAGCCGGAACGGAAACAGATGCGGGCGCAAATTGAGGATTTCAAGCGCTATTATCATCTGCTTCAGGAGGGGGACTACGCCCGCCTCACCGACCCCTTCCGCAATCGGGAGTTTACTGCCTGGCAGCATACGGCCCGGGACCGCAGCGAGGCCCTTGTCAGCGTGGTCACCACCATGGCCCGCTCCAACGCTCCCTTCTGCACCGTTTATCCCCGGGGTTTGGACCCTGACGCTTTGTATCAGGTGGAGGGAGGCGGCAGCTTCCGGGGAGATACGTTGATGTATGGAGGTATCCCCTTGCCTCAGGGCGGTGGGGATTATCAGTCCTGGCAGTTCCATCTGAAAAAGATTTGACGCAATACGGCCTGGCCGCACCGACGGATAGGAGGCATCTATGGACAACTTTTCCTTTTCCATTTTTCCCAATGAAAACTTTGTGGATCTGACCATGTATCAGTATGGATGGGAGCAGTGTGAGCCTCTCCATTCCTATGGACCTGCCATTCGCAACCACTATCTGTTCCATCTGGTCCTCTCCGGCAGCGGTACCCTCCGCTCCGCCGGGCCGGACCGGGTGGACCGGGAGTATCGCCTCACCGCCGGCAGCGGTTTTCTCATTTGTCCCGGACAGGTGAACACCTATTGGGCGGATGAGAAGGACCCCTGGAAATACGCCTGGGTGGAGTTTGACGGCATCCAGGCCAAAAAGAGACTGGAGCTGGCGGGGCTGGATGTTTCCAACCCCATCTACCGGCCTAAAAATCAGCGTCTGAATCAGCAGGTGCAGCAGGAGATCTGCTACATATCAGACCACAAGGACAGTTCCGCTCTTCATCTGATTGGCCATCTGTATCTGCTGCTGGACGGTTTGATTCAGGCTTCCTCTTCCCGCCGGGAGCTGCGCAACCAGTCTCAGAAAGGGTTTTATATTCAGGAGGCCATCAATTTCATCGCCCAGAATTATCAGCGTGACATCACCGTGGAGGAGATCGCCGGGGTTTGTAAGCTCAACCGCACCTATTTTGGCCGATTGTTCAAACAGATGATGGGCTCTACCCCTCAGGAGTATTTAACCCAGTTCCGCCTGTCCAAAGGGGTGGAGCTGATGCGCAGCACCGATTATCCCATCACCCAGATTTCACAGCTGGTGGGCTATCCCAATCCGCTCCATTTTTCCAAGGTCTTTAAAAAGGCTTACGGCGTTTCTCCCCGCACCTGGCGCAGCGAGGACAGCCAGGTGGTAGCGACAAAGGAAAAGCAAAAATAAAGTCAATAAAAGTGAAACGGTGTGTCCCTTCCTGGAAAAGGACACACCGTTTCATTTTTGTATGAGCAGAGAAAATGAGTACTGCAAAATTAAAAAGAGCGATCCTTTGAAAAAAGATTTTTGGTGGTGTCAATAAAATTTCGGACCACAGTGGATAGTACGTTTCCTTTGGGATAAGCGATCACGAAGGTCCAGTAGGCTTCATACCAATCTTCCAGATAGCAGAAAAAGGGTTCGCGGGGACACCGGAACAGCTGAATATAGCTTTCTGGCAGAAGGGTCATCCCCAGTCCCACAGAGGCAAATCGCAACGCTGTCTGTACGCTGCTGGTGACCAAGGTAACGTCAGGTTCGATTCCCGCTTTCTCTAAAATGAGATTGGAAATTTGCCGCACCCGTTGGCCTGGAAAAGACAGAATGAACTTTTCTGTTCCCGCTTTTGTCAAATCCAGATAAGGATATTTTTCATCTTGTTTGTAGTATGCCTCTTTGGCCAAGGGATGCCCTTGAGCGAAAGCAAGCACATACCGATCCTTACAGATGATTTCATATTCTGCCTGAATACTTTTCAGCGGCAGATGCATTAGGCTGATGTCCACTTCGCTGTTTTCCAGCAAAGACTCCAGCTTTTCCGAAGATCCCTCGGTGATAAGAACATCCACGTTGGGGTATTTCCTTTGAAAAAGGGGCAGCACCTCTGGCAATACCAGAGATCCAATATGGACAGAGGTGCCGATTTTCAGTCGCCCCTTTTGCATTTTGTTGATTTCGCAAAGTTCCTGCTCAAAGTTTTCCTGGAGATTGACCATTTTGTGGATCATCTGAATGTAGTATTCACCGGCATAGGTGGGAACCAATCCATTTTTGTTGCGGGTGAATAATTCCACTCCCAGTTGTGCTTCCAGCCTGGATAAAAACAAGCTGAGCGCTGGCTGTGTCAGATACAGCTTTTCCGCTGCTTTTGAAATGCTTCTTTCCGATGCAAGGGCCAAAACGTAGATCCATTCTTTGTTGTTCATCCTGTGTTCCCCACCATCTGCTGCAATTTGATTTTGCACTTCAAAAGCGCTGACGAGCCGGTACTGAGGCTTTATGCCGTTGCCTCTCTTGTTTCCATGAGGCTGTTTGCCTTTCGCACAAATTTTGCCAGACGGTCGTTGAATTTTTCTGATTCATAAAGGAACATCAGATGACCGCTCTCGAAAAATTCGTTTACTTCGCTGTAACCGGATACCTCCCCGGCGAATTTGTGAGCCATCTCCAACCCGTAGGCTTTGGACTGCGCGCCGAAAACCGCAAAAGGGACGGTGATTTCCTTGAGATGCTGCATATTGTTGGTGTGACAGAAATCATAGTGCAGTTCCAGAGCGTTCCACGGCATGGTTTTTTTACATTCCTCTTCCACCCAAGCCTTTGTCTGTTCGTCCATCTCTCCGTTGCAGGAGATTCTCTGGATGAAAGAACCGAAGAACTTTTCCTGGTCGTAATACAGCGGCAGATAGGTGCAAAACCAGTTGTCTACATTATATCCCTTTCCCCGGTGACGATTCCAGTCTTCGCCGGAAAAAGGATACAGAGACCCATCCATGACGACTAATCCGCTTAAGCGGTACTGATGAAATTCGCTGGCATAGGTTACGACAGTAGAGGCGGCCAATGACCAGCCCAACAGAACGACATGATCCAGTTGCAGATATTCAATCAGTTCTTTGATGTCCTGGGCGTGACGCTTGAGGTTGTTCCCTCCGGCCGTTTTGGAAGAATACCCCTGACCTCGCGGATCCATGGTGATAACGCGAAAATTTTTGGAGAGAGCTTCTGCATTTTTTTCAAAGAATTTGGTGGTACACAGAAAACCCGGCACCATTACAATAGCGGCGCCTTCGCCTCTGTCCTCAAAATAAATATGCGCGTGATCGGAGGTGGTAAAAAAGTTTTTTTCTGTTATTTTCATCGTCAGTCCCTGTTTATCTCCATCGTATTTTGGCTTGTTGCTCTCACAGTATACCAGATTGACGATTCCGGATTATAATACCGGATTCCGTTCCTTTCCTGTTGCAGGAGCTGATTGCAGTCGGAGGCGATTTTCTCCAGCAGTTCCCATTCAAAATTCTCTTGATGCATAGGCACTACCGCTTTGGGAGCGATTTGCCGGATGAAATCCGTCATGGCCTCCACCTGTGGGTGATCGCGGTCTCCGCCCACATTGGTAGCAGCCAGCTGAATGAAGAGAAGGTCTGGCTTCATACCGTAATAGCAATGTTTCCTGAAATCCATAGCGATTTCTCCGCCCCAGATGAGGACGGTTTCCCCGCCCGGAAAGGTCAGCTTGTAGTTGCGGAAGGCCATTCCCGCCTCCACATCGTAGAGCCCTTTGAGCAGGTCGAAGGCGCCCTCTTTGTCCCGATAGAGTTTTTGTTCCCTGAAGGGAATTCCCTGGGCCAGCACCTCGGGGACCTTCTGGAGGGCGGGATCGTGCAGTCCGATGATTGTATGCTTGCCCCGGAAGGCCTCCAACCGGAAATCCGGCAGCTCCAGGCGATCCCGGTCCCCCACTGGTTGAATTCTGGAACGGAGAGGGTTGTATCCCTGTTCCATCATCAAGGATGCGTAGCCGTCATCAGCCACAATTACAATGCTTTCGGGGAATTTTCGGACCATTTCCGGCAGATCCCGGGCATGGTCGAAGTGGGTGTGGGTCAGTAGAATATAATCGCATCCCTCTACCACATCACAGGCTTGTTTTTCGCCGTCGGTGAGATAACGCCGCCCTGCGTGGTATTGGAAAGGATCGGTTACAATGATTTTCCCGTTGGGCAGCAGAAACTCATAGAATGCGCCTCCGTGCCAGCGGAAACGGAGTTGATTTGACTTTTCCATCCTAACGGCACCCCTCTCTTCTTAGGTAAAAAACAGGTTGGAGCAGATGGGGAACCAGACCATGAACAGCACAAACCAAGAGATGAGAGCGAACAGACCACTCCTGACAAATTCGCCCATTTTGAATTTGCCGGCCTCAAAAACAATAGCCTCGCAGGCGGTAGACATGGGAGTACAGAAAGCGCTGAAGGCGCCCATCTGGCTGGCCACCAGCAGGAACCGGGGATCAACGCCGATGGCCACGCCGGTGGTGACCGCCAAAGGAGAAAAGATGGCGGCGCAGGCGGTATTGCTCATAAAATGAGTCATAAAAGCGGGAGCGATGAAGAAAATAGCCGCCAGCAAATAAGTGTTGGTGGAGCCGCCGATGATGGAAATAACGCCGTCAGCGAAGATTTGAGAAGCTCCGGTGTTGTTGAAAGCGGTTGCCAGGGGCAGGGTGCAGGCGATAATGATAATGGAGATCCAGGACATGGAAGCCAGGGCGTCGTTGACAGTGATGAGTTTGAAGGCAAAAGCCGCGAGAGCGAAAAGACCGCAGGTCAGATAAATGGGCGTGCCAAAGAGCTGATTGAAGAGAATCATAGCCACAATGCTTCCAAAGAACAGACCCATGGCCAGTTTATCCTGAGCGGGGGTCAGCTGGGTGGCAGCTTCCTGCGGTTGGTTCAGGGGAACACTGACCGTCAATGTCTCGCCGCTTTCTTTAGGCGCGCAGAATTTGGTGCCCACCGTAATCATCAGCACCAGCCATACCAGGAATATGGGCGCTTTCAGGATGGTCTGATCCATGACACTGAACATATATTGGGGATCGGCGCCGCCTGCCTCCAGATAACTGTTATAGGTGAGGTAGGAAGCGAGGGTCAGTCCCAAGGGGAGTACCAGGATGCCGTTGCTGCTGACATCGCCGCATATTTTCAGCGCTTGCTTGCGGGGAATACCGGTTTCCGCGGCGATGCTGAGGATAATGGGAGTCATGACAGCGGTGGCGCTGGCAGCGTTCATAAAGGTGGTGAGCAGGAAGGTTGCCAGCACCAGAGCGGCCAGGACTTTAAAATTGCCGCTGCGTACCGATTGCAGCTTTCTGACCCAGGCTTTTAGACGATAAGTAAAACTGGATTTTTGCAGCACCGCCGCCATAGTGAAAATGGGGATAAAACTGATAACGGTGGAGTTGGAAAATCCGCTCCATGCTTCAGAAAACGTCAGGATACCTGTCAGCTGCAACAGAAGGGGTACGGACATTGCAGCTGCGATAATGGGAATCCAGCCAGTAAAAAACATAATTGTCATCGCCAACGTAATTGCAAATACGATCAACACATCAATTGTCATATTCCTTCTCCTCCACTTTCTCCTTTGCTTTTTTGTGGTGACCGTGCGCACGGGAACCTCTTGACTACAATTGTATAAACAAAACAAAATTTAGTCAATTTTAATCTTTTTATATTGTATATTTCATCTATATAATATATGGATTTTTCCGTTCCGTTCAAAACGGGAATCATAAGGAAAAGGAGTGGGCAAAAAACGGAAAACCGGCAGAAGCGCCTCTGAAATTTGGTGAGAAACCGCTTTTGCGGCGGCGTTTATGATAAAAAATTGAATAGAGCAGTCAATCCTCTTTTCATTCTGTTATCTGGAGGCGGTTTTACGTCGTTGTACCACCACTTTTGTGGGGATTAGAAAAGTTTATCCAAGGCAACACAGGACTTTTCACAGCAATGGGAAAATCGCTGTGGATGTTTTTATCCTTTTGGGGAATATGGGGGTTCTCAGCAGGCTATTTCCTGCGCACAGGGATTAAGATTTGGAAATACGTTTTCGGGTAAGGCGTTTTTTCAGATCCCCTCTTTCTGAAGGCGAAAAAATCTGTTTTCCATTTTCCCCAGCTTGTTCCGCACCTTTCTATCTATAAGCCTTTGAAGGACCGTGTTCTTTTTGCGGTGAAGACAGCCAACTGCATTTTGAGGCATATGTGTATCATTAGTGATGCCCCTTGATGCAGAAAAATGGAACTGCACCAAGGGGCATCTTGTTTGAAATTTACTTTTGCTGGGATAGATTCTGGGAGGAGACTTCATTTCACGGGAAAATAAGGGCTGCCGTATCCATTCTGATGGTCTTGTGCCCTCATACGCCGGCGCTTTGCCGGGCGAAGGCTGCGGCGTCCGCCAGGTCCTGCTGGTCGGGATGGGTGATGGCCCGGTCAAAGTTTTCCAGGGCGAAGCGCATCCGCTGGTCGTTGGGATCTTTGGCCAGGGCGATTTCGTATCGGTTTCTGATGGCCACAGGCATTTTTCCCTGGCAGAAAAACCAACCGGCCTTTTGATTGTCCTCGGGGAGAGTCTGGGAAGCCCGATCCACAATCCCCTGAAAATAAGACTGACTGCCTCCCATGCCGGCGGTGCCGAAAAAGGCCACCTTTTTGCCGTGCAGATTGGAAAGAAGCTGAGCCACCACTGGAGAACAGCTGCCTTTGTCGGTCCAGAAACCGATAAATACCATCTCCTCCTCCGGCACAGTGGTGTCGGATGTGATAGCTTCCAGCCGCGCTTCCCCCTGGGGCAAGGCATCGGCGATAGCCTGGGCCAGAGCTTTGGTGTTGCCGGTATGGCTGTGGTATAAGACGGCGTATTTCATAGACAAGCTCCTTTCATCAGCAGAATAGATCCTACCTCTAAGATATAGCTTATTTTGATGACTGTGTCAAGTAAATTCCGGTTTTCTTTCTGAAAAACAGGAAAAATGCTCCCTTCTGGCTTTTTTTATTTCTTCTGCAATTAAAGTTGCAACCAGGGAAGGGAAACGGTATAATAAAAACCAACGAGCCTTTCTCCGGAGGGGAGAGAGGGGACCGGTGCGGAAAGGGGTTTTGATGATGTTTCAGGAAATGATGGATACCATTGGCTTTGTCAGCGGCTTTGATCCCGAGGTGGGCGAGGCGATGAAGGAGGAGCTGGCCCGGCAGAGACGGAATCTGGAGCTGATCGCTTCGGAAAATATCGTTTCTCCTGCTGTAATGGCGGCTATGGGAACCGTTCTTACCAACAAATATGCGGAAGGCTATCCCTCCAAGCGGTACTACGGCGGCTGCGAAAAGGTGGACATCGTGGAGAATATCGCCCGGGAACGGGCCAAAAAGCTCTTTGGAGCCGAGCACGCCAACGTACAGCCTCATTCCGGAGCCCAAGCCAATCTGGCAGTTTATTTCGCCCTGCTGGAGGCGGGAGATACGGTGCTGGGCATGAGCCTGGCGGACGGCGGGCACCTCACCCACGGTTCTCCCGTGAACCTGTCGGGCAAATATTATCACTTCGTTCCCTACGGCGTCAGCGGGGAAACCGGCACCATTGATTATGACGCGCTGCGGCAGAAGGCCCATGAGTGCAAACCCAAGCTGATCGTGGCGGGGGCCAGCGCTTACCCCCGGGAGATCGATTTCAAGACCATCGGTGAGATCGCCAAGGAAGTGGGCGCCTACTTTATGGTGGATATGGCCCACATTGCCGGTCTGGTGGCGGCAGGCCTCCACATGAGCCCAATCCCCTACGCCGACGTGGTCACCACCACTACCCACAAGACCCTCCGCGGTCCCCGGGGCGGCATGATCCTGTGCAGGGAGGAGCTGGCCAAACAGATTGACAAGGCCATCTTCCCCGGCACCCAGGGCGGTCCTCTGGAGCATATCATCGCCGCCAAAGCAGTCTGCTTCGGGGAGGATCTCAAACCGGAGTTCAAGGACTACCAGCGGCAGATCATCCGCAACGCCAAGGCGCTGGAAAATGCGTTCCGTGAACTGGGCATCACCATGGTTTCCGGCGGCACTGACAACCACCTGATCCTGCTGGATCTGCGGAATCTGGGGGTCACCGGCAAAGAACTGGAGCATCGTCTGGATGAGGTGTATATCACCGTCAATAAAAACGCCATTCCCAATGATCCCCAGAGCCCCTTTATCACCAGCGGTATCCGGGTGGGCACTCCCGCCGTTACCACCAGAGGATTGGTGGAGGAGGATATGGCCATCATTGCCCGGTGCATCTATGACGCCGCCACCGATTTCGAGGGGAAAGCGGAGGAGATCCGGCAGCGGGTCAACGAGCTGTGCGCCCGGTATCCCCTTTATGAGTAAGGAAGTGTAAGAAAATGAAACAACTCAAACAGATCCGCCTCCTTTGCACCATCGCCGTGTTCATCGGCATCTTTCTGGCGGCTGTGGGCCACATTATCGCGGGACTGGCGATGCTGGCGGGGGCTTTTATCCTGGAGCTGAACTTTTTCCGCTGCCCTTTGTGCAAGGGGCGGCTGGATACCCGGTTCCGGCTTCATGCTGGTTCCCGGTGCCCCCATTGCCATATGGAAATTCGGTGACCCCCTCCTGAAAAGGCGGGAGAGAAGTGGCAAAGCTGCTCTTCCCGTGCCGCCGTGGGAGACCAAAAACGGAACCCCTTTCAGGGGGACTCAGGTGTTTTCCGGCGGCGCCGCTGGTTTGTGAGAAAATCAGCGGCGCCGCCCTGGCTTTTCGTTTTGGGGATGGGGGATGGAAGGTTGGCTCCACAGCCGGATTTAGACGGCATTGCCCCCAGGAGATTCTCCAAATAGTTTTTGACAGTTGGAGCATCACGGTTTCCGCCGTGGTGCTGTTTTTCAGAGAGGGAGGAAAGAATGACAGTTCCTTTGGCGCAACGGCTGAGACCCAAAACACTGGACGAGATGGTGGGCCAGGAGCATCTTTTGGGCCCCGACGGACTGCTGCGGCGGGTGGCCGCTTCGGGGACGCTGCCCAATATGATTTTTTACGGCCCGCCGGGAGTGGGGAAAACCACGGCGGCCCGCATTATCGCGGCGGGGGCGGGAAAAAAGATGGTTCGCCTCAACGGTACCACCGCCTCCACCGGAGACATCAAGGCGCTCATCGGGGAGCTGGACGGCTTTTCCGGCATGAACGGCATTTTGCTGTATCTGGACGAGATCCAGTATCTCAACAAGAAGCAGCAGCAGACTCTGTTGGAATTTATGGAGGACGGCTCTATCACCCTCATCGCTTCCACCACTGAAAACCCTTATTTTACCATTTACAGCGCGGTGCTGAGCCGCAGCACGGTTTTTGAGTTTAAAGCGGTGAGCGCCGGGGAGATCCGCCGAGCGCTGGAGCGGGCCTGGCAGGTGTTGACGGAGGAACACGCCGTGGAGCTGGAAGAAGGGGTGTTGGACCGGATTGCCGGCAGCTGCGGCGGGGATGTCCGCAAAGCGGTGGGCGCCTTGGAAACAGCCTGGCTGGCCGCTGCCGGCAGCGCCGGGAAGGGGATCGTTACGCTGTCTGACGCCGCTCAGGTGGCCCAGCGGAGCGCTGTGCGATATGATCGGGAAGGGGATGAGCATTACGATCTCCTTTCCGCTCTGCAAAAATCTATTCGTGGCTCCGACGCGGACGCCGCCGTCTACTACCTGGCCCGTCTGCTGGAGGCAGGGGATCTCCTTTCTCCCTGCCGCAGGCTGCTGGTGATTGCGGCGGAGGATGTGGGCCTTGCCTATCCCATGGCCATGCCCATTGTAAAGGCTTGCGTGGATGCCGCCCTCCAGATCGGTCTGCCGGAGGCCCGGATTCCCCTGGCGGAAGCGGCGGTATTTTTGGCAACCCAGCCCAAATCCAATTCCGCCTACCTGGCGATAGCCGCCGCTGCCCAGGACATCCAGGCGGGACGATGCGGTCCCTTTCCCCGCCAGCTGCAAAACAAACACTTTGACGGGGCGGACGCCAAGGAGCGGGGCCAGCACTATCTGTATCCCCACGATTATCCGGGCCATTGGGTGGCGCAGCAATATTTGCCGGATGAGCTGAAGGACCGGGTTTACTATCAGTACGGGGAAAACAAGCTGGAACAGGCTGCCAAGGCCTATTGGGAGAAGATCAAAGGCGGAAAGTAGGGAAAACGCCCCTTTCAGGCGGAAGGCCCCTGCTCCTCCGGGGGCGGAAATTTCCGGAGGCCGGAAAGGACAAAAATAAACAGCTTCCACGACATCCGGAAGTTCCGGGCTGTGGAAGCTGTTTTTTGTTTGTTCAGCGTTTTCGGGGGCGCCGCCTGATTCAGCGGTTCAGGGGGATTTTTCCCCGGAAAAACGGGCCCGCGGGGAAACTGTCAATCCTTGTAGAAGGCTTCAGTGGCCTTGTAGGTCATATACAGGTCGCACTTGGAGATCACTTCAAAGGGCGCGTGCATGGACAGCACCGGCACGCCCATATCAATGGTGTCCACATTGAAGTAGGAAACAAACTTGGCCACAGTGCCGCCGCCGCCCTGATCCACCTTGCCCAGTTCGCCCATCTGCCACACCACGCCGGCATCCTCCAGCAGGCGGCGGAAGTAGCCCACCGTTTCGGCGGAAGCGTCGTTGGTGGAGGATTTTCCACCGCTGCCGGTATATTTGGCGAGGGCGACGCCGTAATTGAGATAGGCGGTGTTATTCTTCTCGCAAACCTCGGCAAAGGCAGGATCGAAGGCCACGTTGACGTCGCAGGACAGGCACTTGGATTTTTCCAGCACATGACGCAGCTCAAATCCCTGGCTCTGGGCCAGGTCCTCAATAAAGTCCACCATAAAGTGGGAATGGAGGCCGGTGGTGGTATCGGAGCCTACCTCCTCCTTGTCGGCGAAGACGGTGAGGGTGGTGTGACGGGGATTGGTTGCCTCCACCTCAGCCATCAGGTTAGCGTAAGCGCACACCCGGTCATCGTGGCCGTAAGCGCCGATCATTCCACGATCCAGGCCCAGGTCCCGGGCCCCAAAGGCGGGAACCGCGCACAGCTCGGCGGAGATAAAGTCGCTCTCCACCACGCCGTATTTCTCAAAGAGCAGACGGGCGATGTTCAGCTTGACCCGCTCGCTGGCGGCGTCGTCCTTGAAGGGCATACAGCCGATGAGGATGTTCAGCTGTTCCCCCTTGATTCCTTCCACCATGGGCAGCTTCATCTGATCCTTGGCCAGGTGGGGCAGCAGGTCGGTGACGCAGAAGATCGGCTCGTTTTCTTCCTCACCAATGGTCACATCCACGGTGGTGCCGTCCCGCTTGACGATCACGCCATGGAGGGAGAGGGGAATGGCGGTCCACTGGTATTTCTTCACGCCGCCGTAATAATGGGTTTTGAAATAGGCCAGCTGGCCCTCCTCAAAGAGCGGGCGGGGCTTGAAGTCCAGTCTGGGATTGTCGATGTGGCTGGCGGTGATGTGGATTCCCTCGCTGAGAGGGGCGGAGCCGATGGTGGCGATGAGGAGAGCCTTGCCCCGGTTGTTTTTGTAGATCTTATCCCCCGGCTGATACTTGGCTCCGGGCACATAAGGGGTATAGCCCCGTTCCTCCAGCAGCTGTACGGTGTAGCGAACCACTTCCCGTTCCGTTTTGCAGGCGGTGAGGAATTTCTTGTAATCCTCAGAAAAGTCATACGCTTTTCCGATGGTTTCGTCATCCAGGGTATCTCCCATATTCTTGGGATTCATCAGCAGCTGTTCTTTCAGCTGCTCGCCTTTTGTTTTTTCCGCCATAATGGATTCCTCCTGTTCAATTTAGTGGAGAGCCAGGCCAATGGGACCTGGCTGCCATTTATAAAAAGTGATATAGGCGGCGATAGGTTTCCGCCGTTTCCATCACTTTGTTGACATAGGCTCTGGTATCCCCAAAGGGGATCATGGTGAGATTCTGGCCGTCGGGGGAATAGTTGCTGTCCGCCAGCCATCGGGTCACATTGCCCCAGCCGGCGTGATAAGCCGCAAGGGCGTTTTCCAGGGAACCAAATTCCTCCAGCAGCAGCGCCAGCGTCTGGGAGCCGTAGAAAATATTCTGTTCCGGATCCAGCAGCACCTCCCGGGGCTCTGCCGCTCCAGTTTCTCCCAATCGGTACCGGACCCAGCTGAGGGTGTCGGGGGTGATCTGCATCAAGCCCAACGCCCCTACGGAGGATTCTGCGTCCGGCTGAAAATTACTTTCGGTGCGGATGACGGCATACAGAACTGCTTCCTCCACACCGGAGCGAAGACTGTTTTCCTCCACAATTTCCTGATAACGCAAAGGGTAGGCCGCCTGATAAAAGCAGCGATAACCAGCCAGCAATACTCCGGCCCCCAGAATAAATACCATCAGCGCGAACAACAGATGGGAAAAGGGTTTCGTGATTTTCTTCAAAAGCGCTTCTCCTTCTGCCGGATTACAGACCCAAGTCGTTCAGCAGCTCCAGCACCGCCAGACGCAGCTCCACCGAGTCGCCGTTATTGTGAATGAGGTAATCCGCCCGATCCGCAAAAAACTCGTCAGTATGTTGGCTGGACATCCGGCGCACCGCCAGCTCCGCCGTGATGTGATCCCGGGCGATGATCCGGCGGAGGCGAATGTCCGGATCAGCAGTGACCACCACAATCTTCTGACACAGCTTATCGGCTCCGCTCTCAAAGAGAGTGGGAGCGTCCAGAAAGATCAGTTTGGCGCCCCGCTCCCGGGCCCGCATGATGTCCAGCTCCGCCTCCTCCACAATGTAGGGAAAGATGATGCGGTTGAGCGTTTTCAGCTTTTCCTTGTCGGAAAAGACAATCTCCGCCAGGCGCCGGCGGTTCAGTTCTCCCTGGCTGTCTATAATGAGGGGAGAAAACTCCACCGCCAGGTCCACCAAGCAGCGGTTTCCCTTGGAGGCCACCCGTCTGGAAAGCTGGTCGCAATCAATGATCTCCACCCCCTGCCACTCCCGAAGCATCTGGCAGACAGTGGATTTGCCCGAGCCGGTGGGCCCGGTGAGTCCGACGATCATGGTTATTACCCCTCCTTCAGTTCGGTGAATCATCAAGTGGCTTCCACAACGTGGAAAGCGGCGGAACGGATCAGGCGGTTGTATACCGCCAGCCCCACGCCATCGGTATCAGGACAGTGGATATAGACCTGCCGGGCTCCCTTCTTATCCATTTCCCGAAGCAGATCAAAAATACGGTTGGCCTGGGTCAGGTGATCCTCCCGGGCCCCATAGCAGAGGCTGGGCGCCGTCAGTCCGGCGTCCTCCTCAAAGCAGATTGCCCACAGACCGGGACAGTTGTGGTCCCGGACATAGCGGGCAAAGGCCTCCCCGCTGCCCCGGACCAAGGTGACAGTCGCCTTTGGGGCGTAATGTTTGTATTTCATTCCGGGGGAGCTGACCCGGGCGTCGGGAGAAAGCTGTTCCAGCACTCCCCGGTCCATCTCCACCTCTCCCAAAGTTTCCCGCAGCTGTTCCAGCGTCACCGCGCCGGGGCGCAGCAGCCGGGGGACCGCTCCGCAAAGGGTGACCACGGTGGACTCCACCCCCACTGCGCAGGGATCGCTCTGGACAATGGCGTCCACCCGTCCATCCAGATCGTCTACGCAGTGCTGCCAGGTGGTGGGGCTGGGGCTGCCGGAGCGATTGGCGGAGGGGGCTGCCAGAGGAACCCCTGCGGCCTGGATGATGGCCCGGGCCACGGCGCTGGAAGGCATCCGGATCGCCACTGTGTCCAATCCTCCGGAGGTGGCCAGAGGAATCCGGTCCGTTTTGGGCAGAATCATGGTGAGAGGTCCGGGCCAGAACCGCTCAGCCAATCGGTGGGCGGCCGCCGGAATATCGGTAACCAGGTCTTCCATCATGGACATCTCGTGAATGTGAACGATGAGGGGATTGTCCTGTGGCCGGCCTTTGGCGGCAAAGATTCCCGCCACGGCCGTGGGATCCAGGGCGTTGGCCGCCAGGCCATATACCGTTTCGGTGGGAATGGCCACCAATCCTCCTTCCCGCAGCAGGCGTCCGGCTTCCAGCAAAGCGGAACGATCCTGCCGGGGATCGTAAATCGGCAAAAGTTTTGTTTGTTTCATCAGTGGATTCGCTTCCTTTGGATGATGATTCAGGATGGGACGAGAAAAGATGGGCTTTCCGCAAGGGATCTTCCAACGGGGCAGAGGGGAGCGGATTACTCCTCCTGCTGGCCGCTGAGGCGCTGGGCCTGATAGTGAGCGGTGAGGGCGTCGATGATCTCGTCCAGAGCGCCGTCCAGCACGGCCTGGAGCTTATAAAGGGTGAGATTGATCCGATGATCGGTCACCCGCCCCTGGGGATAATTATAGGTACGGATCCGTTCGCTCCGGTCGCCGGTGCCCACCTGATTTTTCCGCTGGCTGGCAATGCGGTCCTCCTGCTCCTGCTGTTTTTGTTTCAGCAGCCGGGAACGAAGGACCCGCAGGGCTTTATCCTTGTTTTTATACTGGCTTCGTTCGTCCTGGCACTCCACCACCATGCCGGTGGGCAGGTGTGTAACCCGGATGGCGGAGCTGGTTTTATTGATATGCTGGCCGCCGGCTCCGCTGGAGCGGAAGGTATCGATTTTCAGGTCCTTGGGATCGATTTCCAGCTCCACCTCCTCCGCCTCCGGCAGCACCGCCACTGTGACGGTGGAGGTGTGGATGCGTCCCTGGGTTTCCGTCTCCGGAACCCGCTGCACCCGATGGACGCCGCTTTCATATTTGAGGCGGGAATAGGCGCCGTCTCCGGCGATGGAAAAGCTGACTTCCTTGCAGCCTCCCAGCTCCGTTTCATTGAGGTTGAGGATTTCCCAGCGCCAGCCCCGGCTTTCCCCGTACATGGAGTACATCCGCAGCAGACTGTGGGCAAAGAGGGCCGCTTCCTCTCCGCCGGCCCCAGCCCGGATTTCCACAATGACGTTTTTGTCGTCGTTGGGATCCCGGGGCAGCAGCAGGATCTTCAGTTCCCCGGCGGCAGCCTCCGCTTTTTCCCGGTTTTCCCGCAGCTCATTCTCCACCATTTCCCGGAAATCCCGTTCCAGGCCGCCTTCCTCCAGCAGCTGCCGGGCCTCCTCGGCGGCCTCCCTGGCCTGGGTGTATTCCCGATATTTTTCCACAATGGGCCCCAGAGCGGCGTATTCCTTCATCAGCTCCCGATATTTTTGATTGTCGCTGACAATCTGAGGCTGCGTAAGCATCTGGCCGATTTCCTCATACCGGGTCTGTGTGGCTTGCAGTTGATCGAACATTCCATGATCCTCCGTCGATAGATTCCCGGGCAAACCGGCTCAGGGCTGAGGTTCACGATGGATCCGCTTAATGTTGCGTTCCACCTTCAGCCGGGGAACCATCACCAAATGGCCGCATTTTTGGCAGCGGATCTTGAAGTCCATTCCCACCCGGGTCACCAAAAAAAGATTACAGCCGCAGGGATGAGGCTTTTTCATTTCCAGCACATCCCCCACCTGCACATCCATCCTTACCCGCCTCCTTTTCCGGCAACTGCCCGTTCCCTTTCCCGGAAACGGGCTACATCAAAATATTATATCATACTCTCTCCCAAAATCGCAACGCCTGGCGCATGGTTACCGTCTTTTCAGCAAAAAATAAGGAATACTGACAGGGAGGGATGGCCTCCGGGGGCAAATCTGCCGCCGGGGGCTGAAAAAAGATGAAAGAAAGGAAGAATTTCCATGCAGGTGATGATTACAGCGGTTTTTGGCAGCAGACAGCAGGCGGAATGGGCCGCCTCAGCCCTGTGGGGGATGGGGGGAGAAACCCCTGTTTCCGTCTCCCTGGAGTTGGGGGAAGCGGGAAAATTTTCCGTCGTCACTGCCGCCACGGGATTTTCCAATCTGAGGGAACCCCAGAGGAGAGAGAAGGAAGGGGAGGGCAAGGCGCTGCTGCGATTGCGATGCGACAGCAGCGAACAGCAGCGGATGATGGGAGAGCTGGCGGCGCTGGGCGCGCAGCGGATTTCCTCAGAAAGCTGAACAGGACAAAACCCCCACCGGATCTCTGGAGAAAAGATTCGGTGGGGGCTCTGTTTATGGAGAAAAACGGGATTCAGGGGAATCCCGGAACCGGCGCCGGCGTACTTGCTCGGTTACCGGCGCGGATGGTTCCAGTTCAGTGAGAACCGATTATTTCTTCAGGGAAACCGCGCCAGCGGCAACCAGAGAAACAACAGCCAGAGCGGTAGCTACGCCGACAACGTCGTTAGCGCCGGTCTCGGGGTTCTCGGTGGTGGTGTCATCGGTCTCGCCGTCGCCGTCAGTATCAACAGCGGCAGAAACATCCAGCTCGATGTCGGAGATGACATAGGAAGCGGAGGAACGGATCTTGCCGGTGTAGGCATAAGCGTCCTCGTCCCACTTCAGGCCGGAAGAGGCCACTTTGCCGTCCTTGATGGCATAGACATACTCGTCCTCATCAGCATAGACTTCCAGATCCATAGCGGTGGGGAAGCCGTTGGTGTAAATGTTCACGAAGGACATCTCAGCATCGGGATAAGCCTTGAGAATATCGGTGTCGGCATCCTCGTCGTAATCATAGAAGACCTCATCGCCGTCATAGACGCGGCCTTCCAGATAAGCGACGTCGCCCAGATCAACGCTCATGGTGCCGTAGGAAGCATCTTCGCCGCCTTCATCCTTGTCAAAGCAGATGATCTTGCCCAGATCGTTTTCATCCAGATCCATGTCTTCCTTAGTTACATTATTGTAATCAATATTTCACAAATATCGTGCATTATTCGCACTTTTAGTCCATGAAAAAACAAAAATGCAAGCGCAATAGTGCAAATATGATGAAGATGGGAAAATATGTATTTTTAGCCATTAAAATTTCAAATATGACAAATATCATTTTGATAACAAAAGAAAAAGAGGTCTTGTTTTTCAAAACAAAAAGTTGATAATGGAATTGTTGTTTTCTAACGATTTTTAAGCCAAGCAGGGCAATGTCCCTCAAAATATAAAGGCGGAAACCAGAAGGAGTGAAAAGGATGGAGAAAAAGCAGATGGAGCTGTTAAAAAAGGAGGAGCAGATTCACCGGCTGCTGGTCAGCAGTTTGCGCCGGGAGGGATTTGAAACGCTGGAGGCAATGGATCTGGAGGAGGACGCTGCAAGTGGGGAACAGGTTATCCTGCTTTCTCTGTCCACCATTTTAATGGATGGGGAGGAATTTAAAAAACGGCGTCCCCAGGTGGAGTACTACACGAGTCCTCAAATGGTGATACGCTTATTGGGCCAACTGGATCAGGATAAAGATGGAAAGGACATTGAACTGTGTTGCCATGCCAAACCCATCCTGATGGCAGTTCGGCTGACGCAGGGCAATACCATCAACCGGATGCCGGAAAGTATCCCTGATATGACCTTTGGTCCCCTGACCATTCAATACCGCAAACGACAATGTGTTCTGTCGGGGAAAAATCTGAATCTGACCCGGAAAGAATTGGATCTTCTTGTATATATGGCTCACTACCGCAATCTGCCGCTGACGCGGGGACAATTACTGGATGCTGTGTGGGGAAAGGAACAAGGGAGCAGCAGGGATGTGCGCACCGTGGATACCCACATAAAACGGCTGCGGATCAAGCTGGGCCCCTGCAGCCGGCTGGTGGAGACAGTGCGGGGAGTAGGCTATTGTTTTCGCTGGCAGGATCAGCCGCTGCTGGGGGAGGATCATCGGCTGTTCAAAATTGTTTGAGCCGGCAAAAGTTTCTTTGCCAGAGGAAAATTTGCCGGCTCAAAAAAATTTTTGAAAAAAATCGAAAAAAGTATTGACTTTCCAATATGGGTAGGATATAATAACAAAGCGCTCTCCGGTAAGGGGCCGCGCGAAAAGAATATGGGGGTGTAGCTCACTTGGGAGAGCGCTTGAATGGCATTCAAGAGGTAAGGGGTTCGATCCCCCTCATCTCCACCAAATAAAAAATCACCGCAGCAATGGCTGCGGTGATTTTTTGCGTCCTCTTGTTTACAGAGCAAAAGAGATATTCTCAATGGAGAAAGCCGAAGGAAATACAATTTTATTTTTCTTCATCCTTTTCTGCCCTTACGCTCCAGAGAAAAGAGGCTGCAGCTGTTGAAAGAAAAAAGCAAATAGAGTTAACCCGTTTTAGGAGAAAGGATGGATTCTGTCGTTTTCGGACAGGCTTGGCAGAAGGGCTTCAGGTGTCAGAAGGTTTTCCTCAGTTGCTACAGCAAACAATGCCGTTGCTTTATTCAGGATAGCGGTTCCGGTGGAGTTCGGCGCAGTAGCCACTGTGGGCGACAGCTTTGTCAACTGCAACGGGGCTTCTGGAGAAGACATTTGCGCCAATTGCGATGTGATCCCTCCGGTTTCCGCTCTCCAGTCGGAGGGTTGACGTTTTTATAAAAGAAAAAATCCCTCGGTTTCTCCAGGTTTGATGAGGAGGAGGGATTAGTTTTGGCGGAAAGTCTTGAGCGATCAGGGCTTTCCGCTTTGTTTTAATTTGAAATATTTCCGCAAAAAGCTGGTTTGCTGAATACGATCAAGAAAAATCTTTCCGGAACGGCAGGAGGAAAAAGACTTGCTGCATTTTTGTCGAATCGTTCCCCGGCCTCGTCCCACCTTTGTGTTTGCAGCAATAAGGCGGCAGGAAAAACTGAACCTGGAAAAAAGACAAACTTTACCGAAACAGATGAATGTGTCCCGCCCGGTCCAGATGCAGCAGCAGCGTCAGCACAATCGGAGCCAGAATCAGCCCTCCAAAGCCCCCCAGGCGCAGCCCCAGGTACATGGACAGGATGGTGGCCAGGGGATGGAGGCCGATGCGGTTGCCCAGAAGCTTCGGTTCCAGAATGGTCCGCACGACGGTGACCACCCCATAAAGGATCAGGATTCCGGCGCCCAGGGGCCCCTGACCGGTGAGAAGGAGATAAAGCCCCCAGGGGATCAGGATGCTGCCGCTGCCCAGGATGGGAAGAATGTCCACCGCAGCCACCAGCAGCCCCATCACCGCAAAATACTCCACCCGCAGCAGCCACAGCCCCACCGCCACTTCTCCGAAGGTCAGGAGCATCAGCAGAAAATAGGCTTCCACTACCCGGCGCCCGGTGTCCATCAGATAGACTTTGGATTCTAAAACGGTTTTTTGGGCGGAGCGGGGCAGCTGCCGCAGCAGGAAAGAGGAGATTTGTTGGTAGTCCATCAGAAAGAAGAAGGAGGAAAGAATGGCGAAGGAAAGGGCCAGCAAAAAAGCGGGAAGATGTCCGGCGAAATCAGCGCCCTGACGCATCGCCGCGGTGGAAAGGGTGGAAACGCCCTCTTCCGCCAGTCTGGTCAATTGGTTGGAAAGCTGATCCATCTGACGGGAAGCGGCAGGAAAAAAGCGTTGGAGCCAACCGATACACTGATCCCCCAGGCGGGTGATGCCGGGATGGATCTCCTGGGCGAACAATTCCGGCAAACGGGTAAACAATGCGGCTCCCTGAGCGAAGAGAAGAAAACCCAGGTTCCACAGCAGCATCCCGAAAACCGCGTAAAACAGCAGACAAGCTGCCGCTGCCGAGGCCTTCCAGCTCATTCGGGTCAGGCTCCGGATCCCCCGGGCCGCGGGACGCAGCGCCACAGCCACCGCTCCTCCCGCCAGAAAGGGCCACAGACAGGGAAGAACCCAGTGGAAAAGCACCCAGGCCAGCGCCCCGGCGGCAACGGCACAGGCAAAGCCCTTGAGAAATCGTTCTTCCATGGCCTTCCTCCTGATCTGATAAAGAATCCTTTCTTCCTTTTATACTTATACGGCAAAAAAGGCGGATCCATACCCGGAAAAATTTGTACGCCCCCTGCTGCCGCTGTAAAGGAACGGATGCTGCAAAAATAAAATCGGAGGAGGGATCAGCAGGAAAATCCACGACCCAGCGACAGAGTGTCCGTGAAAAACAAAAAAAGCGGCAGATTGTGGATGAATTTCGTCATTTCCGCCATTGAGAGGGTGACGGCAACATGGTACTATTGTATTCACAGCGATGACAACTGTCTTTGTACTGTCCTTCTGCAGCTGTCAGCAGGGCGGTGCTGTCTTGTTTTTGGAAAGGTGGATCAAGAATGAATCAGCCACGGATGCTGCTGGTGGACGCCAGCGTTCTGCCCAGCGTCTTTGAAAAGGTCGTGGAGGCCAAGCGCCTGCTGGCGGTGGGCAAAGTGCGCAATCTGTCGGAGGCCGCCAAGGCCGCCGGAATTTCCCGCAGCGCTTTGTATAAGTATAAGGACTATGTGTTTATGCACAATGAGAATATTGATGAGAACGTGGTGACCATGAACACCAATCTGGTGGATCGCCCCGGCGTTCTCTCTTCCCTGATTAATGAACTCTCCCTGTTGGGGGCCAATATCCTCACCGTCAATCAAAATATCCCGGTGGACGGCGTGGCTCCGGTGTCCATTTCCGCCCGTCTGGGCAAGGAGACCCAGGTGTCCCAGCTGGTCAGCCGTCTGGAAACCCTGGACGGTGTGGTGGAGGTTCGTATTCTCACCACCCGCTGACGGAGAAAAAGGAGGATTTTGTCCATGAAGATTGCGATTTTGGGCCACGGCGTCGTGGGCTCCGGAGTGGTGGAGGTGCTGACCGCCAATCGCTCCGGCATTGAGAAGAAAGCCGGCTGTCCAGTGGAGATCAAATATATTCTGGACCGCAGGGATTTCCCCGGTCTGCTTTATTCCCATATTTTCGTCAAAGATTTTGAGGTGATCGCTGCAGACCCGGAGGTGGGCGTGGTGGTAGAGGTGATGGGAGGCGTGGAGCCAGCCTTCACCTTTGTCAGCCGCAGTTTGGCCGCCGGCAAGAGCGTAGTCACCTCCAACAAGGAGCTGGTGGCTGCCAAGGGAGCCCAGCTGCTGGAGCTGGCTGCCCGGAACAACGTGAATTTCCTCTTTGAGGCCAGCGTCGGCGGCGGAATCCCCATTATCAAGCCGCTTCATCTCTGTCTGGGAGCCAATGAGATCACCGCTATCGCCGGGATTCTCAACGGCACCACCAATTTCATCCTCACCAAGATGATTCGGGAGAAGATGGCCTTTGAGGAGGCCCTTGCACTGGCTCAGCAGCTGGGCTATGCCGAACGGGATCCCTCCGCCGACGTGGAGGGCCACGATGCCTGCCGGAAAATTTGTATCCTGTCGGCACTTGCCTTCGGCAACCATGTTTATCCCCAGTGGGTCCACACCGAGGGTATTACCGGGATCACTCCGGACGATGTGGCCTGTGCCGCCGCCTGGGGCGGGGTGATTAAGCTCATCGGCCAGTCCCGGCTTCTGGAGAATGGCAAGTTGGCTATTCTGGTTGCTCCGGCGCTGGTGTCCCGGGACAGTCAGCTGTCTACAGTGGACGATGTTTATAACGGAATTTTGGTTCGGGGCAACGCTACCGGTGATGTGATGTTCTATGGCAAGGGAGCCGGCAAGCTGCCCACCGCCTCCGCTGTGGTGTCGGATGTGATTGACGCCATCCGGGCAGAGGGCACCATCCACACCCTTCAGTGGAAGGATGGGGACGGCAGCCGTTTGGAAGCCTTTGAAAACTGTCCTGTTTCCGCGCTGGTCCGGCTGGAGAGCAGCAACCAGGCCACGGCCAAGTTTCATGTCCTCTTTGGGGATGCTGTTTCGGTTTCTGCGCCCAAGGGGCAGGTGGCGTTTATCACTCCCCGCACCACTGAGGGGGAGCTGAGCCGGAAGCTGGATGCCCTGCGGGAGAACGATGTAAAAGTTCTGGGCATGGTTCGCGTGCTGGAGGAATGAGAGTAGTCCCCCGGAAGCGGCGGCTGTACCCCGTGGTGCCCATATTTTGGGGCCTGGAAACCGGAAAGGGAAGATTTCCCGGGAGCTTTTCCCCGCTTTGACAGGGGATCGCTTCAATTCCTGGAACAAGGAGAAGATTTGCGATGATACAAATAAAAGTCCCCGCCACCAGCGCCAATATTGGCTCTGGTTTTGACTCATTGGGTCTGGCGGTGCAGATGTATAATACCGTGGAGATGGAGCTGTGGGACGGGGTGTTGGTAGAGGCGCTGGACAGCGCACCCATCCCCACCGATGAGCATAATCTGATATATAAGACCGCCAAGTATCTGTTTGATCTGTGTGGGAAGCCTTTGCCGGGCTTGCATATCCGCCAGGAAAACGTCATCCCAATGGCCAGAGGTCTGGGTTCCAGTTCCGCCTGTATTGTGGCGGGGCTGACGGGGGCCAATCTTCTCATGGGGGAGCCCCTGAGCCGGGAGGACATCATCAATATGGCTGCCACCATGGAGGGGCATCCGGACAATTCCACTCCTGCTATTTTGGGAGGGCAGGTCACCGCTGCCATTGAAAACGGCAAGGTGTTCTATTGCCGCCAGGAACTGAAGGATGACCTGCGCTTTGCCGCCATCATTCCGGACAGTGAGCTGAAAACCAGCCTGGCGCGGGCGGCGCTGCCCAAGGAGGTCACCCACAAAGAAGCGGTCTTTAACCTTTCCCGCTCCGCTTTGATGGCGGTGAGCCTGGCCACCGGCAAGTATGAAAATCTGCGGGTGGCCTCTCAGGATCGCCTCCATCAGCCCTACCGCCTTTCCCTGATCCCGGGGGCGTCCCAGGTGATGGATTGCGCGCTGGAGTTTGGAGCGTTATGCGTGTACATCAGCGGAGCCGGTTCCACCTTGATGGCTCTGGTACCTGCCGAAAAGGATAGCTTTTTCCGTCATCTGCGGTGCTATCTGGATACGGCGGGGCTGGCAGCCTGGCGGTTGGAACTGCTGGAGCCGGATAACACCGGCACCGTCGTGGAGGTCCGGCCCTGACCGCCTCTTCCGCTTTACCTGCAGCCGCCGCGGCCCCGGCGGTTTGACATTCTCAACAGAACATTGGAGGGAACAAGATGAGCCTGATCGTGCAGAAGTTCGGCGGCACTTCGGTGGCCAATGCCGAACGGATCATGAATGTTGCAAACATCGTCACCGAAACCTACGCCAAGGGCAACAATGTGGTGGTGGTGGTCTCCGCCCAGGGAGACACCACCGACGACCTCATTGAAAAAGCCAAGGAAATCAACGAAAAGCCGTCCAAGCGGGAGATGGACGTCCTTCTGTCCACTGGAGAACAGATCTCCATCGCCCTGCTGGCTATGGCCATTGAGAAGCTGGGGTACCCTGTCAAATCCCTTACCGGCTGGCAGGCAGGCTTTGTCACCGATTCCACCCACGGCAGCAGCCGTATCCGCCGCATCGACAAGGAGCGGCTGCGCAATGAGCTGGACAAAGGGAACATCATCATTGTGGCAGGCTTCCAGGGCATCAACCGCTATGACGACATCACCACTCTGGGCCGGGGCGGCTCGGATACCAGCGCGGTGGCCCTGGCGGCGGTACTTCACGCCGATCTCTGTCAGATTTATACCGATGTGGACGGGGTCTATACATCGGATCCCCGGATCGTCCCCAACGCCCGGAAGCTGGACGTTATCTCCTTTGATGAGATGCTGGAGCTGTCCAGTCTGGGAGCCCAGGTACTCCACACCCGCAGCGTGGAGATGGCGAAAAAGTATAATGTGAATCTTGAGGTGCTTTCCAGCCTGACACGGAAGCCCGGAACGGTAATCAAGGAGGTCGTTGACGTGGAAAAGATGCTCATCAAAGGAGTTGCCAAAGATAATAATGTGGCGCGCCTGTCCATTATCGGCGTGCAGGATGTTCCCGGTATCGCTTTTAAGATTTTCTCCTCCCTGGCGGCGAAAAAGATCAATGTGGATATTATTCTTCAGTCGATAGGCCGCAACAACACCAAGGACATCGCCTTCACCGTGGCGGCAGATCAGATGGAGGAAGCGCTGGAGGTGCTGGACGATCTGAAAAAGGTGATGAACGCCAAGGAGATCGTCTATGACGACAACATTTCCAAGGTGTCCATTGTAGGCGCCGGTATGGCAACCAACCCAGGCGTGGCCGCCAAGATGTTTGAGGCTCTGGCGGATGCGGGCATCAACATTCAGATGATCTCCACCAGCGAGATCAAGATTTCGGTGCTCATCAACAAGGACGACTGCAAACGTGCTGTCAACGCCATCCACGACGCTTTTATTGTGTGAGAGAAAAGCGCGTCAAAGGGTTCCAGATCAAGTCAGCCCCCATCCCAAAAGATGGGGGCTGAGCGTGTCGAAAAAATTCGACACGCTTCCAGGGGGTATCCCATACCCCCTGGATACGCCGCAGGTTCCTGACGAAACCAGCGGCGATACCCCCGGTTTCGCGCCCCTGTGGGCGCGGGTCGTGGGATAAAAATCAGGCGCATGTCCTGATTTTTATGATTGTGAATGTTGTTTTCCTTTTGAAAGCGGTTTTTTGACAGCCTGAGCCCCCATCCCAAAAGATGGGGGCTTTGTCCTGCCGGCAGGAGGTCTGGAAGAAAGGAAATTTCTCTCCTTGCAGCAAGGGAAGAACGGTGCAATCCACAGCGGAAGGGAAAATGGCCGTTCCCATTGCCTCGGAAAGGTATCCGTCCAAGACAGCCGCTGGAAGTTTTTCAGTCCGGTCCCTCTGCCGGAACCTGCCAAAAGGATGGCCCCCCTTGGCCGCTTTTTCACAGGGAAAAAACTGTGTCCCGGGAAAGGCCGCAGGGGCCCTTTCGCCGCAAGCTCTGCAAGGCTTTCCCTCGGGGAAGCGAGGCGGCCAATTGACACCGCTTCCGCTTTTTGCTAAAATAGAACCAGAACCGCTGGCACAAGTCAGCGATGCCGGCAGGAAGCTGGTTTTCCCCCGCGCTACCGCCCCGGAGGCGGCATAGGAGAAAGAATAACAGTGCAGAAGGCTGTTTTGCCTGTCCTCAAGGGACGGGTAAACCGGTCTTTTCTTTTTTGCTTTGTTTTATGGCAGGGGAAAGAAATGAAGGAGGAAAGCCTGTGCTTTTGGAACAGATTGAGGCGGCCTGGACCGGCAGCCAAACCAATGATACAGCCATGACCGCCTGGTGGGACGGAAGGGCGGCCAGCTTTGCGGAAAGTTCCCGTCAGCTGCCCCGGCGGGAAAACAGCTTCACCCTGCGGCTGATGGAGGATCATGGAATGATCCAGACCGGAGGAACCGCCCTGGATGTAGGCTGCGGAGCGGGAAAATACACCTTTTTGCTGGCAAAGCGGGGAATGAAGGCCCATGGTACCGATATTTCCCCGGAGATGATCCGGTATGCCCGGCGGCGGGAAGAGGAGGAAGGAAGTACCGCCACCTTTTCCGCCGACAACTGGCGGCAGGTGGATCTGGCCGGCAAAGACTGGGAGGGAGCCTTTGACCTGGTGCTGGCCAACACCACGCCGGCCATCTGCTCTGCTGAAACCTTCCGCAAGCTGTCCAGCGCCAGCCGGAACTGGTGCCTTCTGACCAAGCCCACCCGCCGGACCAATTCGGTGCTGGACCCTCTGCGGCAGCTGATCGGGGTGGATACCGACCTTGCCCGCCCTGATGAGGAGCTGGCCTATGGTTTGAGCCTGCTGTGGCTGGAGGGATATTGCCCCCGACTGGATTATGAGGTGCAGCATTGGGACCATGTGCTGCCTCTGGAAGAAGCGATTTCCTTTTACACCTGCCGCATGGCTACCTTTGGGCAGCTGGACAGGGAGAAGGAGCGGCAGATTGCCGGATATCTGGGGAGTATTGCCAGGGATGGCATGGTGGAGGAAGAAACCGACACGACCGTTACCGCCTTGTACTGGCAAGTGAAATGACAAAATGGGAGAGTTGACAGATGAACAGAGAACTTTGGGATAAAGCGGTGGCCTTCCATGGCCATCAGTGCCCGGGACTGGCCATCGGCGTTCGGGCAGCCATGATTGTGCTGGAGGAGTTTGCTGCCGGACGGGCGGAGGATGAGGAGCTGGTTTGTGTCACCGAAAACGACGCCTGCGGTGTGGATGGCATCCAGGCCCTTCTCAGCTGTACCATGGGGAAAGGAAATCTGATTCTGCGCCCCACCGGCAAGCAGGCCTTCAGCTTTTTTGAGCGAAAAAGCGGGCGCAGCCTTCGCCTTTACCTCAAGCCTCTGCCGGAAGAGATGACCCGGGAGGAAAAGATCCGCTATATTCTGGAGGCTCCGGCGGAGGAGGTGTTCGCCTTTGGAAAACCTTCCTTCCCCCTGCCCCAGCGGGCCAGAATGTTTTCCACTGTGGTGTGTGAAAAATGCGGCGAGGGGGCGCCGGAGCACAAGATCCGCCTCCAGGATGGGAAAAAGGTCTGCCTGGATTGCTTTAAAGATTACAGCCGGGGCTGGTAAGGAGAGAAAGCGTGAAAAAATTTTCCAGAACCATTTCGCTCATTGCAGCGGTCATGCTGACCCTCTCCGGCTGCGGACAGACTTCGGCTCCGGCCACATCTTCCGCTGTCTCTGCCCCCAGTGGGGAAGTCGCCACGGCAGGGCAGCAAGCCACCCGCACTGTCACCGACCTGATGGGCCGCCAGGTGGAGCTTCCCCAGGAGATCAACTCGGTTATCTGCACCGGCTCCGGTGCTTTGCGGCTGGTCTGCTACGCCCAGGGAGCCGATCTGGTCACCGGCGTGGAGGACACTGACAAGAAGCGGCAGATTGCCCGACCGTATAACTATGTCTATTCCCCTCAGTTTCAGGACCTGCCCAGCATCGGCAAGGGGGGCGGAAGAGGCTATACCGCCTATGAGGAGGAGATCATTTCCCTTCAACCGGATGTGATCCTCACCGCCTACACCAGCGACGCGCTGGAAGAGCTGGCGGCAAAAACAGGGATTCCGGTGGTATCCATCGGCTACCAAAGCAATCTCTTTGACCCCTCCGTATCCCAGGCCCTCACCCTGGTGGGCCAGGTGCTGGGACGGGAGGAGCGGTGCGCCCAGCTGGTGGAGGCTATGGAGGAGATCAGGCAGGACCTGGCGGAACGGACCAAGGACATTCCCCAGGAGGAAAAGCCTTCCGCCTATGCCGGAGCTGTCACCTATTCCGGCGGCCATGGCTTCGGAGGAACCTACAGCAATTTTGGCCCCTTTACCGCCATCGGAGCGGTGAACGTGGCGGACGGAATCCGTCAGGAGGGGGGCTTTGAGGTGGACCTGGAGCAGGTCCTGGCGTGGGACCCGGACGTAATCTTTCTGGACCCGGCCAATATGTCTTTGGTCAGTGATGAATACGCCAAAAATCCCGTCTATTTTCAGTCTCTCCGGGCGGTGCGGGAGGGGAAAGTTTACGCTCTGCCCTGCTTCAACCAGTACGCCACCAATATTGAAATCGCCATTGCCGACGCTTATTATGCCGGAAAGGTGCTGTTCCCGGAGCAGTTTGCCGATGTGGATATGGACCAGAAGGCGGATGAACTGCTGGAACTGTTTTTAGGCACAGCTTTTTACAGCGAGATGAAGGAGGCGGGTCTGTCCTTTGAACCCATCACCATTGGCCCATAATCCTTCCCCCATGGGGGAGTACCGGCGCTACCTGGGCCGGAAGATATTGCTGCTGGCAGCTTTGGCGCTGGTACTGGTGGGGGCGGTGCTGGCCTCCATCCTGGCCGGTTCCTCAGGATTGACCCTGGGGCAGGTGCTGGCGGCTCTGGTTGGCCGGGGTACAACGCAAACCTCCACCATCGTTTGGAATGTGCGGATGCCCCGGATCGCCGCCGCTGTGGTGGTGGGCTGTGGTCTGGCTGTGGCGGGCTGTGTGATGCAAAGCGTTCTCCACAATCCTTTGGCCTCCGCTTCCACTCTGGGGGTCTCTCAGGGGGCTTCCTTCGGGGCCACGGTGGCGATCGTCTGTCTGGGGGCGGGAGCCCAGCAGGGCAGCTCCACCAGCGGTACCATCACCATTTATAATCCCACGCTGGTGACCTTCTGTGCTTTCCTTGGGGGGATGGTGACGGTCTGCGTCATTCTGGCCCTCTCCCGAGTGCGGATGTCCACCCCCGCCACCATGATACTGGCCGGTGTGGCTCTTTCCTCCCTGTTTACCGGCGGCGCTACTCTGGTGCAGTACTTTGCCGATGATGTGGTGCTGGCTTCGGTGGTCTACTGGACCTTCGGAGACCTGGGGCGGGCCGGCTGGAACGAAACCGGACTGATTTTTCTGGTACTGCTGGTGGCTTTCGCTTACTTTTTGCTCCACAGCTGGAGCTATAATGCTCTCCAGAGCGGCCCTCAGACAGCCAAGAGCCTGGGGGTGCCGGTGGAACGGCTGACCCTGGTGACCATGACCCTGGCGGCGCTCTTATCGGCGGCGGCGGTATCCTTTGTGGGGATCATCAACTTTGTGGGCCTCATCGCGCCTCACATGGTCCGGCGGCTGGTGGGCAGCGACCACCGTTTCCTCCTTCCTGCCTCAGCGCTGGCGGGGGCCAGTGTGCTGCTCCTCAGCGATCTGCTGGCCCGGGTGGCAGCCTCCCCCATGGTGCTGCCCATCGGCGCGGTCACTTCTTTTCTGGGAGCGCCGCTGTTTCTCTATCTCATCTACAAGGGGGCGAAATAAATGCTTTCGGTGGAAAATCTCACCTTCGGTTATACCGTCTCCCGTCCTGTGCTGGAGGGAGTGTCATTTGAAGCTGCGAAGGGACATTGCACCGCCATTCTGGGCAATAACGGCGCGGGCAAAAGCACCCTCATTCAGTGCCTGTGTAAAATCCTCACCCCAAAGTCCGGCAGAGTGCTGCTGGATGGACAGGATCTGCTGGCCTGCTCCCCCCGACAGATTGCCCGGCAGGTGGCCTATGTGGCACAGTATGGAGAAGCCGCCCGTTTCACGGTCTTTGATACG
The DNA here is from genome assembly GCA_949298535.1 of uncultured Oscillospiraceae bacterium. Classification (GTDB taxonomy): domain Bacteria; phylum Bacillota; class Clostridia; order Oscillospirales; family Ruminococcaceae; genus Angelakisella. The sequence goes on from CASFXA010000144.1 coordinate 32,670, forward strand.
GTGCTCCTGGGGCGCAAGCCCTTTATCCGCTTTGGTCCCACGGCGGAGGATTACAGGGTAGTGGAGGAAATTCTGGAGCGGATGGAGCTGATAGACCTTTCCATGGCCTATCTGGATGAGCTTTCCGGCGGGCAGAGGCAGAAGGTGCTGCTGGCCCGGGCTCTGGCTCAGAAGCCCCAGGTGCTGCTGCTGGACGAACCTACCAGCAGCCTGGACCTGAAAAACCAGCATGGGATGTTGGCTCTGGTTTCACGACTGACCCGGGAAGAAGGATTGACGGTACTGCTGGTGATCCACGATCTGAATCTGGCCCTGCGGTACTGTGACCGCTTTGTCCTGATGGAACATCATGGAGTTCGGGCACAGGGAGGCGTGGAGATCATGACCGGAGAGCTACTCAGCCAGGTGTACGGGATGCCGGTGACAGTGGAACAAAGCCACGGTTTTCCAGTGGTGGTGCCGTTGTCACCCGTTCAATCATTGGCCTCCTGAGAACCTCAATCTCTGAAAGGAGACGCAACAGATGGAACTTTCTGAATTTTTCGCTGAAAATCCCGCTGTCGCCCTGGGTTTTTCCGGGGGTGTGGATTCTGCCTTTCTCCTGTGGGCAGCCCTCCATTACGGCGCCCAGGTAGAGGCTTATTATGTCAAAACCCCCTTTCAGCCCCGGTTTGAACTGGAGGATGCCCGGAAGCTGGCCGGTCAGCTGGGGGCGAAGATGACGGTGCTGGAAACCGATGTCCTGGATCTGCCCCAGGTGGCCTGTAATCCCGGGGACCGGTGCTATCACTGCAAAAACGCCATTTTCAGCCTCATCCGGCGGCAGGCGGCAGCGGACGGATGGCCGGTGCTCATAGACGGCACCAATGCCTCCGATGATGCCGGTGACCGCCCGGGAATGAAAGCCCTGCGGGAGCTGGAGGTCCGTTCCCCGCTAAGGGAATGCGGCATCACCAAAAAGGAAGTGCGCCGGCGCAGCAGGGAAGCGGGGCTGTTTACCTGGGACAAGCCCGCCTACGCCTGTCTCGCCACCCGGATTCC
>CASFXA010000145.1 GCA_949298535.1 uncultured Oscillospiraceae bacterium
GCATGTCCTGATTTTTATGATTTTGAATGTTGTTTCCTTTTTGAAGGTGGGTTTTTCGACAGCCTGATCGCCGCACATCTTGTGCGGCGATTTTTTTGCAAAAAGGATTTTTCTCTCAATTTTGTGGCCTGCCATAGAGAACGTTTGCATCAGCAGGATGGCAAAATCCGATCGTGGACCGGCCTGTACAACCATAAAAATGAACCCCATTTTCAAATCAAGGGGACTTTCCCACAGAAACTTCCGGACAGATGAAGTTTTTGTTATTCGGCTTCCTAACCTTTGGAGAAAAGTGCCGGAAAAGGCGTTCCTGTTTCTTTTCCCGGCAAGGGAAAGGAACGCCGGCTGATTGGCAGTTGACTTTTTCCGGGAGAATCGGCTATACTCAAAGAAGATTCCGCCCGGGATGCTGCGGGTGGAAAATTCCATCATCAGGAAAGGAAGTTGTCCAAGATGAAGAAAGCAGCCTGGATTGGCGCCGGTGTGATGGGGGCTCCTATGGCCGGCCATCTGGTGAAACATGGGTATCCTGTGACCGCTTATGTCCGCAAGGAAGAAAAGCGAAAGGCCCTGGAGGAGGCCTACGGTTTTCGGACGGTGGGTACCATCAGGGAAGCGGTGGCGGATGCCGACTATATTTTTGTGATGGTAGGTTATCCCCAAGATGTGGAGGAAGTATTCCTGAAGGAGGGCGGCATCTTTGATTCCGCCAAAAAGGGCGCTTTGGCCATTGATATGACCACTTCTTCCCCGGCTCTGGCCCAACGGCTCTATGAGGAAGGAAAGAAGAAAGGAATCCGGGTGATGGATGCTCCCGTTTCTGGCGGCGACAGCGGAGCCAAGGCGGCCACCCTCTCCATCATGGTGGGCGGAGACCAGGAGGATCTGGAAGATGCCATGCCTTTGCTGGAGTGTATGGGCAAGAGCATCAATCTGATGGGTCCCGCCGGCTGCGGACAGCATACCAAAGCCTGCAACCAGATTTGTGTAGCTGGAGCCACCGCCGCCTATACCGAGGCGTTGGTCTATGCCCAGAAAGTGGGCTTGGATCCCCAAAAGATGTTGGCGGCCATCAGCGGCGGCGCGGCAGGCAGCTGGCAGATCAACAATATGGCGCCCCGCGTGCTGAAAGGGGATTTGGCCCCGGGATTTTTTATCAAACACTTCATCAAGGATATGAAGATCATTGAAGAGGAAAGCAAGAGCCGGGGAATCGAGCTGGAGATGCTGGAATCGGTGCTGCGCCTTTACGAGGGCATGGCGGAAAAAGGCTATGGCGATGACGGTACCCAGGCGTTAATCAAATATTATCAGCAGTAATTTTGAAGCTACAGTAACGGTTGAGATCGGAAAAAACGCCATCTCTCCGGGAAGCAAAACTTGAACCGGCCGGGTTTGTCTGTATGGGATAAACCCGGCCGGCCTTTTTGCTTTCTGCCTTTCCCCGGAGCCGCTCCCGTTTCCAACAATGAGAAAAGAAAGAGGGGATTCCTATTATTTTTAGGAATCCTTGGGGGATTCTCCCGCCCTTTCCCATAATTTTTAGGACCTTCTGCCGGGAAAAAGGTGCTACAATAATGACAGAAGAAGGGAAAAGCGGAAGAAGCGAGGAGGAAGATCATGAACATCGACCTTTTGTGCATGGGTTGCATGAACGAAAAGCCTCAACCGGGCCGGTGCCCCCATTGCGGTTATGTGGAAGAAGACTGGAAGGAATACCATCAGCTTCGTCCCCGCACCATTCTCAACGGTAAATATCTGGTGGGCCGTGCGCTGGGGGAAGGAGGCTTCGGCATCACCTATCTGGGATGGGATCTGAACCTGGATCTGAAACTGGCCATCAAGGAGTATTGTCCGGTGGATTTGGTGGTGCGGGACAGCACCCAAAGCGGATTGCTCAATCCTCTTTCCGGGGAGCGGGGAGACTATTTCAGCCAGGGGAAGGAAAAGTTTATTGATGAAGCCCGGCGGCTGGCAAAATGCTGCAATCTTCCAGGCGTAGTGGGAGTGCGGGACTTTTTCCAGGAGAATGGCACCGCCTACATCGTCATGGAGTTTGTGGACGGCATCACGCTGAAAAAGTATCTGGAGCTGCGGGGCGGCACCTTGTCGCCGGAGGAATTGCTGCCGATGTTTAAGCCCCTGCTGGAATCCTTGGAGCAGGTTCATCAGGCGGGAATCATCCACCGGGACATCAGCCCGGACAACATTATGGTGGAAAAGGATGGCCGTCTGCGGCTGCTGGACTTTGGGGCAGCCAGGGATGTCAACAAGGCCCAGGGAGAAAAGAGCCTTTCGGTCATTGTAAAGGGCGGCTACGCCCCTTTGGAGCAGTATTCCAGCCAGGGAGTCCAGGGCCCCTGGACCGATGTTTATGCCCTGAGCGCCACCATCTATCGGGCGCTCACCGGTCAGGTTCCTCCCAACGCCATCCAGCGGATGGAGGAGGGAGGCCAGCTGGCGCCGCCTTCCAGCTTTGGGGTTCGGTTGAGTCCTCAGGTGGAACAGTGCCTGATGAAGGGATTGCAGATCCGGCGGGAAGAGCGCTGGCAGAATGTCAAAGAGATGGAAGCAGCCCTTTATGCCTCCGCCCCAACCCCCGGTCCAACCCCTGGTCCAACTCCCGGTCCGGACCCCAATTGGAAACGGTGGGAAGAAACAAAACCGCCCAAGAAAAAGAGGGAAGGACAGGGAAATCTTTTGGAAAGCCTCCAGCCGCTGCTCCGGCAGAAGAAGCTGTTGGCAGCCATTGGCGGATGTTGCTGCCTGGTGTTGGTGGTTTTGGCGTTATTGCCCCTGGCGGGAGAAAGAAATGCACCGATTTCTTCTGTCGCTTCGTCCAGCAGCGGGCAGGAGATTCAGGCAGAGAAACCGTCTTCCCAGGAAGCGCAGGAATCCTCTTCTTCCTCCACAGTCCAGCTTCCGGAGGCGGAATCGGAGGCCTCCCAGGCGGATTCTTCTCAGGGGGATTCTTCCCAGAAGGGATTCCAAAAGGGGAGCTATCAGGATGACGACATTGGTTTCACCTTCCCCAACAGCTGGCTGCCCTCCTTCAATGAAGCGGGATACCCCATGGTTTCAGGAATTGAAGGCGGCGTGCGGTATGAGGTGGAGGTGTTGGATGTCACCAGGGATACCACCGGCGATATTGTGGATTATGCCGTCAAGTTTTATCCTGATACCGTTATTCCAGGCGGAGGCGGCGCGCTGAGCAATGTGGAGATCGGAAACTATTCTGCCATGTATACCGGCTGCCTGTATGAGACGGGGGACAATATCGGCTCCTTTGAGGAAATCCGCTCCATGACCCTTTATGTCATCACTGACGGCAAAGTGCGGGTGGCGGTTGCGACCCGGGCGCCGGATCTGCTGTATGATAACAGCAAATACGATCACAGCGTGGTAGAACCCATTGTAGCCTCCTTTATTTTACATGAAGGGCATGAAGGTACTGGCGAACAGAGCAGCACGCCTCCCGCCAGTTCCGCTGCGGACAATGTGAAAAAGGAAAAAGTTTCCCTGCGGTGCCATGAAGTGCTGAAGGATGAAATACAGCCGCTGCTGAGAGGGCTTTCCGGGGTGGAATATGAGGTGACCTATTTCTCCAGCAGCCAGGCGATAGATACGCTGAATCTATGGTATGACCAGGGAAATGTGAACGAACTGGTGCTTTATCCCGAGCATTTGGGACCGCTGGCGATTCAGTTTGATGACAACAGTATCGCCGCCAAGGCTTTTGTGGGGGGCGTCCAGTCTGACGGCGGGCCCATTACCGTACTTTATCAGGATGACCAATGGAACGACGCCACCCAGCAGTTCCTGGATGAGCTTTATCAGCAGGGAGTGAGCCGGATCCAACGGATGGATGGCGCAATGACTGTGCTCAGCACCCAGGAAATTGAGAATGAGGGCAGCACTGTCAGCCGCCTGATGAATCAGATGGAGCTGGATACGGAGATGTCGCCTGGCTATCTGCTGCTGGATGTGAATACGCTGATGGAGCGGATGATGTCCCAGGACAGAAAGACGGTGTGCCTGGTGGAGGACGAGGAAGCGACAGAATTGTGGAATACAGGAATGTTTGAGTTTACGCCGGCCTTTATGGAGGATGGGAATGTGGTATTTTGGGTTTATCCCACCCAGGATTATTCCAATATTGTAGAGCAGCTGCTGACCTGGTGTGAATTCTATATCACGGGACATCTGAGAATCGGAGCAGTATCTTAAACCATACTGTTTTATTTCGGCCCTACAATCAAACAGGAGGAAGCGGGGGGAAATCCCTTTGCTTCCTCCTGTTTTTAGCTGTTTGGGGGGGATGATTCCCCAGTGCGGCAGTTGGTTTCGTTTTTCTGAAGGTTAATCTTCCCAGTTGATGGTCACTTCCCCCATGGAGCAGGAGATTTCCGCTTGGTTGGGAGCGTCGGAATTCCAGTGTTCCTCCAGGGACAAACCTTCCCAGCGGTGGGAGCCCACCGTGACGGATCCCATTGCGTTTTCCACCTGGAAGGCCACCTCGTCCTCTCTGCCAGCGAGGGTGATCGCAGCGGATCCCATTCCCACATCCAGGGAAAGATCGGGACAATCCAGCTTTTTGATCTCCAGGGAACCTAAGGACACCTCCAGCTCCGCCTTCCGGGCGGCCAGGCGGGAAGCGGAGAGGGCGCTGATCCCCAGCTCCATCCGCAACTGTTCCGCCACAAAGTCCTCAGGAAGAGTGATGGTGATTTCTGATTCCTCCCCTGGCTGCAGCTGGTGGTCCTGATGACCACCGGAACAAATTACCCAATGACCATCCCTCACCTGGGAGAAAAAGTCAGGAAGAGGGCGCAGAACGTCGATGGAAAAGCTGTTGCCGGTCGCGATGTTGATGACAGCCTGCCCTCCCTGAATTTCCAAAGAGCGGACCCCCTCATAGGATTGAGAAAAAGCCGGGGAGTCTGTGCTTTGAGAACCGGAGTAGCTGAGATGGGGGAAGAGCCGCGCTCCAAAGGGACCGGGCATGGCGAGGGTGGACAGGGGAGCGCCCAACAGCAGTCCAGCCGCCGCCAACAGTGCGCCCAGGATCAGCAGACCGCCGGCCAGGGCCAGCATGGTGCGGTAGAATTTTTTCATACCCGCTCACCTCCTTTGCGGAAGGGCAGACGGCAAAGATTTCCGATCCAACGGATCAGCGTGGGGATACAGGTGACAATGAGCCAGATGGCTGCCACTATCCCCAACAGACTGCCGCCAATCAGCAGCAGCCCTATGCCTACACAAAGCAGCGCGGCGGACGGCGCCGCCAAGGCCATTCCCAGACCGGAAAAGGCGATGAAAAGACCCGCCACCAGCACTGCCAAAGCGGTGATGGCGAAGGCGGCCATCAGGGCGATGCAGCCGATAAACAAGCCGAAAATCGCGCCAAAAGAGCCCAGAATGATGGCCAGCCCCACCAGTCCCAAAGGGATCAGCAGGGGGGAAAGGAGCAGGCAGATGAGAACGATTCCCCAAACCGGAAATTTGCTTTTGGCAGGAGGGGAGGCAGGGGAAGGGACGGATTTGGCATAGTGAATGGCCGCCCACTGGGGGTTATTTCCAGCATAATCCTGGAGAATTCCCTGGGCGATGGCCTCGGGGCTGCCCAGCTCCCGGAGAATTTCCTGCTCCCGCTCCGGACCGCCCTCGTCAAAATATTCCTCGTAATATTTTACCGCGCTTTCCCGTTCCTCCTCCGGCAAGCTGCACAGGGCAGCCCGGAGACGGGAGAGAAATTCCTTTCTGTTCATAGATGCTGTTCCTCCTTCTGTGTACTGCTGTGAGGGAAAAAGATCTGGTCAATCCGTGTCTTATGTTCCTGCCATTCCCCCAGATAGGCGGATAAGCGGGCCAGCCCTACAGGGGTGATGCGGTAGTAACGCCGGTTGCGTCCCTGGAATTCCTGGTCATAGGTTTCCAGGCAGTGATCCTTTTGCAGCCGGCGAAGGACCGGATAAAGGGTGGATTCAGAAATATCGATGACACGGCGGATGTCCTGGGTGATTTTATATCCGTAGGTCCCCTCCCGGGCGACCACAGCCAAAACAATCGCGTCCATCAATCCGGAACTGATGGGTAAAGCCATTGGGAACCTCCTTTCCAAAGATCCCTTTCCAGCGGCAGGTTGGCGGGAGGGACATGACCCTGTTGGAAAGAGAAAAAGGATATTATTTTTATAACGATATTATATGATATATAATATTATGCTGTCAATAGGAACGCAGCAAGATTTGCAATCTTATTTTAAAAGAAAATATACTATTAGTATTATTTCTTTGATATTCTACAAAAAATGGAATCTTTGACTGCAAAATTCCCGATATGATGGAAGAAGAAATTTTCCTTTAAAATGGAAAGAAAAACAGCGGATAAAGGGTGGATATGGCGGATGCTGTTACAACAAAAGTTGTGTGAAGGGGTTTTTATCAAAAAATATAATACATTTGGTATATAATAGACATAATAATACAAAATAAATTGCTTTTCCTGTCAATGGGGGAAAGTGTTCCCATGGGAAGGAAATCAAAGGACAGGGAAGGAGGCCATCCTTTTGAATCGTCTTGGAACAATGCTGAATCAGAGGGATGGTACAAAAGGATCCATCTGAAACGGAGTTTTTTTTGACTTCAGCTGGGCCAAAGGGAGTGTGGTCTTCTGGGGGAACAGGCGCTTTCTTTTCCAGGGGTACCGAAATCCATCCCGGGGAGATGAAGGCAAAAGAAAAAGGATCGCCGAAGCGGTCCTTTGGGTTCGCGATACCAAGAAAGATTATTTTGCGTATTCGATAGCCCGGGTCTCCCGAATCACGTTGACTTTGATCTGGCCGGGATATTCCATTTCATCCTCAATCCGCTTGGCAATCTCCCGGGCGGCAATGACCATCTGATCGTCACTGATGACGTCCGGCTTGAGCATAATGCGGATCTCGCGGCCCGCCTGAATGGCGAAGCACTTGTCCACTCCCTCAAAGGAGTTGGCGATGCCCTCCAGCTTCTCCAGACGTTTGATGTAGTTTTCCAGATTCTCTCTCCGGGCACCGGGACGGGCGGCGGAAATGGCGTCAGCAGCCTGAACCAGACAGGCCACAATGGTTTTGGGCTCCACGTCATTATGATGTGCCTCGATGGCGTGAATGATGTCCTGATTCTCCCGATATTTCCGGGCCAGATCCACGCCGATGGCCACATGGGAGCCCTCGATCTCGTGGGTCAGGGCCTTGCCGATGTCATGAAGGAGGCCGGCCCGTTTGGCCTGCATGGGATCCAATCCAAGCTCCGATGCCATGATTCCGGCGATCTGGGAGACCTCAATGGAGTGATCCAGCACATTTTGCCCGTAGCTGGTGCGGTAACGCATCCGGCCCAGCAGACGCATCAGTTCGGGATGCACCCCATGGACGCCGGTTTCAATGACGGCGCGTTCACCATCCTGCTTGATTTTCTGTTCCACTTCTCTGGCTGCTTTTTCCACCGTTTCCTCAATGCGGGCAGGGTGGATCCGCCCATCCTGGATCAGCTTTTCCAGGGCGATCCGGGCCACTTCCCTCTTGACCGGGTCGTGGCTGGAAAGGGTGATGGCTTCGGGAGTGTCGTCAATAATCAGGTCTACGCCGGTGAGAGTTTCCAGGGTGCGGATGTTTCGGCCCTCCCGGCCAATGATCCGGCCCTTCATCTCGTCGCTGGGCAGCGGCACCACCGAAACGGTGACCTCCGCCACATGGTCGACGGCACACCGCTGAATGGCCTGGGAGATGATTTCACGGGCCCGCTGGTCCGCCTCCTCCTTGTAGCGCTGCTCAAACTGCTGAATCTTCAGCGCTTTTTCATGGGTCAGCTCGTCGCTGAGGGTGGACAAAAGATATTCCTTGGCCTGCTCCTCAGAATAGCCGGAAATCCGCTCCAGCATTTCCAGCTGGCTGGCCTTGACCTGCTCCGCCTCCTGGAGCTTCTGGTCGGCGTCCTTCAGCTTCTGCTGGAGGACCTCCTCCTTCTTCTCCATGTTTTCAGATTTACGGTCCAGGTTTTCCTCCCGCTGCTGCAGACGGCGCTCCTGCCGCTGCACTTCGCTGCGCCGCTCCTTAATCTCTTTTTCGGAGTCGTTTTTGATCTTGTAGATCTCGTCCTTGGCCTCCAGAATGGCTTCCTTCTTTTTGGTTTCTGCCGTTCTGATGGCGTCGCTTACCAAGCGTTTGGCTTCTTCTTCCGCTGAGCCCAGTTCGGCTTCGGCTACTTTCATTCTATACTTAACGCCGGCAAAGAAGGCCAATACCGCGCCGACGACAAATGAAATCAGTCCGCACACGATCATGCTCAAAGTTTGTGTTGTCATAATTCTGCGCCTTTTCCTCCTTTTCTTTTTAAATTCAGGGATCGCTGGGGATTATAGAAAGTGTAACAAAAATAGCAGGGAGTATCTGTAAAAAACTTATACAAATGCCCCTATTATTGTATAACTTCTTCTAATGAATGTCAAGGAAATTGTAACACTGGATGCAACCACTTTGTCACAGGGAAGACAAAGTTTTACCGTCAGGGAGAGACGAAAACGGAGAAGAACGGCGTTTCCTCATTTTTCACAGCAAGGCAAAAGACGGGCGTTTATTCCGCTTGTTTTCCCGAAGGAAGCGTCTGCGGAAAAGCCGGGTCCAGAAAATGCGGAAGCCAGCCTTCCTTCCAAGAGGGCAAAAGGGAAAAGACTGGATGGACAGGGGAAGAAAAGGCGGTTTGACCCTTGACTTTTGTCCGCCGTGGTGCTACATTAAATGCAACTGAAACAAACCAATTCGTTGACGGAGACGCTCCCGCCGCGCGGGACGCCCTGACAGAGAGCCCCGGAGCAAGCTGAGACCGGGGCGGGCGTTGCGGAGAGGAGTACCACTCCCGAGAGCGGTGCAGGCCCCAGGCTGAACGCCGCCGCTGTGACAGCGTTATCATCCCCAAAGGAGAGGCGGAGAAATTGGGCTCCGTCATTCAGGTGGAACCGTGGGTTCAGATACCCGCCCTGTGTCGTGCAGGGCGGCTTTTTTTGTTTCCTCCCCCTGCGGCCGAAATCAAAAATCACATTGGAGGTAAGAAAAACAATGGTCAATGTAACGCTCAAGGACGGTGTGGTCAAATCTTTCGATCATCCGGTCACCGCTGCCGATGTAGCGAAGGAATTGGGAATGGGGCTGTATAAGGCCGCCTGTGCCGCAAGGATCGACGGAGAGGTGAAGGATCTGCGGACGGTGCTGGACAAGGACTGCCAGCTGGAGATCCTCACCTTTGAGGACAAGGACGGTCAGTGGGCCTTCAATCACTCCGCCTCCCACATTCTGGCCCAGGCAGTGATGCACCTGTTCCCCCAGGCGAAGTTTGCCATCGGCCCCGCCATCGACAACGGCTTCTATTATGACTTTGACGTGGACCCCGCTTTCACTGCCGAGGATCTGGAGAAGATCGAGAAGGAGATGGCGGCCATCGTCAAGCAGGCTCTGCCCATCGAGCGTTTTGAGCTGGATCCCCAGGAGGCTTTGGAGCTGATGAAGGACCAGCCCTATAAGGAGGAGCTGATTGAGGAACACGCCGGAAAAGGGGAGAAAATCAGCTTTTATAAGCAGGGAGATTTCACCGACCTGTGCGCCGGCCCCCATCTGATGACCACCGCTCCTGTCAAAGCGGTGAAGCTCACCTCCTCCACCGGCGCTTACTGGAGAGGCAGCGAGAAAAACAAGATGCTTTGCCGCATCTACGGCACCGCCTTCCCCAAGAAGAGCCAGCTGGAGGAATACCTGGAGCGGCTGGAGGAAGCCAAGCGCCGGGATCACCGGAAGCTGGGCAAGGAACTGGGTCTGTTTACCTTGATGGACGAAGGCCCTGGCTTCCCCTTCTTCCTGCCCAAGGGCATGGTGCTGCGGAACACCCTCATCGACTACTGGCGGCAGGTTCACAAGCGTTATGGCTATGTGGAAATTTCCACCCCCATGATGCTCAACCGTTCCCTCTGGGAGCGTTCCGGCCACTGGGATCATTACAAGGAAAATATGTACACCACCGTTATTGACGATGTGGACTTTGCCATCAAGCCCATGAACTGCCCCGGAGGGATGCTGGTGTACAAGAGCGAGCCCCACTCCTACCGGGATCTGCCGCTCCGTGTGGGCGAGCTGGGTCTGGTCCATCGCCATGAGCTGTCCGGCGCCCTCCACGGCCTGTTCCGTGTCCGCTGCTTTACCCAGGACGACGCCCATATCTTCATGACCTGGGAACAGATGAAGGACGAAATCAAGAATGTGACGCGGCTGTTTGACGAAGTTTATTCCACCTTCGGCCTCAGCTACCAGATCGAGGTTTCCACCATGCCCGAGGATCATATGGGGGATGAAAAGGACTGGGATTTCGCCACCGAAACCCTGAAGACCGCCATCACCGAAATGGGCAAGGATTACGTTATCAACGAGGGAGACGGCGCCTTCTACGGGCCTAAACTGGACTTCCATCTGGCGGATTCTCTGGGCCGGACCTGGCAGTGCGGCACCATTCAGCTGGATATGCAGCTGCCGGAGCGGTTCGAGCTGGAGTACACCGGCGCGGACAATGAGAAGCACCGTCCGGTGATGATCCATCGGGTGGTGCTGGGCTCCATCGAGCGGTTCATCGGCGTCATTACGGAACACTTCGCTGGCGCTTTCCCCATGTGGCTGGCGCCTGTTCAGGTGGAGGTGATCCCCATCTCCGAAAAATACAATGATTATGTGGCCAAGGTGGCCGCGGCCCTGGATGAAGCCGGCCTCCGGGTGGAGCAGGATCTCCGTCCCGAGAAGGTGGGCTACAAGATCCGCCAGGCCCAGCTGCAGAAGATCCCCTATATGCTCATTGTGGGCGAGAAGGAGGAGGCGGACGGCACTGTGTCGGTCCGTTCCCGGAAGGATGGGGACAAGGGCGCTGTGGCCCTGGAGGAGTTCATCGCCGCCGCAAAAGAGGAAGTGCGGACCCGGGCGCTGTAAAGGAAAAGCCCTTTTCTTGAAAAAACATTACAAAAAGCAGCAAAGCCCCGCCAGTTTTCCGGCGGGGCTGCTGTTTTTGGCAGAGATTTTCTTCAATAGGGAGGCGGGACAGGGGGGACGGCCTTTCCAAGATGGGTGAACAGAGGCTGAGGAAGGAAAATGTGCCAGGACGCAATCGGCGCTTGTTCCCAAATGGGAAGTGTTTTTTTCAACCGATGCCCCGAAACAGCAAAACAGCGGAAGATTCCGGCAGCGGTTCCTTTTCAGCCGGAGGTTCCCCCTTCATCATGAAACAAAGTCTCCCAGGAGGGATGGGCCAGAAGCTTGGAGGCGGAAGAGGGTTCGGCAAACCTTTGGCAAATCTGTTCGATCAGGCTTCGGGCGGCCCGGGAGAGGTAGCCGTTTTTGGGCACCGCGATCCCCAGGGTCCAGTAGGGATTGTAGGAAGGATCGATACAATAGTATTCCCCCGGATCCTGGGAGCCGAAAATATCCAGGTATTGCCGGGGGGTAAAGGTGACCCCCATGCCCCGGGCGGCCAGCCGCCGGGCAGTTTCAAAACTCTTGGTGGACAGGACGATGGGGGGATTGAGCTGGGCCCGTCCCAGGATCATGTCGGAAATTTTCCGGATCCGCTGTCCCCGGGTGACCATGACAAAGGGCTCCTGGGCGAAGCGCATCAGATCCACCCGGGGAAACTCCTCCCCCGGATAACGGATGGCATCCCGGCAGAGAGGATGGCCAGGGGGCGCCGTGAGGACAAAGGGATCCTGATGGAGGGGAAGAAAGGTCACGCCGCTGGCAGGCAGATCCTCCGGGGGCGGGGAGAGATGGGCCAGGGCAAAGTCCAGCTGCCCGGAAGCCAGGTCCTTTTCCAGCTGGGTGGAGGTTTCTTCCAGAACGTACACCTCAATGTGGGGGTAGTTCCGATGGAAGGCCGGCAGGATCACAGGGAGAAAATAGGTGGCCAGGTAGGTGGTGATGCCGATGGTCACCCGACCTTTTTTCAGGTTGTTGATGTCGCTGACCTCCAGCTCGTAATCGCTGTAGATCCGCAGAATCTCTCCGGCAATCTGGCAGTACCGCTCTCCCGCATAGGTGAGAATCAGTCCGCTGCTGGTGCGGGTGAACAGACGGGTTCCCAGAGCACTTTCGATCCGCTGGATGCACTGGCTCAGGGAGGGCTGGGTGATAAACAGCTTTTGAGCGGCCTTGGAGACGCTTCGTTCCTCGGCTACAGTGCGGATATAAAGCAGCTCCTTATCGGTCATGGATCATCACTCCATCGATAAAATTTATAGGGGGTATTTGAAATTAAATATTTGCCTATGAAGTAAAAATATTATATAATGTAGCCAGAAAAAAGACAAGAGCAGCTGAGATGCTGTGCAAAAAAGTAAGAAACAACAATCAGGGACAGTAGAGAAAGGATGCGATACGAATGGTTCAGTTGTACGAAACCGGTATCTATCTGGTAGACGGATGTCAGATCATTCCCGATGACGGCAATGCTCAGGCGGCCCTCAAGCAGGCCAAAGGCGCGGCGCCCACCAAGGAGGAGGCCCGCCGGGGCACCATGGCTGCCGGCATCATCGCCGCCCACAACAGCGGCACCGAGGAGAATCTGCGGATCAAGTTTGACTCCCTGACCTCCCACGACATCACCTATGTGGGCATCATCCAAACCGCCCGGGCCAGCGGTCTGACCGAGTTCCCCATTCCTTATGTGCTGACCAACTGCCACAACAGCCTCTGCGCTGTGGGCGGCACCATCAACGAGGATGACCATATGTTTGCCCTCTCCGCCGCCAAGAAGTACGGCGGCATCTACGTCCCCACCAATATGGCGGTTATCCATTCCTACAACCGGGAAATGATGTCCGGCTGCGGCCGCATGATTCTGGGCTCCGACAGCCACACCCGTTACGGAGCGCTGGGCACCATGGCCGTGGGCGAAGGCGGCGGCGAGCTGGCCAAGCAGCTGCTCAAGCGCACCTACGATATGCCCCGTCCCGGCGTCATCGCCATCTATCTGGACGGCGCTCCCGCTGCCGGCGTGGGTCCCCAGGACGTGGCCCTGTCCATCATCGGCAAGGTTTACGCCAACGGTTATGTAAAGAACAAGGTGATGGAGTTTGTGGGCCCCGGCGTCAAGAATCTGCCGGTGGAGTTCCGCAACGGCATCGACGTCATGACCACCGAGACCACCTGCTGGTCCTCCATCTGGGTCACCGACGAGAAGGTGAAGGATTACTTCGCCATCCATGGCCGCCCCGAGGCTTACAAGGAACTGAATCCCGCCGACGTGGCCTACTATGACGGCTGTGTCTATGTGGATCTGTCCAAGGTGGAGTGCACCATCGCCATGCCCATGCACCCCAGCTACACCTACACCATCCGGGAGCTGAAAGAGAACGCTGCCGATATTCTGAAGATGGTGGAGGACCGGGCCAACAGCCAGATTGCCAAGACCGCCCATCTGGATCTGATGAGCAAGCTCCATGGCGACGGTGAGATCTATGTGGATCAGGGCATCGTGGCCGGCTGCTCCGGCGGCACCTTCGACAATGTCTGCGCGGTGGCCGATATTCTGGACGGCAAGTCCTGCGGCAACGGCACCTTCAAGATGAGCGTTTATCCCGGCTCCATGCCCGCTTACCTGGAGCTGATCAAGAACGGCTCCATCGCCAAGATTGCCGGCGCCGGCGCCATCATCCGGGAATGCTTCTGCGGACCCTGCTTCGGCGCGGGCGATACCCCTGCCAACGGCGAGTTCTCCATCCGCCACACCACCCGGAACTTCCCCAACCGGGAAGGCTCCAAGCCCGGCGAGGGTCAGATGTCCGGCGTAGCGCTGATGGACGCCCGTTCCATTGCCGCCACCGCCATCAACGGCGGCCGCCTGACCGCCGCCACCGATCTGGATGTGAACTACACCAATCCCAAGTATTACTTCGACAAGAGCGTCTATGACAAGAGAGTATACGATGGATTCGGCAAGGCACAGCCTGACGCGGAGCTGAAGTTCGGCCCCAACATCAAGGACTGGCCGGAGATTCCCGCCCTCACGGAGGATCTGCTGGTGAAGGTGGTCAGCTATATCACCGATCCCGTCACCACCACCGACGAACTGATCCCCTCCGGCGAGACCTCCTCTTATCGCTCCAATCCCCTCCGCCTGGCGGAATTTGCCCTGAGCCGGAAGGATCCCGCCTATGTGGGCAAGGCCAAAGCGGTCCATGAGCTGGAGCTGATCCGGGAGTCCGGCGCCTGCCCCGCCAAGGAGACTGAACTGAGCGCGGTGTACGAGAAGATCAAGACCATCCCCGGCTTTGCCGACGTGCATCCCCGTCAGATCGGCATCGGCAGCACCATCTTCGCCAACAAGCCCGGCGACGGTTCCGCCCGTGAGCAGGCCGCTTCCTGCCAGAGAGTGCTGGGCGCCTGGGCCAACCTGGCGAAGGAATATGCCACCAAGCGGTATCGCTCCAACCTCATCAACTGGGGCATGGTTCCCTTCCTGGTGGAGAATCCCGAGGACTTCCGGCTGGATGACTACATCTTCTTCCCCGGTATCCGCAAAGCTATCGTTGAAAAGAGCGACGCCATCAAGGGCTATGTCATCGGCGACGAGATCAAGGAGATCACCGTCTCCTTGGGCACCCTCACCGACGACGAGCGCCAGATCATCCTGGACGGCTGCCTGATCAACTATTACCGCGGCTAATTTTTAAATAGCGCAACCCGATCAATCGCCTTTTGGAGGTCACATTCCAGCCGGAGTGTGGCCTCCTTGATTATTCTCAAAAAAATTTTAAGGATTGACTGTCAAAATATACAAAAAAATTAAACTTGCTATTGATTTTTAATGAAAAATATGCGATAATACAAAGGCCGAATGATTTTGTACAAATTGCCCGGAAAAAAATCCGGCAGAGGAACAAAAAAATATCGGGGATTATGAAACAAAATTTTTGGATATTTTTTGTGCATTATTTACATGGAAAATCATTTTACCTTCCGTCTGCTTTTTTTAAGATGGTTTGATATAAAACATTTCGCATATTCCGTATACCTTTTTCCTATTTGAATTTTCCTATCGAATGTTTTATAGTGTATCTGTAAATAAGGTGTTTCCAAATTCTGAACAAAGAATCAGGAAGCCTTAAAAATCAGGGTTCAGCAAAGAAAGGTAGTGTTGGGACATGGAAATCAAAAAGACCGCCTCTGCCGGAACGCTGGAGTCCAGTGACATCATGGTGACGCTGGAGAAAGGCGAGAAGGGCATCGAGATCGATCTGACCAGTACGGTGGAAAAGCAGTACGGCAAGCAGATCAGAAAGGTCATCACCGAGACTCTGGAAAGCCTGGGTGCTGACGGCGTTAAGGTTGTCGCCAACGACAGAGGTGCGCTGGACTGCACCATTAAGGCCCGGGTGAGCGCCGCTTTCTATCGTGCCGCCGAGTCTACCGATTACAAGTGGGGGGAATAAAAAATGGCTTATCAGAAGGTTAGACTGAGAAGAACCATGATGTTTATTCCGGGCAACAATCCCGGCATGATGCGGGATGCCCACCTCTATGGAGCGGACTCCCTGATGTTCGACCTGGAGGACTCGGTCAAGCTGGCCGAGAAGGACACCGCCCGCTTCCTGGTGTACAACGCCCTGAAAACCATCGACTACGGCAACATTGAGAAGGTGGTCCGGGTCAATCCCCTGGATACCGATCACGGCAAGGCTGATATTGAGGCGATGGTATGCGCCGGCGTCAACATCATCCGCCTGCCCAAGAGCGAGACCGCCCAGGACATCATTGATGTGGACAATTACATCACCTACTGCGAAGAGAAGCATGGCATTCCCGTTGGCTCCACTGGCATGATGGCGGCCATCGAGAGCGCTCTGGGTATTCTCAACGCCAAGGAGATTGCCCACGCCAGCGAGCGTCTGATCGGTATCGCCATCGGCGCCGAGGACTATGTCACCGATCTGAAGACCACCCGCACCGCCAGCGGCGTGGAGCTGTTCGCCGCCCGGGCTCAGCTGCTCATCGCCGCCCGCTCCGCCGGCATCGCCGCCCTGGACACCGTCTATTCCGACGTCAACAACGAGGAAGGCTTCCGCAAGGAGGTTCAGCTGATTAAAGACATGGGCTTCGATGGCAAGTCTGTGATCAATCCCCGTCAGATCGCTCCCGTTGTGGAGATCTTCACCCCCTCTGCCAAGGACATCGAGAAGTCTGAGCGGATCATCGAGGCCCTCAAGGAAGCCGAGACCAAGGGCCTGGGCGTGGTGAGCCTCAACGGCAAGATGATCGACAAGCCTGTGGTGCTGCGTGCCCAGCGTATGCTGGAGCTGGCCGAGGCCGCCGGCGTCTATAAAAGAGCGTAAGGGGGAGAGAGAAGATGAAAAATATTTTAGGCGTTGAGTTCCCGGATCATATTGACGGGATCGGCGATTTGAAAGCATTTGACGGCAAGCGTCACACCGGCACCCCCTTTGAGGAGGGCCTGAAGGCTCCCAATGGCCGCACCAACAAGATGGTGGAATCCCTGGAAAAAGCTATTGAGTTGTCCGGCCTGAAGGACGGCATGACCATTTCCTTCCATCATCATTTCCGCAACGGCGACTACATCGTTAATCTGGTTGTGGACACTCTGGCTAAGATGGGCTACAAGGATCTGGTGCTGGCTGCCAGCTCCCTGACCGACTGCCATGCTCCTCTTATTGAGCATATCAAGAATGGTGTCATCAAGCGGATTGAGACCTCCGGTCTGCGCGGAGAGCTGGCCAATGAAGTTTCCAATGGCTTGATGGATCTGCCTGTAATTTTCCGTTCTCATGGCGGTCGTGCCCGTGCAGTTGCTACCGGTGAGCTGCATATTGATGTTGCTTTCCTGGGTGCTCCTTCCTGCGACTGCGCCGGTAACGCCAATGGTTTTAACCGTGACGGTGATACCTCCTATGACTGCGGTTCTTTGGGTTATGCAATGCCCGATGCTCAGTTTGCTGATAAGACCATCATTCTGACCAACCATATCGTTCCTTATCCCAATACTCCTGCTGCTATTCCTGAGGTTCATGTGGATTATATCGTCACCATTGACGAGATCGGCAATCCCAAGGGCATTGCCAGCGGCGCCACCCGCTTTACCACCAATCCCCGCGAGCTGAAGATCGCTCAGACCGCCGCTAAGGTGATGGAGAATTCCGGTTACTTTGAGGACGGCTTCTCCTTCCAGACCGGCACCGGCGGCGCTTCCCTGGCTGTCACCCGTTTCCTGGAGGAGAAGATGGTTGCCAAGGGCATCAAGGCCAACTTCGCTCTGGGCGGCATCACCGGCGCTATGGTCAAGCTCCATGAAAAAGGACTGATCAAGAAGCTGCTGGACGTTCAGGATTTCGATCTGGACGCTGTTCGCTCCGTCCGGGAGAATCCCTTCCACTGCGTCGTCAGCGGTCATCATTATGCCGGCCCCGGCACCGAGGGTTCCGCTGTGGATCAGCTGGATATGGTGGTTCTCTCTGCCCTGGAGATCGACACCGACTTTAACGTCAACGTCCTCACCGGTTCCGACGGCGTCATCCGCGGCGCCATCGGCGGACATCCTGACACCGCCAGCGGCGCCAAGATGACCATCATCGTGGCTCCCCTCATCAGAGGCCGTATTCCCACCATTTTGGACCGGGTCAACACCATTGTCACCCCCGGCAGCACGGTGGATGTGCTGGTCACCGAGTATGGTGTGGCGGTCAACCCCGCCCGTACCGACCTCATTGAGCGGCTGACCGCCGCCGGCATCGAGCTGAAGACCATCAAGGAGCTTCAGGCCATGGCTGAGGCCATTGTGGGCAAGCCCGATCCCATTGAGTATGATGACAAGATCGTGGGTCTGGTATACTATCGCGACAGCAAGGTCATCGACGTCATCCGCAAGGTGAAGGATTGAGCTTGCCAACAGGGATTTCATTTGGTTTTGTCGCCGGGGACATTCGGCCCCCGACGGGAAGATAAAAAAGTATGAGGAGATTGAATCATGAAGAAGAGATTGTTTGCGCTGATCAGCGCGGTACTCGTTCTGATGATGGTCGCTGGATGCAGCGGCAGTTCTTCCGAGGGAACCGTCGATGCTGACGGCAACTGGGTCTGGGAGAGAAAAGTTGAGATCGTCTGCCCCTGGGGCGTGGGCGGCGGCGCTGACGCCACCATCCGTCCCATGGCCGACCTGCTGACCAAGAAGCTGGGCGTTCAGGTTTCCGTCAACAACATCGAGGGCGCCGGCGGCGTCAATGGTGTGGAGTATGTTTATAAGCAGCCCGCTGACGGCTATACCTATATGCTGGGTACCCAGTCCCTGATCATGGCGGACCTTCAGGGCATCCCCACCATGAACTACAAAGAGGAGTTTGTTCCCGTTGCTAAGCTGGTACACTCCATCAACATCATCGCTGCATCCAAGAAGGCTGCTGAGGGCAAGTACACCAACTTCTCCGAGCTGATCGAGTATGTGAACGCTCATCCCGATGAAGTTTCCGTTGGTATGCTCTCCGCCACCGGTGCTGACGCTGCCGGTCTGCGTCAGACTCTGGAAGGCCTCCCCATCAAGGAAGTTCCCTACGGCTCCGGTTCTGAGATGAACGCTGCCATCGCTGGCGGTCACCTCCACCTGATGATCACTGGTACCGATGAGATCCAGGGTCTGATCGCTTCCGGCGACATCATCCCCATCGTCTGCATGAACGAGACCAGAATGACGAGATATCCTGACATGGAGTGCACCGGCGAGCTGGGCATTGATTCCTACATCGGTACCTGGAGAGCTGTTATGTGCCGCAAGGGTACTCCTCAAGCCGCTATCGATGCTCTGGAAGCTGCCATTGCTGAGTGTGTCCAGGATCCCACCTGGCAGGCTTACCTGGAGCAGGGCGCTTACGACGAGCGTGAGGGCTTTGCTACCGCTGCTGATACCCAGGCTCTGATCGATGAAGAGTATGTCACCTTCACCGAGTACATGAAGGAGCAGGGTCTGCTGGTCAGAGACTACACCGCTGCCTGATTTTAAAATTTTACGGCGTTTATCCCGGAGTTCTGCATGGCAGGATTCCGGGATGGCGGGACCCAACTGAGGGTCCCGCCGGTGCCCGGACACCTGTCTGGGCCCAAGGAAGTGCTTTGCTTCCTGTTGTGTGTATGAGTGTGTATGAGATTGTATGAGATCAATGAGAAAGTGAGATGAGTCACTTGACACTGGAATTGATTGTTAACGTATTGCTGCTGGCGTTCGGTATCTTCTGCTACTTCTACGTTGGCGCAACGATGCCCAAGTCCTCCGATCTGGAGCTGGGCGCTGAGCAGTGGCCCCAGGCGGTGCTGTTCCTGATGTTCCTGGCGCTGGCCTACAACATTTTCCGTATCATCAAGACAAATCGTGCCAACGGCGTTTCTTTCGGTTTCGGCGGTATCGCCAAGGACACCGTGGCCTTCTTCAAGTCCAAGCTCTTTGTGGCCATGGTCATCGTCATGGTGATGGCTCTGGTGCTGGAATACATCGGCTTCCTGTTCATGGTTGCTTACGGCCTGCTGCTGGGTGAGCGTCGGATTCCTGTTCTGGTTTTGTCCGCTCTGGGTATTACACTGATTCTGTACATCGGATTTTCTGTCTTCCT
>CASFXA010000146.1 GCA_949298535.1 uncultured Oscillospiraceae bacterium
AGACGTCCTCCCTGGAGCCGGGAGAAATCCAGAAGTTCCTCCACCATGGAGGAAAGCCGCTCTGTTTCATTGATGATGACGTGCATCCCTTTGCGCAGCGTCTCCGGATCAGGGGCGGGGTCCTGCATCAGTGTTTCGCCCCAGCCGCGGATCGCCGTTAACGGAGTGCGCAGTTCATGGGAAACGGAGGAGATGAAGTCATTTTTAATCTGTTCCGACAGGGAAAGCTCCTCCGCCATATTGTTGATGGACTGACACAGCTCGCCGATCTCATCGTCAGTGGTCACTTCCAGACGCACCGCGAAATCCCCCTGGGCGATTTGCCTGGTTGTTTCGCTCATTTCGCTGATGGGGTTGACGATGGAGTTGACAAAGTAGGAGCTGGAGAAGATGACAAAAAAGATGACGCACATTCCCAGCAGCGTCGCGAAAAAGATGGCCAGGACGATCTGCTCGTCCACCTTGGTCAGGGAGACCACATAGCGCATGGCGGACAGATCCTCTCCCACCACGCGGGACAGGCAGGAGATGGCCATGACCTTTTCATTGCCGATGAACCCTACATATTCTCCCACACCGTCGGAGGCGTACAGAGCCGCCTCGTAATCGGGCATCTCCATACCGCCGGTGGGCTCGAAGCCGCTGGAGGTGATGAGTACGGTGTCCTTGTCCGCCACGGCCATCAGCTCCATCTGGGTTTTGTACTCAAACTCCTCCACCAAGCGGCGCACCTGGGAGAGAAAGCTGGTGGAGGAATCCTGAGAATACTCCACCAGTTTGGCGGAAACGGAGTCCGCCCGGGAGAGAATATACTGCCGCACGCCATTGTAATAATAGCTTTTGACGCTTAGGGATACGCCGATGACGATGGCGATCACCAGAACCAGAATGATGCCAAAGCTGTTGAAAATCCAGCGTTTGGTGATTTTTTTAACCGCCATTCATCAGCGCCTCCTTTCGTTCCCCGGTTTCAAAATTCAGGGATTTTCCACCCATTTGTAGCCGAATCCCCAGACAGTGGTGAGGTATTTGGGGTTGCTGGGTTCGTCTTCAATTTTCATCCGCAGGCGGCGCATATTGACATCCACGATTTTGTCGTCGCCAAAATAGCTGTCGCCCCATACGGTGGAGAGCAGGATGCTGCGGTCCAGAGCCACATTGGGATTGCGGAGAAACTGCTCCATCAGCTGAAACTCCACCTGAGTCAGATCGATTCGCTTGCCGTTTTTGGTCAAACTTCTGCTGCGGATGTTGAGAACAAAGGGCCCGGAGACAATCTCATTATCCGGCTCCACCTTCACCGCCGCCATATTGACCCGACGGAACAAAGCGTCCACCCGGGCCATCAGTTCCGACGGGCTGAAGGGTTTGGTGATATAATCGTCCGCTCCCAGCATCAAACCGTTCACCTTGTCCATCTCCTGGCTTTTGGCAGAGAGCATGATGATCCCGATGGTGCTGCTTTTTTCCCGCAGCCGTTTGCAAACGGTAAAGCCATCGATTCCCGGCAGCATCACATCCAGTAACGCTACGCCAAACTGCCCTTTTTCCTTTTCATAGGTATCCAAAGCGGCTTCTCCGCTGGCGACGTCTGTCACCTCATATCCGGCCCGGGTCAGATTGATCACCACAAATTCCCGGATTGCATCCTCATCCTCGCACACAAGGATTCGTTTTGTCATAAAAAAGACCTCCTTTCAGAGCGGTTCGTGATGGCGGCGGCGCGCGTTTCTGCCGGGCTCCCAACGATAGAAGGGGGGAGCCGCGCTGCCAGGGCCGCCCTTTTTTAATATAAGAAAGAAAAATGTTCCTGTACTTCTTCCTCCGTCAAAATCAGCCCGGAACCGTCGTCCTCCGGCAAAGCGGCGCAGTAAACGATGGTTCCCTTGGTGCCCAGGGGAAAATAGGTGTTGGTTTCCAGTTTGTCCTGAGCGTCCTGTGTGGAATAGGATCTTAAACGCAGGACTTCCTGGCTTTGATCGTAAAGATCCCGCTCCTGATAGACATAGAAGACGAAGGTTTCCCGGGTCCCCTGGCGCATCACGGTGATTTGTTCTTCCACCCACTGCTCCGGGAAAGAGAAACGGTAACCCATGGCCTGGTTGACGAACGCCCGCTGAACCGTTTGAAAATCACTGCCGGAGAGAATGGAATAATTGGTGAGGAACAAGGCGTCCTCCCCCAGCTTTTCGTGACCTGGCGCCGGCATTTCCAGAGGAATTTCCAACACGCCGTCGTCATTAATATCCCCGGACAGAACCGGCTGCTGTCTGGATGTTTTGCGGAAAAGCTCTCCGTCCCCTCCGTTGAGGGGAAGGGTCAGCGTATTGCCCTCGACGGCCACAGCTACGGTACACATAGCGCCGGAGGTGGTATAGCAGTCCACCACCGCGCCGTACACGCCGTCGGAAAGGAGCCCGCTTACCGGCTGCAAAAAGGACACGATATTGGAATTCAGCTCCGCCACTGAAATATCGTCAATATTGCCGTCCGGGATTTCCCCCAGCAGACGAACCGTAGGGGTATCAATATCGTAGCCGTCTGCGGCGGTGACCAGCAGCAGCTCCTGTAAACCGTCCTGATTGAAGTCGTCCACTGCAACCTGGGAATAATCCCCGATATAAGCGCGGACCAGACGGTCAGAAGAACTGCGGGATGGATCGTAGGTATAAACCGTTACAATATTGTTGAGGGTGGTTCCGGTTCCCCAGCCGATCACAAGGTTTTTTTCCCGTCTGGAAGAAAGCTGTTCAAAGCGGATAAAATCCACCTCAGAAGTAAAGCTCAGGCCGGGATAAGAGGTAACCATGGACCACTGGTCATTGTGGCTTGCCAGAATAGCGATTCGGATTTCCGCTTCATTGCCCTGGGAATAGAGAACGATGGCTTCCTCGTTGCCATCCTCATCCAGATCAAAAAAGGTGAAAGCGGACCGATAGCTGCCGCTGCGGGGATACTTTAAATGAATATCTGTTCCTACTGCGTTGTGAAGGGCCTCCTCCACCTGGAATTGCTCCTCGGTCAGTTTGGGAGGCTGCATCAATTCCTCCACATTGGATTGGAGAGGAACACAGGAGCTGAACAGCAGACAGGCCCAAAGGGCAAAAAGTAATCCTTTCAACTTCATGGGACCGCTCCTTTTCCACAGTGCCTTCCGCCACCGCTTTCAACCCCTTCTCAAAATGCGGCTGGGGAAAGCACAATCAGATACATCCTTATTTTATGCGAATGGGGACAGGATGTCAATGAAAACGGCGGATTTCTCCCCAGGAGCGGCAGGGGTTTACGGTTTGTTCAAATTTTACAAGTCCAGGAGAATGTGATCGTGCAGGTATAACAAGAATCCAAGGGAGAACGAAAAAACCTGGTACAGCGCCAAAGCCGACAGAGGCTGGGCTGTACCAGGCTGGGGGAAGGAGAGAATCAGCTTTTTCCGCCTCCCCGCCACCTCAGCAGCAGGGCGGAATTGAGGATCACCAGAACGGATCCCGCATTATGGACCAAAGCCCCCACCACCGGATTGATTTTTCCGGTCATGGCCAAAAGGATGGAGATGAAATTCAGGGTCATGGAGAAGGTCAGATTGAGCCGGATGGTCCCCATCATCTTCCGGGACAGCCGCAGAAGATGAGGCAGCTGACAAATATCGTCGCTGACCAGAGCGATGTCTGCGGCATCCACTGCGATGTCGCTGCCAATGCCGCCCATTGGGATGCCCACCTGCGCCCGTTTCAGGGCGGGAGCGTCGTTAATGCCATCGCCGATCATGCACACGGGCTTTCCCTGGTCCTCCTGCTGCTGGATCCATCTCAGCTTATCCTCCGGCAGGCAGTTGGCATGGATTTCCGCCACCGACAGACGACCACCCATGGCTTTGGCGGCTTCCTCATGGTCGCCTGTGAGCAGGACGGGGGTTACGCCTGCGGCTTGTACCTGGGCAATGGTGTCAGCGGCGTCGGGCCGGAGGGTATCTGAAAGGGCCAGGGCTCCGGCCAGCAGCCCATCCACCGCCAGATAGATGACAGTGCAACCCTGTCCGCGCCAGTTTTCTCCTGTTTGTCTGGCCTGGGGGGGCAGAGAAATGCCCAAGCCGGACAGGAGGGTTTCGTTGCCGGCTGCAACCTGACGCCCTTCCACCAGCGCTGTCACACCCTGCCCGGGAATCATCCGGAACTGTTCCGGCGCCGGCGCAGGGGAGGAGAATTGCCGCTGGTAACAGGTGACCACAGCCTTTCCCAAGGGATGTTCGGAACGCAGCTCCACCCCTGCCGCAAGGGCGTACAGCTTTTCCGGAGACCACTGGGGAAGGAAGCTGGCTTGTTCCGTCACCTGAAGAACGCCGCAGGTGAGGGTCCCTGTTTTGTCAAAGGCGACATGGGTAACCGTCGCCAGTCGTTCCAGCGCATCCCCCTCCCGGACCAAAAAGCCGTGATGGGTGGCATTGCCGATGGCTGCCATAATGGCGGTGGGGGTGGCCAGTACCAGAGCGCAGGGGCAAAAAACAACCAGAATGGTGACTGCGCGGATGAGTTCTCCCGTTACCAGCCAGGTGAGAGCCGCTGAGGTCAGGGCGATGAGAACGATCCAGGTGGCCCAGCGGTCAGCCATCCCCACAATTTTGGCTTTTCCCGCGTCGGCGGACTGAACCAATCGAATCATTCGCTGGATGGAGCTGTCCTCCCCCACCCGCAAAGCCTTCATCTCGAAGGAACCAAATCGATTGACTGTACCGCTGGAAACCTCATCTCCCGCCGTCTTGTCCACCGGAAGAGATTCCCCGGTCATTACAGACTGATCGATGGAGGTGACGCCGGAGAGAATCACTCCGTCCACAGGAATACTTTCCCCCGGTTTGACCCGGAGAAGATCCCCCACCCGCACCTGTTCTGCCGGCACCAGAATCTCCCCTTCATCGGTGATTTTCCGTGCAGTGCGGGGGGTCAGGCGAACCAGCTTTTCAATTCCCGCCCGGGCCTTGGCCACCGTCAAATCCTCCAGCAGCGCTCCCAGCTGCATGATGAAGGCAACCTCGCCGGCGGCAAAGTCCTCTCCAATCAGCACGGACGCAATTAACGCCAGCGACACCAGCACATCGGCCTTGATGTCAAAGGCCGTGACCAGCCCGATGATAGCCTCCAGGATGATGGGAATTCCGCAAAGGATGATCGCTGCCCAGGCGGGATCAAAGGGAATACCGGGCACGCCGATCATGCTGGCCAACAGAGCAGCCCCTGATAAAATCAAACAGGTAATCTCCCGCTTTGTTCCGCCCCACTCCAAGAATGTCTCCAGATGTTTCATTTTCCCGCTCCTTCCTATACCCATAGGGGTATAGCTTGAT
>CASFXA010000147.1 GCA_949298535.1 uncultured Oscillospiraceae bacterium
GAGCTTCCCTATGACTATCAAACCAACAAAGTGAAGTTCCGCACCGACGAAGGGGAGGACATCGGCACCCTTTATGCCAATTTTGTCAACGACAATTATGAAACCCTGGCTTACTTCAAAGTCAAGGTGGTGGAGCAGGAGAGTTTATATCTGGGCCACAATGAAAACGATGATGTGGAGCTGATGAAGAAGTATCCTACGGCTGATATTCGGTTCCTCAACTGGGACAGCAATCCCACCTTTGAGGTGACCGGAACCATGGGAATTGTGATGGAGAAAAACGAGTATCTCTACCAGCGCCAGTCCGACGGTTCCCTGGTGGCGGTGGATGGCACCTACAACGAGGACCGGGGCACCTTTGATTTCAAAACCAATACCCTGGGGCAGTATGTCATCAGCAGCGAAAAGCTGAATGTTTCTGCCTCCGCCAGCTCTTCTTCCTCTTCCTCTGCTCCCAGCAAGCCCGCTTCCAGCAGCACTGCTCCCGCTCCCTCTTCCAGCAGCGCGGCTCCTGCGCCTTCCTCCAGCAGCACCGCTCCTGCTCCTTCCAGCAGTGTGGCTCCTGCGCCCTCCTCCAGCCAGCCTGAGTCCTCCAGCGAGGAATCTTCCTCCCAGGAGGAAAGCAGCCTTCCTGAGGAGAGCAGCGAACCGGAGGAATCCAGTGAACCGGAGGAATCCAGCGAGGAGAGCGCTCCCGCTGAGAGTGACGAAACAGAGGAGGAAGGCGGTCTGCCGGTTGTTCCTATCCTCATCGGCGTCGCAGTAGTGGTGATTCTGATTGTGGTTGTGGTGGCCCTCAAGGGAAAGGGCGGCAAAAAGAAGAAATATGACGCTTGGGACGACTGATCCCAACAAAATGGATGCTTGACTTCCAAAATTTCCCTTGCCTCACAAAAGATTGAAAGCCCGCGGCCTCTGGAAATATGCCAGAAACCGCGGGCTTTTTGCGTTTTTTAACTGTCATCCGTTCCCAAAAACGATGCCGCGCTTTGCCCCTCTGGCGAAAAAATCCCATGGAGGAGAATTTTTCCGCCAAAGGAAAGATTTAATCCGCCTTTGGAAATAGTTGCATCTAAGTTCTTTTCGCTTTTCTCATATACTATCAAACGAGGAAAGGCGAAAAAGAGGTTTCGCCCAAGCCTTGAAACACTGTTATTTGGAGGTAAAGCATGAAAAGAATATTTGCCGCAGCTTTGGCCAGCGCCATGCTGCTGACTTCTGCCTACGCGGCCGATTTCAGACCCGGCCAGGATATTGAGATCGACAGCACCGATCCGGTTTGGGGCGAAACTCAGCCGGACCAGGAACTGACCACCGAGTATTATGCCATTTCCGGCCAAAGCTGGGATCAGGGAAAGGAAATGGTGGAATCGGTGAAAATCAACAGCGATGATGAGCGGGTGGTCATCGCCCTGAAGCCTGACTATACCAGCACCAAGGAACGGACCCTCCGGGGCACCATCAAGGTGCGGGATAAGGACAAGGGCAAGATCCTCACCATGGACATCAACGCTCAGATCGGTTATGAACAGGGGGAGATCGTCATCGACTCCGACGGCGATATTCAGCCCCTCACTGTGGATAACGAGACGGTTTATACCGTTACCGCCGACAGCAGCAGCATGACCTACGGCACCCTGGAGTTTTCCACCGACCTGGCTGACGTCAGCGTCCGGGTATATGAGGATGAAGTTTATTTCCTGGGCTACAACCGGGATCCCCACAAGGCCACCCTCCAGGAAAACGCCGACAGCGACGCAGAGATTGACTTCCTCAACTTTGAGGGCGAGCCCAAATTCAGCGGAAATGCCACCCTCACCTTCTACGGTGTGGAGCGGGGCTCCCACATCTATGAGCTGAAGGGGGACAAGCTGGTGGACAGCGGCGCAAAGTGGGACAGCGAACAGGACAGCTACGTTCTGAAAACCACCACTCTGGGCAGCTATGTCATCTCTGACAAGAGCCTGAAATCCGCTGGCGGCAGCACCGTGGATGACAACGAGGAGAACAGCGCCTCCGGCAGCGTAGGGGGAGACGCCAGCAACCCTGAAACCGGCGCCAACGACGTGGTAGGTGTGGCGGCTGCTCTGGCAGTGGTGTCACTGGCCTCTGCCACCGCTCTGGCCGCAGGGAAAAAGTAAAGATTCTCTACCGTAAAAAAGGGGGGCCGGTATTCTGCCGGCCCCTCAGGTTATTGAAAAGCTGGATTTTGAAATTTTCCGGGATGAGAACCCTGTTTTCCCATGGGATTGTGTTCCGCGATCAACGGTTTGGCTGGGAAAGTGATATGGAAACATTATGATTCCCCTTTGACAGCAAAGGAAATCAATGAAATGTTGTTCCCTGCCGCAACCAGCCCTTGGAAATCAGAGGTTTGTATACGGCGCTTTTTGGAGAAAACTGAAGCAAATTCAAGGCCTGGGGCCTCCGGTTGTGGAAAAATTTGCTGCCGGCGGCAGAATCTACAACTGGTAAGGACTTTTTGCCAGGACATAATAAAGGATGAAAGGAGGACGTTCCCTCCTGAAGCAAGAAAGGATGACCAGGAATGAAACGATTGGTTTATTTCATATGGGCGCTGGCGTTCCCCTTCTTTTTAATGGGAGGGCTGGCTGTCTGGGCGGTTGCAGAGGTCAACGGTGTTTTTCTGGGAGCCGATCAAGGCGGCGTTAATCCGGGAGAAGATCTGCTGCGGCCGGGAGAACACTACGATTTCCCCATTTTGCTGGCCCGGGACGGAAACGCTCAGTATCAGCTGAAGGACAGCGATCTGGACGGGCGGAGACTCACTGTGCAAACCATCAAAGGAAAAGAAGCCATTGAGAATGTGCGTCTCTGGCAGCAGAATGGAGGCTACTATCTGTCGGTGGACACCGCCGCGGAGGGAATTACCCAGGAGATCGCGGTGGAAATGAGAATCCGTTACGCCGGAGAAGGGGACAGCTTCAACGGTTCGGTGGCGATGGAAGTGGGTTATGAAACAGCGGACGATCCCCAGCTTTACAGCCTGGGGGAAGGGGAGTTTGTGACCATGAGCAACGACGCCCCTGTGCTGTCGGAAAAGCAGCTGGAACACCTGGCGGAAATAAACGGCCATCAGGCGGTCACCTTCACCGGCGCCAGCTGGCGCTATGAAGGGGTGGTGGCTGGGATGGACAGCCTCAACCTCACCTGGGACAACAGCCCCATTGAGGAGATTGCAGAGCTTTTCCCGGAGCATCAGCTGGCGTTTCTTTCCTTCCCGGCCCTGCCGGAATTCGGCACCAGCGGCAAGCTGACCCTGGAAGCGGAAGAGCTGATGGAAGGATGGCCGGAGCAGTTATATCTCTATCGCTATGCCTATGGGGAGCTGTTCCCCCTGGCCTTTGAAGAGGACCGGGAGGCGGGCACCATTACCTTCCGTCCCTCTCAGCTGAGCCGCTACGTTCTCTCCGATCAGCCGCTGGAAAAGGAGGAGACGCCCACAGGTTATAATCCTCAGACAGGGGATGCTTCCCACCTGGCCGCCGCGCTGCTGCTGGGTCTGCTGGCCCTGGGCGGAGCGGGGTGGATGCTGAAAAAAACCTGACCGCCATATGGATGATAAAAGAAAGCAGCGCCCTTTCCCCGGCGGGGAAAGGGCGCTGTTTTGCTGGAGTGATGGTTAAAAACGATAGTACAGATAGCGGTCTGTGGTCAGGGAAAGATCCAAACCATAGTTTTTTAGGGTGGGCTCAAGGATGGAGGCGAGTTCCGGAGGAATCCGCTGGAGATCCAGCATCAGCGTTACACCTGCCTGACCGTTGAGGAAGGGGGTGATATAGATGACGTTGCCGCTGGAACCGTCATGGAGACGGTAGGGAACGGCGGATTCCATCAGCAGAGACACCGTTTCCTCATTCTGGAACAGCTCCTCCATGTCCCCCATCTGGAAGGAATAGTGGGGATCCAGCTCTGAGAACTGATAGACTTTGTTTTCAACCTGTCCGGTGAAGGGGCTCCACATGGTCATCCCCACTCCGCTCAGCTGGGTGGCATCCATCGGTTCCAGAAGGGAGGACAATCCCGCCTGCTCCAACACCTTCAGCACATGGGTATAGCTGTCCAAAATGGGGTAGGAGAAGCTGGACAGACGGTTGGCAGTCAGAAGAATATGATCGTTGTAACTGGTGTCGAAATACAGAAAGCCCACCACTTCCGCTTCTCCCAAGTCCAACCGGGTGGTATCCTCCGCCAACACATCCTGACGCAGAGCTTCCACCACATCTTCAATCAGCTGCCGGCCAATGAGACTGCCGCTGACATGGAAGCCCCAGGGACCGCACACCTGGAAATTCTGCACCTGATCCGCTGTCAGCAGCAAAGCGGGGTCCGTCTGCTCCCGAAACTCCGGCAGGGTTTCCAATTGGTGGAGCAGAGGCAGGACTGCCGATGTGGAAGATCTGTAATTGCGGTACATATTTCCCCGATCCAGCTGATAATGGAAGCTGTTGGGATTTTCGATATAGGGAGAATTTTCAGCCTCCGGATGGAGATTGGATTTCAGCATCACTTGATGGAGCTGCTGGGCCAGAGCGATTCCCTCGGGGGTGGTGAGGGTGACGTTGGAAAGGAAATCGTAGTGATAATAAGTCGTTCCGTCGTAGGATTGGGAGATTTGGGCGGAGGAGGCTTCCCGTATCCCCACATCTCCGTGACGCCCCCGGTAATTGATGGTCACCGATTGCACCTTTTCCGCGGCGGGCATCCGGGTTTCATACCCCAGCCCGCCGGTGACCAGAATCAGCGCCAGAGCTGTGGTCAGAGCTGTGAGGGCAGTTCCCCGGGGCAGCTTGCTCCGCAGGCCTTTAAAGCCGCGGTTGAGGATGGCTTCCACCAACAGGAAGGTGAGAATACTGCCGATGACCACCCCCACAACGAAGGATTGTTCCATAAACTGGTCAGCCACCAGATACAGCAGGCCGCCAAAGCCGGCGCCGCCTACAAAGACGGCTACGGCGGAAAAAACCAATCCCAAAGGACCATGGCAGCCGGAGGTTTCAGCAATTTCGCTGCGGCGGCGTCCATACAGCAGACGGGCCCCCCAGAACAGAGCTGCGCCTATCAGCAGCCACCCCACCAGCATCCAGTTGTAGGCGAACAGATGGTAAACGGTTTTCCCCTCCACAAGGGAGCTGTCGGGAGCGACAATCCGCCCGATCATCATCCCCACAGGGTTGATGGCGGCGTATACCTCGGTAGGGATCCGGTCAGAAAAGCCCACCAGAAAAGTGTTCATGGAGAGGATGGAAATGCCCAGCACCCCGATGGGAGCCATCAGCAGTTCTCCGACAAAGACAAAATTTTCAAAGACGCTGCCCACCTGCGTGGCTACCAGCATCACCAGAGCGATAATGACCAATTCCACCGTCAGCCATCCCAGAATGTCCAGCAGAATCTGGACAGGATCAAGGGTAAAGCCGTCTCCGCCCAATATCATCCGCACCACCCCGGTGATAATCACCAGCAGATAGTTGAGAAGATAGGGAATGGCAATGGTGCAGAACACCGCCAGCGTATTGGCGCCCAGCAGCTGGGTCCGGGTCAGGGGCAGGCTGTGGTACAGATCCACCGAACGGCGGTTGTGCAGATAGCTGACCTGCGCCAGGGCCAGCACCAGAGGAGCGGCGGTTAAAATGAAAACCATGGCGGTCAGGGAAATACCAGTGTAGACCTGGGCAGGACCATACAGCCAGCTGGCAAAGGAATCATACAGTTTCAAGCGGTCCAGCTGCCGGTGGATTTCCAGCATATATTGCAGGGGAAAAAAGAAGAAAATGGCCACAAAGAGGTAAGCGGACGCCGCCCGGTTCCGCCGAAGCATCCCCTTCAGCAGGCTGCGGAAACGGGACTTAGAGGACAAAGTTGTTGTAGTCATAACCCACCGCCTCCATTTCTCCAATAAATACTTCTTCCAGCGTCAGAGGCACCGCTTCGGAAAAGAGGGGATGGTACTCCTCAAGAACCGCCAGCGTTTCCTCCGCGCCGCCCCGGACCAGCAGACTGACCACGCTGCCCCGCTGCTGCTTCTGCAAAATATTCAACCCGCTTTTCTCCCAGTTGACAGGATCTTTATATGCCGCCTGAACCTTGCAGAAACCAAATTTCAGTTCGTCCAGATCCTTCTGGAACAGCAGCCGCCCTTTATGGATCAACCCCACCTGATCGCACAGGTCCTCCAGCTCCCGCAGGTTGTGGCTGGAGATGATCACCGTCAGCCCCCGGGAGGCAATCTCTCCGGCGATGAGCTTTTTAATCATCAGGCGGATCACCGGATCCAGCCCGTCAAAAGCCTCGTCCATCAGCAGATAAGGGGCGCAGCTGGCAAAGGCGGTCATCAGCGCCGACTGACGACGCATCCCTTTGCTGAAAGTGCTGATCCGCTTGGTGGTGTCAATAGGGAAGATTTCCTTCATCTTTTCGTAAAGGGGACGGGAAAAAGTGGAATACAGCCCCTCGTAAAAATCCGCCATATCGTCCGTTGTGGCCTTGGACAGATAAAAAGGGTCGTCAGACAGATAGAAGATCCGGTCCTTGGCCTGTACGTTCTCAAATACCGGCTCCCCGTCCACCGTCACCCGGCCCTCGTCCGGCTGATAAACGCCGGAGATTAAGCGCATCAGGGTGGATTTTCCGGACCCGTTGGGACCTACCAAGCCATAAATCCGGCCACTGTCAATTTGGGCGTTCAAACCGTCCAAGGCCGGAAAGCCGTCGAAACGTTTGGTTAAATTTTCCGCTGCAATCATGGGGTTTCACCTCCTGGCGATTGATGACTATACTCCTGTTCCACCAGACGATCAATTTCCTGGCGGGGGACCCCGGCCAGACGGGCGTCCCGTACGGCGGAGGTGAGAGTTTCCAGAGCTTTACGCCGGAGCTGAAGCTGGGCTTCGTCCAGTCCCTGAACAAAACTGCCTTTTCCGGTGACGGAACAGATGATGCCCTGGCTTTCCAGCTCCTGGTAGGCTTTTTGAATGGTGTTGGGATTGATCCCCAGCTCTACAGCCAGACTTCGCACCGAAGGCAGCTGGGTGCCCTTTTGATACACCCCCAGCAGAATCAGCTCAATGATACTGTCCTCCAACTGGCGGTAAATGGGGGTGCGGCTGCGGTAATCCAGTTTTATCATCATGGTCCCCCTTTCCAATCTGTATTATGTGAAGTAGTACACTTAGAGCATACCATGAATTCCAAAAGTTGTCAAGATTGGGCCGAAGCCGGAAATGAAGAATAAAAAAGTCCCAAGGCGCCAAGCCTTGGGACCTCAGGCTGTCGAAAAACCCACTTTCAAAAAGGAAACAACATTCAAAATCATAAAAATCAGGACATGCGCCTGATTTTTATCCCCCGACCCGCGCCCACAGGGGCGCGAAACCGGGGGTATCGATTCTGGTTTCTCCTGGAACCAGAATCGTATCCAGGGGGTATGGGATACCCCCTGGAAGCGTGTCGAACTTTTTCGACACGCTCAAG
>CASFXA010000148.1 GCA_949298535.1 uncultured Oscillospiraceae bacterium
TCGCCGATGACGCCGATAGACAGCAGCTGCAATCCCCCAATGGCCCAGACTGACACAACCAGAGAAGTCCAGCCCGCCACCGTATGTCCCAAAAAGTGGACCGTCAGAAAATACAGCAGCATCAAAATACTGATGGAAAAAATCAGAAATCCCAATAGTGTAATAAATCGGATCGGTTTGACTGACAAAGAAGTAATCCCATCCAGCGCGAAATTAATCATCTTGGACAGCGGGTACTTGGATTCCCCGGCGAAGCGCTCTCCCCGGCTGTATTCTACTGTGGCGGTTTTGTAGCCGATCATGGGAACAATACCCCGAAGGAAAAGATTCACCTCCCGGTACTCCCCCAATCCCTCCAGGGCACGCCGGCTCATCAAGCGATAATCCGCGTGGTTATAGACCATATCCACCCCCAGAAACGCCATGATCCGATAAAACGCCTGTGCGGTCCCCCGTTTAAAAGCGGTGTCGGTGGCCCGGTCACTGCGGACACCATAAACAATATCGCATCCCTGGTGGTACTTCTCCACCATGGCATCCACCGCTCCAATATCGTCCTGCAAATCGGCATCCATGGAAATGGCCAGATCTCCCCGATCTTTCGCCGTCATCAGCCCTGCCAGCAGGGCGTTTTGATGTCCCCGATTGTGGGCCAGCTTCAATCCCTCCATCAGGGGATCCGTCTGATGCAGCCGGGTAATCAGCTCCCAGGTGCGGTCCTTGGAGCCATCGTCCACAAAAAGTATCCTGCTGTCAGCAGAAACAGCTCCAGCTGCAATCAGCTCCCGCAGCTTGGCGGAAAGACGCTTGGCAGTTTCCGGCAGCACCGCTTCCTCATTGTAGCAGGGAATTACCAGATAAAGTCTGTCCGACATCGGTTCAACCTCAATTCTTTTCAGCGGGACATCGCCCCTTGCTGTTCTCATTTTACAAAATTCAACGGGAAAAAGCAAGGCCGCAGCCCCGTAAAGCCAGGAAAAACCATCCGCAGACAAAACAGCGGGAAAAAGAACACACTTTCCGGAACAGCGGCGCTCCTGGCGTCCGTTTTTCTGTTCCCCCCTTCAAAATGCAGAAGGCGCGGCTGTAAATAGCCGCGCCCTTGCAAAGAATAGGAAGAAAGAAGAAAGAAGATAGCATATGAAAACTCCCGAAAGATGGGAAGAAGTAGTTAGGCCTGCCGGTTGCCTGGTCGGTATTCCGTCCACCAGGGGCTGGCAGCAGTCAGGTTGTTTTTTATTGTTCCTGAAGTCGATGGTCTTATTATATCCGGCAATTATGAAGTCCTTTTGGTTTCTGTAAGAATAAAGGGGGAAAAAATCATGAACAAATCGTGACCATCAGGACAATCCATCCTCTTTCTTCTCTCAGGCTTCTCATTGCTCAATGGCCGCGGTAGCGCCTCCCCGATCCCGCAGCTGGGGAAGGAGGTTGTCCGTATACTCCACACTGCCGTCGGCAAAGATCCACAGCACCTTCAGATCATGCTCCTGGGCAAAAGCACGGCAGCTGTCGTAGTCCATGCAGAACAGAGCCGTGGAGAACAAATCCGCCAAACCGCTGTCCTCGTGGACCACCGTCAGGCCCCGGTAATAGCCGGCAGGCATCAGCGTATCCGGATCGATGATATGGTGGACCCGCTGATCCCCCACCATATAGAACCGTTGGTAATCCCCGCTGGTTACCACCGCCTCATTCACCGCAAACACCACCTCGGCGCTGGAAGCGTTCGGATCGGAGGAATCCTTTTGAGGATCCTGGATGCCGATGCCCCACTTTGCCCGGATGCCGTCCAGGGGCGCGTCCTTTGTGACGATATTCCCTCCGGCGCTGATGAGGAAGGAATGGAATCCCTGCTCATACAGCAGGTCCGCCACCATTTGGGCGGCGTAGCCCTTGGCCACAGCCCCCACATCCAGCATCATCCCTTCCTCCTCCAGGAACACGGTGCCGGCCTGACGGTCCACCTGCACCTTGGTGATGTCGGTATGCTCCGCCGCGGCCTCCAGCTCCTCCATGGAGGGAAGGACCGCATCCGGGGAGCCTCCTGCGTATTTTTCCATATAACTGTGCCAAATATTCAGCACCGGACCCATGGCGATATTGGTTTGGCCGCCTGTCTGATCGTACCACTCAATGGAAAATTCCACCAGGTCCAGGATCTCCTCCGGCACCTCCACCGGCGCGACGCCGGCGTTTTGATTGATGGTGCAGATATTATTGATTCCTTCATACTCATGAAAACGGTCAAACAAATTGTTCAGCCGGAGAAATTCTTCCTCCGCCATGGCGGCGTAACCCTGGAATTCCTCCTCCGTCTCGGTATAGCCGATGATCTGGATGATGGTATCAAAGGAATTAAAAAACTGAGCCTGATATTTGGTATAAACCTCAGCCGGAACAGCAGAGGAAGAACCGGCTGCCTCCTGGCCTTCACAACCGGAAAAAAGAAGGGAAAAAATACAGCAGAATCCCAACAGCAATGCGATCAGTCGTTTCATAGGTCCTCCTGGAAAAGGTAATTTTTCTGCTACTACTATAGGCCATCCGGTGGGGAAAGTCAAACAGTATTCTTTGACAGAAATGGGAATCGAGAGCCGTTCCTGTTCCATTCCCTGATCTGTCCCAGGGATTTTTCCCTGCCGATATAAAACATCTGGCACATATTTCTGAAAAAAAGGATCTTCAGCAGCAGCCAAAGATCCCCATGATGTGCGATTTTATCAGGCAATACTTTTTCACCGGTGGCAGAAAACATCAATCGCTCCCTCAGACGGCGCGCCTCATCCCATCTTATTTCTCAGTTCTTTTTGGAGCGGAAGGAAGTTTGATAAGAATATTCCGGTCATGGTCCTTGAGGAGCGATTGATTCAGCCGTTCCATTGCTTCTGTAAAAATTTGAAGCGACTCATCAGAAAGCGGCTCCAGTTCCTTAAAAAAATCTTCCCAAAATTTTCGGGTAAAGGAAGCCACATATTTTTCATAAACCTGCTTGCCTTTGAGGGAAGGTTTGACGATGATATTCTTCTTATTATCCGCATATTGATACCGGTCAATCAGGCCATATTCATCCAGCACCTTGATCTGCTTGGAAAAGCTGCTTTGAGGAATGCAGAGCTTTTCGGAGAGATACACCATGCGCATATCGTCTTTCTCATGCTCATAAATATACTCCAAAATTTGCCATCCCGCGACGCTCAACTGGATCCCCTCAAAGGTGATCGGCGTATTGCTGGAAAAACGGCTGTATATATTGGTATGGCGGGTAATGGCCTCCACCAGCTCTCTGTAGCGTCCCATCCAGGAAAGCATCCCATTTCCTCCTTTGAATCAAAACATCACCAGCAGCTGCGGAACCATTTGAGCCTGTTGAGCAGCCTAAAAAACTACTCCGATTTTTCTCAACACTCTGTCCATCGAGGCAGTGATTTCTTCATTTATGCTAAATTATTCTACTTTATTTTCCCTATTTTGTCAATTGAAGACAAAAATTTCTTGTATTATAATGTAAATAGTGAATTTAGAATTTAAATACATTTTATAGAATTAATAAATATCATTTCCATATCATCTTCTGTTTCCATATGTTTTCCAAAGGGGAAAATGGAACACAAAATCAGGAGGAAAAAATTTCTCAAAGTTAGCCTTCAAGCCTTTTCCCCTGTGTGGGAAAAGGTTCATCCCGCAAACACAATCATAAGCAGAACAGCCTGACAGAATCCGGGGCTTTCTGTTTTTGATAAATATCCATTTCTTTCCCGGAGGGAAAAAAGAGAAGAAGGTATTGAGGTAGTGGCCTGAGAACAAAGGAGGAAGAAATCATGAGGGCGCTGGAGTATTTTTCCCTGAAAACCAAGGAGGGATGCCGCAGATTATTTGCTCTGTGCATTGTGATGATTTTGCTGTTCAGCTTTATTGGCGCGATTTTTTCTACCAACGGATTTACCGTCAAGCTGGAGCATGTCACCATTGACGCCCGGGGCGCCACTCTCAATGGCGAGCTGTATTATCCTGAGGCCACATCCGACAAAGACAGCCTGCCGGCAGTGATCGTCAACCACGGCGGCGGCTGCGACTATGGCGTGTTCCGGGGCCTGGCTCAGGAGCTGGCCCGCCGGGGTTTCGTGGTGTTCAAT
>CASFXA010000149.1 GCA_949298535.1 uncultured Oscillospiraceae bacterium
ACTTATTGGTGAGCATACCGATGATTACCATGGAAGCGGTACCCAGGGACAGCCCGATCACAGCGCCCTTCCGGGTGTGCATCCGCCGGTAGGCCAGGGAGGCGATGACCGAGAATGTGGAAATCATCAGGAAATCCGCCAATTCTCCCACACCGCCGGTGGAACTGGAGAAGAAGTGGATAATGTCCTTGACCAGGGTAATCATCACCGCCGAAACGGGACCGAACATAAAGGCCGCCAGCAGGCTGACTACGCCGCTCAGGTCCACCTTTAAGAAGGGGGGCATGAAGGGCAGGGGAAATTCGATGAACATGACCGCTGTGGCAATAGCGGCAAACAGGGCGCTGTAGGTGAGCTTTTTGGTCTGGGTTAAAGTGCTGTTCATGTTACGTTACCTCCAAACGACTGGGCGGAAAAGTCCGCCGGAGCTTGCCGGGGACGGCGGGAAAACGACGCTTCCTTTGAATACAGGGAAAGCCGCTGTTTTCCACAGGCGCCCGCGCCGGCAGCGTGCATTTTGAGGTTTGTTCGGGGTTCTCTGGAAACAAAAACGCCCCCGATGTTTCCATCGAGGGCGAATGGTCGCGTGATGAAAATTCCGCGTTCCGCCTTTTTTATTTCGTGGGACAAAAAGGACGGAAAACAAAACTTTCGCCGGCAGCCGTTTCTTTCATCCGGACTTGGAACCGCCAGAAGCGGTCTTTACCGTCGGAACCGGAATCTCACCGGACTCAGCCCTCGGACCCGAAGGCCCGTGGGGTCGCGGTCTCGCAGCACAAGGCTGATTACCGCCGGTGGGGAATTTCACCCCGCCCTGAAACAAAACCACCTATAATATACCCTGCTGTCAGGGATTTGTCAAGAGGTGAGCTGCACCTTTCTGTGACGGCGCAAAGAAGGGAAAGGAATCAAGGGATTCTCCGGGCGGCAGCAAGGCGAATGATCGCCAATGTTTGGGGCGGAATCGGGGCGGGCAGCGCCGCCAATTCCGGCTGGGGTGGATGACTGTCTATGCCGGACCCCAGAGAAAATCCAGCGCCAGTCCGGCAGCGGTTCGCAGCAGGGGCAGGAGATATTTTGCCCGCACCAGCCGCTGGAGTTCCGCCAAACGCACAGATCAGCCTGTTCCCAGTGGAGCCGATGAGCCCAGCTCCAAAGGGAAAAAGGGAAGGGTCAGCGACAAAGCTGAGACAAGATCAGAGAAAAGGAAAGCCTTTCCACTCCAAAGCCCTGCGCCTCTGAAAATCAGTGAAAAGAGGACATCAACACCGGCGTACCAACGCCAGAGGGTAAAGTCTGCGGAAAATCAGTCTTTTCAGAAACATTCCGCCTCCGCGGGCAGGGCATGACAACAGGGATATGGGGACAGAAGCTAGCTGTCCGCAAAGACTTACCATCGTTTAAGACAGCGGAAGGCGTCAGCTGTGTCAAGGAACGCGTGAACAGTTTTTCCCGCTTGGGGGCAATAACGACGGATCTCACCAGCGGCCCGCGCCGTGAGAAGGCGACAGGATGGGGCGTGGAAGCTGCCTGAGGATGATGTTTGACAGATTCAAATTGAGAGAACTTCCTGGGGAACGGAGATTCAGGCGACTTCCCGTTCCTGGTAAAACCGAAGGGACAGAAAATAGGACCCTGCCGCCAGCAGCGCCAACAGGGGAAGACCCACCGCGAAAATCCAGAATAAAAAGGTTTGATCCGGAATGTTGGAAAGACCTCCGTTGGCTTTGGAAAGTCCGCTGAACCCCAAAACCAATACGCCTGCCACCAGCAGACAGCTGAGGATCATCACCATCCGGCCCTTTTCCACCCCGAAACGGATGATGAAGGGGAAGGACAAAAATGAGACAAAGCCCACCGGCAGCACCCCTGACAGGGTGGAGGTCAGCAACTCCCCCATCTCCAGCTGGGAATGAAAGACCATCATCACCAGGGTGAACAGCAGATTCAGCAGCAGGATGGCCGCCATCAGCAGCAGGGTGAGGAGATATTTTGCCTGCACCAGCTGCCGCCGGGAGATGGGAGAGGACAGAGCGGCCCGATCCCATTTGTTGTATTGGTCATAGTTCCAGGCGGACAGGGGAAGGGTGAGAAGAATCACCGCGGTCATGCTGACAAAAAAGGAGGCCATTCCGCTGTAAATTCCCACAGCGCCAAAAACCAACACATACAAGGCGTAGATGCGCAGATAACGCTTCCAAAGATACAGATCCTTGAGCATAAGTCCTTTCATGAATGTTGCGCCTCCCTTACCACAAAAGCCATTACTTCTTCCAGCGTGGGCGGGTCCACCGTCAGCTCCGGATAGGCCTCCCGGAAGCCCCGTCTGTCCTCCACCAGCGCTTCAAAGCCGAAGGAACCGGTGTTCAGACCCGTCAGCAGGCTTTGATCCAAAACCGCCAGCTGTTCCCTGCGGCCTTTCAGGATGCCGTATTCCTCCAGCAGCCGGTCCTTCTCCGCTGTCATCAGCAACTGTCCCTTGTGAAGAAAAGCCACCTGATCGGTGATCTTCTCCAAATCGCTGGTGATGTGGGAGGACAGCAGGATGCTATGGCTTTCCTCCAGCATAAACTCCCGGAACAGGTCCAGGATCTCCTCCCGCACCAGAGGATCCAATCCTCCGGTTGGTTCGTCCAACAGCAGCAGCTGCGCTTGGTGAGAAAGGGCCGCTGCAATGGAAAGTTTCATCTTCATGCCCCGGGAGAAATCCTTCACCGCTTTGTTTTCCGGCAGTTCCAGTCGCTGGAGCAGCGCCTGAAACCGCTCCGGCTGCCACAGATGATACATCCCCGCCAAAACTTTTCCGATCTGTCTGGGGGTGAATACCTCAGGATAAGGACACTCGTCAAAAACCACCCCCACCAATTCATGGGTCTCTGCCGTCCCGGCAGGGCAGCCCAGCAGCATGGTTTCCCCGCCGTCGCTGGGGGTGAGCCCCAGCAACAGGCGGATCATGGTGGTCTTGCCTGCGCCATTGGCTCCCACCAGCCCCAGGACTGTCCCCCGGGGCAGCGCCAGTTCCACCGGGCCAAAGGTGAAGCCGGGATATTGTTTGGTTGTTCCCCTGAGGGAAAAAGCCAGTTGTTCCATGATAGTCCTCCAGTTCCTTCCGCAAGATTATGCCTCGGCCTGAAACAGCAGCCGCAGCATCTCCTCCATCTCATCCAGGAGCACATCACCGGCGTGGGCTGCTTCCACCGCCTGCTGGAGATGCTTCTCCACCTCCAGACGGTGCCGTTCCCGCAGGGCCTCCGGATCCACTCCGGCTACAAAACAGCCCTTGCCCGCCATGGTGATAATCAGTCCTTGATTTTCCAGCTCCTCATAGGCCCGCTTGGTGGTGATGACGCTGATCTCCAGTTCCCGGGCCAGCTGCCGCATGGAGGGCAGAGGATCCCCCTCCCTGAGCTGGCCGGTGAGGATCAGCTTCTTCACCTGGGTGACGATCTGCTCATAAATCGGTACGCCGCTGGAATTGCTCAGTACAATCTCCAAGCCTTTACCGCCCCTTTCCTTTCGGGGAAGGCGCCTTCTCCGAACATAAACTGTATATACTGTACATATACAATATCATGAGTGGGAAAGGATGTCAAGTGGAAAACCTGAATTTTTCCCCGGAGCCGTTGAAGGGGCATAAAGACAGGGGGCAATTTCACAATGGAAAGCGGAAAAGAGAAAAGAATTCCACCGGCCTTGTGGAATCTGTCTTGAAAACTTGTGAAAAACTCGTGGATTTTCCCCAAGGTTTTTTGGGAAAAAGATGGCTTCTTGCTTTTTCGACATGGGTAGGGTACAATAGTTCTGCTTATGGTGAAGAAATGTGCCGGGAAGGGTCGTTTTATTTACCGCAGATTTTTTGATTTTGAAAGAAAACGGGGAGCGACCATAACGGCGATTGCTCCCTGATTTGATGGAGGAATGAATCCATGGCGGAACAAATGCCACCTAAAAAACAGAAGAAAAAGGGTTGCGGGACCATTTTGCTGGTCCTTTTGCTGCTGGTGCTGCTGATCTGCGGCGGGTTGCTCCTGTGGGTGCGGGGGGAGATCGCCGGAAAAGCCGGTGGGGAGACGGTGACGGTGGAAATCCCTCAGGGGGCCTCCACCGCGGGTATCGCCAACCGGTTGGAGGAGGCGGGAGTCATCGGCAATTCCACGGTGTTCCGCCTCTATTCCAAGCTGGTGGCCAAAGCGGATGGCAGCTATCAGTACGGAACCTTTGAGTTGGCCCGGTCCAGCTCCTATGACGCCGTCATCCTCGCCCTCCAGCAGACCGCTCACTACGAGGAAACGGTGACAGTCACCTTCCCGGAGGGCTATAACGCTTTCCAGATGGGGGATGTGCTGGAAGAAGCGGGACTTTGCACCAGAGAGGAGTTTATCCAGGCGATCAACACCCACGATTTCCAGGTGGATTTCTGGGAGGAGATCGGAAAGGATCCCCTGAAGATTGTGCGGCTGGAAGGATACCTTTTCCCCGATACCTACGAGTTTTACGCCGATGAGGACGTGGACTCCATCATCACCAGGATTCTCAATAACTTTGAGGCCAAGGTGCTGACCGATGAGCGGAGAAAAGAGATCGACGCCTCCGGTTACACCCTGGATCAGCTGGTGACGCTGGCTGCCATTGTTCAGAAGGAATCCTTTGAACAGGAGGAGATGGCTACGGTGGCGTCGGTGTTTGTCAACCGCCTTCAGCCGGATTCCCCTGTCCCGCGCCTGGAAAGCGACACAACGGGAAACTATATCCAGGACTACCTGCTGCCCTACCTGGGAGGGGAGGCCAGCGAGGAGCAGCTGAATTTCTATGATTCTTACGCTGTGGCCGGAATCCCCGGAGGCTGCATCGCAAACCCTGGCCTGGACGCCATCGATGCGGTGCTTAATCCCGCTGAAACCAACTATTATTATTTTGTCACGGATATTGAATACACCTACTATTACGGCGTCACCTGGCAGGACCATCTGAACAACATCGCCAAGGCGAAAGCGGTAAACCTGGAACACGGCAAGGTGGGACTATGAGCGGGGACGGCTATCTGCCTTTGGGGAGGGAATTTTTCCTTCGGGACAGCGTAACCCTGGCGAAGGAGCTGTTGGGGCGGCTGCTGGTGCGCAAAACGGCGGAAGGGATCACCGTCTGCCGCATCACCGAAACAGAGGCCTATGCGGGGCCGGAAGATCCAGCCTGCCACTCCTACCGCAGAAGGGCACCTGACGGACGGACCAATGTGATGTATCAGCCTGGCGGAGTGGCCTATGTGTATCTCATCTATGGGATGTACAGCTGCTTCAATGTGGTGGCGGGACCGGAAGGCTTTCCCGAGGCGGTGCTGATCCGTTCCGCCCAGCCGGTGGAGGGGGGAGAACTGATGACTGCCCGGCGCAGGGGCGCGGCGGAAAAGAATCTTCTCACCGGTCCCGGCAAACTGTGCCAGGGGATGGATATTACCAGAAAGCTCTATGGCGTTCCTCTGTGGCGGGAGGGAGAACTGTTTTTGGCGGAGGGAATCCCGGCGGCGGAAGAGGAGATTGCCGCGGGCCCCCGGATCAATGTGGATTACGCCGGCGAGGCGGCCCAGTGGCCCTATCGGTTTGTGATTCGGGGGAGCCGATATTTGTCCGCCCCTATGAAGGAGAAAAAATAGGCGGCGCACAGGGGGGACAGCCTCCATGGGATCCGCCCCGGCAAGGGCCGAACGGCTGTATTATTCCCCTGAGACAACCTGTAAATTGCAGCGGAAAACGCTCGCTGATCCTGCAAGGGATTGGCGGGCGCTTTTGTTTGAGCAAACCGGAAAGGCGGTTTGCTTTGTCTGGAAAGGAAGAAGATGGGAAAGCAGGAGCCGTTTTTCGCTGCTTCTGAAGGGCGAACATGATCTCAGCCCATTATGGGGAGAAAAGGCAGCCGTTTCCAAGAGAGGGGCGGGAGCAAACTATGGGATAAAAACAGGAGAGGAAAAGACCGCAAAGAGCTGTTATAGTGGAAACAGGAAAAAAGGGAGCAGCGGGTTTCTTCATTGCCGGACGGCAGGAAAAGAGACCCCGGGGCGGCCCTTTTTTCTTTTTGTGAGGCTGCCCGGGAAGATCAAAAGGCGGCGAAAAGGAAGGGAGGAATGGAATGCTGACAGAACAAAGCGAGAAACAGCGGCAGGCGGCTCAGCTGCTTGTCCGGCCCGATCATCCCTGTACGCTCCGGGAAATGAGCGAGCTGCTGGAGGTGCCGGTAAGCACCCTGAGCCGGTGGAGAAGCGACCCCAAGTTCCAGCGCTATCTTCAACAGATGTCCCAGCGGTACGCCACCCCTCAGGGAGAACGGCAGCGGATCTGGGAGGCATTGGTGGCCCAGTGCGAGGGGGGAAATGTTTCCGCCATCAAGCTGTATTTTGAACTAAGCCGGCAGATGGAGGAGCAAGCCCCGGAAGAAGGAGAGGAGGCCCTCCTGGAGGCTTTGCGCCAGGGGGCAAAGGAGGTGTGGGGGAATGCTGCTGCGCTTTAGTCCCCGGCAGATGCAGGTGCTGACCTGGTGGATGGCCCCGGAAACCAAGAACCG
Source organism: uncultured Oscillospiraceae bacterium (assembly GCA_949298535.1). GTDB lineage: Bacteria > Bacillota > Clostridia > Oscillospirales > Ruminococcaceae > Angelakisella. The sequence continues at coordinate 6,556 of CASFXA010000149.1, forward strand.
CTACGATGCCCTGATCTGTGACGGAAGCGTCCGTTCCGGCAAAACCCTGGCGATGTCCGTTTCCTTCCTGCTGTGGGCCATGACCACCTACGATCAGAAGGATCTGGCCATCTGTGGAAAGACGGCGGCAGGGGTGCGGAGAAACGTCATCCTCCCCCTGCTCCAGATGATGTCGCCGGTGATGGACTGCCGGGAACAGGTGAGCCGGAGGGTGCTGCTGGTGTCCTGGCAGGGGAGGCATAATCGGTTTCACCTTTTTGGCGGAAAGGACGAGGGGAGCGCAGCCTACATTCAGGGAATGACTCTGGCGGGGGTGCTGCTGGACGAGGCGGCGCTGATGCCCCGGAGCTTTGTGGAACAGGCTCTGGCCCGATGCAGTGTGGAAGGATCCCGCTTTTGGTTCAACTGTAATCCAGAGGGTCCGGGACACTGGTTTTATCAGGAATGGATCTGTCGGGCGCAGCAGCGGCGGGCCCTGCGTCTCCACTTCACCATGGCGGACAACCCCGGGCTCTCCCCTGCCATGCGTCAGCGGTATGAAAGGATGTATACGGGGGTTTTTCACCGCAGGTATATTTTGGGGGAGTGGTGTGCCTCTCAGGGGCTGGTGTATCCCATGTTTGATCCCGGCCGGCACTTGATACCGGAGGAGGCACGGCGTTATGTCCGCTACTGGATCAGCTGCGACTATGGCACCGCCAATCCCATGTCCATGGGCCTGTGGGGCCAATGGGAAGGGAAATATGTCCGCATCGCTGAGTACTATTACGACAGCAGAGCGCCGGAAAACGGCGGCAGACAGCAGACGGACGAGGAATATTATGAAAAACTGGAACAACTGGCGGGAGGAAGACTGGTGGAACGGGTGATTGTGGACCCCTCCGCCGCCAGCTTCATCCAGTGTATCCGCCGCCACGGACGCTTTCCGGTTGCCAAAGCGGTCAACGAGGTGGTGGATGGGATCCGTCGGGTGGCGGGAGCTCTGGGAAGGGGGGAGCTGCTTTTCCAGCAGTGCTGTAAGGACGCCGTCCGGGAATTTGGTCAGTATGTTTGGGATGAAACCGCCCCCGGCGACCGGCCCAGAAAGGAATATGACCACGCCATGGACGACATCCGCTACTTTGTGTCCACCGTGGTGGATCGGCCCGGAGGCGTGCGGCTGTAAAAGGGAAGGAGAGAAACATGGAACTAAAACAGGCGAAGAATCTGCTGGCGGAGTATCTGCCCCAATGCAGAGATTTCCGGGAACAGGCGGCCAGGGGAATGGACTACTATCAGGGAAGGGCATCCATCATTCGCCGGGGGATGCCGGGGCTGGAATGGATGCGCCAGTGGCAGAGGGACAACGGAAAAAATCCCCTGCGCACGGCGGACAACCGTATCCCCGCCAACTGGCACCGGATTCTGGTGGACCAGAAGGTGGGGTATTTATTCACCTATCCGCCCCGCTTTGACATTCAGGGCGGAGGCGCGCAGCTGAACGCCCAGGTGCGGCAGTGTCTGGGAGACTGCTATGAAAAAGTGCTGCGTCAGCTGGGCACCGACGCCAGCAACACCGGACGGGGATGGCTTTGCTACTGGTACGATGAGGGGGAGCCCTTTGGTTACTGGTTTGTCAACCCCCTGGAAATTACCCCGGTGTATGATCCCGCCAGCATCCGCCCCCGGCTGAAGGCGGTGATCCGCCAGGTGCGCCCGGCCTCCTTTCCGGAATTGAAGCCGGGAGAGGAGACACCTCTGCGCACGGAAATTTGGACCGATGAGGAGCTGACAGTCCTGGTGGGAGAAGGGGAAAAAATGGAGGTGGCGCAGGTGCAATCCCACCGCTATGGCAGGCCCCCCTTCATTGAATTCCCCAACAATGAGGCCCGCGCCGGAGATCTGATGTTGTATCGGCCCCTGGTGGATGCTATTGACAAGGTGCTTTCCGGTATGGCCAACGACCTGGACGATATTCAGGAAATTTTGTTTGTCATCCGTAACTATGACGGCCAGACCACCTCCATCGACTATGTGGAACAGCCGGACGGAACGGTCAAAGAGGTGCCCAGACAGCTGAGCGTCCTCCATAAGGCCAAATTGGAAAAATATTTCGCTGTCAGCGGGGATGGCGGCGTAGAAGTGCTGAAAGCGGAGATCCCCTATGAGGCCAGAGCGGCCTATTTGCAGATGCTCACCCGGCAGCTTTATGCCACTGCCATGGCGGTGGACCCGGCTCCGGAGCGCACCGGCAATGAAAGCGGCGTGTATATCGAGTTTCTCTACTCTTTGCTGGAGCTGAAGGCGGGGCTGATGGAAACAGAATTTCGCCCGGCGCTGGCTGAATTTGCCCGGGCGGTTCTCCGGTATCTGGGGGAGGAACAGCATCTGACCGTGCAGCAGCTTTGGACCCGCAATAAACCCCGCAACGACACGGAAGTGGCGGATATTCTGGTCAAAACCCCCGATGAGGTTCTCAGCCCCCAGAGCAAAACCAGGCTTCATCCTCTGGTGGAGGACTGGCAGGCGGAACGGGAACTGATTGAAGGGGAAACCGCAACATGATCCAGGCTGGCGAAACAGAAACGTCTGCCGGAAAGGTGTATCCCTGACCGATCCTTCGCCGGGGAAATCGGCAGTTCCCCAAGAATCCAGATGTTTTGTCCTCTGCGGAGACGGGCGTTTCAGGGGAAAGAGATGAAAAACAGGGAGGTTCATACCGGCGCAGCCCACAGGCTGCCGTTTTTGGGGGGCTGACCTCCGGAGATCGGACAACAGAAGCCGGTTCTTCATTGGAATGGGAGAAAAAGGAGAAAAGCCCCTTGCCTCCATGGAGAGCTGGGAGCGGGAAAGGAGAAAAGATGGAACAGATTGTTAAACTGCTGGAAGAAATGGGAATTGCCCTGACCTCGGACCAGAAGAAGGAACTTGCGGAAAAAGGGGGGCGGGAGCTGCGCTCCGCTGGGGATTATGCCGCGCTGGAACAGCAGCTGGCGGCTTTGAGACAGCAGCTGGAGGAGCAGCAAAATGTCCACCGCCAGCAGCTGGCCCGGATGGAACTGGACGGACAGCTGGCCCAGCTGGTGACCGAGGCGGGGGGCCGCAGTCTCCCTGCGGTCAAGGCTATGCTGAACCTGGATCATCTGCTGGAAAGCGAGGAGCCCCAGCAGGAGCTGAAAGAGGCGGTGGAGCGTCTGCGGCAGCAGCAGGGTTGGCTGTTCCGGCAGGAGCGCAATCCGGCGCCTCCTCTGCCCGGGAAGGCCCCCCAGGGGGAAGCGGGAGATCTGGATCAGTGGCGCCAGGAAGTGGGGCTGTGAGATCGGATCAAACAGAACCCCTTGTAAGGCGGAAGAACGGGGATTCTCGATGGATCCTTTGGCGGCGGAACTGCTTTTGGGCAGGTGCGGATTCTCTCCTGTGAGGCAGCAATCAGAAACAGCGGCCATCAGGATAAAAAACAGAGAGGAAATCTTCGCACAAAGCAGATATACTGACATTGTGGAAAAAAGGGAACCGAAAGCAGCGGCCAGATTGGGACAGGGAAATCGCCTGATTTGAGCGGAAGCCTCCGGTTTCCTTTTGCTTTGTCCCAAAGGCGGCGGGGAAACAGGCGCGGCAGCGTCGCTTCCCCGGCCGCCGGAGGGCGGCGGAATCCACCCTGAAAGCGCCGTAACCACCAAAAGATGGAGCGGCAAAAAGAAGAAGGAGGAAACAATATGGCAACAAACAGTTTTGCGGAAAAGGCGGTGCGGTTTACCGGTGTGCTGGATGAACTGTACCGCAAGCAGGCTATTACGGCTATGCTGGACAGCCCGGCTCTGGCCCGACAGTTTGTGGGAGCCAACCGGATCAAACTGCCCAAAGTTTCGGTGGACGGCGCCGGTACCTATAACCGGGACGCCGGTTACGCCCAGGGCAGTGTGGCGGTTACTTATGAAGAGCATACCCTCAAGTATGACCGGGGCCGCAAGTTCCGGGTGGATTTTGTGGACAACGACGAGTCCGCCTTCAGCCTGTTCCGTCAGGTGGCGGCTCAGTATGTCCGCACCCGGGAGATCCCTGAGGTGGATGCCATCCGGTTTATGGAGATTTGTTCTGCCGCCGGCAGAACCGATACCCTGGGCACAGTGGTGGCGAAAGACCTCTCCGCTTCTGACAAACCTCTGGCGCTGCTGGATGAGGCGGAGAAAACCCTCAATGAAAATGAGGTGCCGGAGGAGGGGCGGATTCTCTTCTGTTCCGGCGACTTTTACGCCCTTCTCAAGGGGGACACCACCATCGCCCGCCGCCTGGATGTGGCGGAAAACACCGGCGGCATTGACCGCAGGGTGCTGCTGCTGGATGGCATGACCCCTGTCATCCGGGTGCCCAGGGCCCGATTCTGGACCAAGGTGAAGCTGCTCAATGGCTCCAGCGATGGCGAAACCTCCGGCGGTTATAAGCCCATTGCCAGCGAGTCCAAGGGCATCAACTTCATCTACGGAAACAAGGCGGCGATGCAGGGCGTCCTCAAGCGCAGCGTATCCAAAATCGTCACCCCCGACCAGAACCAGAGCGCCGATGCCTACGACATCTTCTATCGGGTCCATCACGACCTCATCGTCCGGGATAGCGATACCGCCGCTCTTTACGTCCACACTATGGCTACCGCTCATACCGCCTGAACAAAGGGGGACAGAGGATGACGGAGGAAACCGGAACGATTCGGAAACAGGCTGATGAAATCCTGGAAAACTGGAAAGTCCTGGGATGGTGGAACGAGGAGCAAACTCTTCAGGAACAGGCGGCGCTGCTGGTTATTTCCTGGACGGCGGACCGGATGCTCGCCTGGTGCAATATCCCCTCGGGCGCTCTGGTGCCTCGGGGAATGAAGGGGATCTGGACCGGGCTGAGTTACGCCCAGTGGCAATGGCTGCAGGAAGGCGGAGACGCCGCCGGGGAAGCGGTCTCCATCACCCAGGGGGATACCGCTGTCCGGTTCCGGGAAAGCAGCGGGGGGGATGATCCCGTCGCCAGAGGACTGGAACGGCTGCGCCCCTGGCGGAGGCTGCCATGAGCGCCTCCGTATCCCCTCTGGGAAAGGGGAAGAAAAGTCTGGAACTGCTGTACCGGGACCGGTGCAGCCTGTGGCGGACCATAATTGAAAATCAGATGAGCCAGTGGAAGCGGCTTTACCAGGAGTTGCCCTGCCATCTGTCCCTGGAAAACATGGGGCGGCATCAGCAAACCGCCGGTCCCGCTCTGGTGGAGAAACGGTATACCCTCTTTCTGCCGGCGGGAAGCGACATTCACCCCGGGGATAAGGTGGAAATCATTCATCAGCGGCGGCGGGTGGAAGGAATGGTGGGACAGGTACACCATTATGACCTGTGCGTTCAGGCGGCGCTGGAGGAAATCCAGGTGATCCCCATCCCGGAGGAGGAGACAGATGAGAGCGGCGAATGAGCGGCTTTCCAATATCCCGCGGGACAAAGGGAAATGGAGTTTAGGCAACGGGATGTGCCCTGATCCGCAAAAGCATGGCGAATGGAGAAAAAGCCAGGCAAGAAAATAAGCCTCATTCGTGGAAGATGAGAGCTTATGGAAAGGGCGGCGTCTTTTGTCAGAGAGAGGTTTTTGTTTGAGGAGAATCAAGGTTCGCCGCGGGACCGGGGGAAAGCGGCCCGCTTAGGGAGGAAAAGGCTCCGACAGTGTCCCGGAGAAGAACCTGTTTTAAACCGGCGGTGGGAAAAGCTCCGCTGCCGGTTTTTCCATACAGAGACAAAAGAAATATTCCCATAGGAAAGCTGGAGCGCAGCGGGGGAGAAGAAACCGGCGAGGAGAGCAAGACAAAAGGCGGGAACGGCTGCCCAAGAGGCGTTTTTTTACAGGGGTGGGTCAGAGGATCGATCCAGGCAAAATGAGTTTCTCCACAGTCTGAAAAAATGTACTGCTGAGTGAATAGAAAAGGAGCTGGAGTAAAGATGGAGTTGCCGAAAAATATCATTCTGGAGCCGGAACTGGCCCGGCTGCTGGAGACGGGAGACGTACTGCCCCTGTGGGACAGGCTTCGCCTGGCTGTGGCCATGGAGGTGGCGGAAGGATTTTCGGGAACGCCTGTCTGCCTCCAGCCCCAGGCTCAATCCCCGGCACTGCCAGCCTGTTACCTTTCTGTTGGAACACTGACAGAAACACGGCGTATGGAAACCATCTCAGCCTACGCTGCCCAGGTAACGGTCCGGTGGGAACCAGGAAAAAGGCCTGGAGCTCCCGCCCTTCTGGATCAGGCAAGGCGGCAGCTGATGGAGGGCTTGAAACGGCTGCCCCTGAGAAAAGATGCCCCTCCCATGGCGGTATCCGAAATCACCGGGGAGGAACAGGATGGTGTGGCTCTGGTGATGGCAAAGGTCCTCCTTTGGGCGGAACAGCTGCCGGAGGAGGAAGAAGGACCGGTGATCCGCCAGGCGCAGCAGCAGGTGGATGCCCTGGGAGAGCAATCTATATAAAAATAACAGAGGAATACGGAGGGGGTACGGCCAAAGGGACGCGTCCCTTTGGAATCCCATAGTTGTGGCCGCAGCGATCTGGTTAGTCAAAGAAAGTGCCTGCCGCTGTTTTAGCGGGTACCTTTTCGTGTTAAGGGGAACGGGTGGGAGGGATAGTTTCTGCTCCTAGTCTGACGGGGGCAGTATCGTCCGCTCGCTATTTGCCCGGGTAAAGCCGGACAAAGCCGCTCGCTGCTTTCTGTGAGGGCTGTGTTTGTGGTGCCGTCCCCAGTGGAGGATGGGCGGAGGTTGTTTATACCGGGAGTTACGGCCAAAGGGTCACAACCCTTTGGAAACTCATCGTTGTGGCCGGAGCGATCTGGTGAGTCAGAGAAAATGCCTGCCGCTGTTTTAGCGGGTACCTTTCAGTGTTCAGGGGAACGGGTGGAGGGAAGGTTTCTGCGCCTGGGGCGGCAGGGCAGGATCGCCCGCTCGCCGGTTATCCAGATAACCTGGACAGGCCCGGGTAAAGCCGGACCATCCACTCGCTGTCTTTATGGGAAGAATTTCGGCAGTTCAGGCGGTGTGGGGGATGATCCCCAGAGGCGAATTTATTCTTTTATTGCATTTTGGGAGCGGGAAAGGTTTGGCCAAAATGTTTAGATAGAAAATCAGTTCAAAAGCGGAGAGACAGAAGGACCGAAGGAGTTTCGGCGGGAAAGGAAAGGAGCAAAAAATGATCGAAATGATTTTGCCCGGCGTACAGGTGGCAGTGGAGGCCGGAGAACGGCAGACTTCCGCTGGGGGCGCGGGAATCGTAGCCATGGCGCTGCCCCTCAGCTGGGGTGACAAATGGAATGAAATCACGGCGGGGAGCGACACCACCAAAAGCCTGGGGTGGCCGCTGACCGCCCCGGAAATGAAGCTGGCGGCGGAGGTGGTACAAAACGCCAGCCGCCTGCTGCTGTACCGTCTGAACACCGGTGAGCAGGCGACCGCGGAGATCGCCACCGGTGTGACGGCCAAGGCGGTATGGGGCGGCGTCCGGGGCAACAGCATCGGTGTGACGGTGACGGGAGAGGAGGCCCCCTTCACTCTGGTGACCAGTCTGGATGGGGTGGAGCAGGACCGGCAGAGTATCAGCACCATCACCGACTTTGTGCCTAACGGTCTGATTACCCTGGAGGGCGAAGGAACCCTGGCGGCGGCGTCCACCACCCTCACCGGCGGGCTGGACGGGGAGATGACCGAGAGCGAGGCCATCTCCGCTTTCCTGGCGGAGCTGCCGGAGAAGGAATACGCTGTGATCGCTTACACCGGCACCGATGAAACTGCCCGGGCCGCTGTGGCGGCCTTTGTGGAGCAGCAGCGGGCGGCTGGTGTGATGATTCAGGCGGTGGTATCCGGCGGGAGCTGGAACAGCCGGGCCATCATCAATTCCACCGTGGGCGGTTCCACGGCGGGATATGATCTGACAGCCCCGGAAGCCTGCGCCACTATGGCGGGCATTCTGGCGGGGCTGGACATTTCCGGCAGCGCCACCCACACCCCGGTGACCGGCTGGACCGCCGTCAACCCCAGGTTGACCCTTCAGGAGCAGGAGCAGCGGACCAAGGCGGGAGAAACGCTCTTTGTCTGGAGCCATGGTCAGGCAATGGTGCTGTATGACATCAATAGCCTTCACGCTTTTTCTGCACAGGCGCCGGAGGACTTCCGCAAGGGTCTGGTTTCCCGGACGCTGGACCGCATCGCCACCGAGCTGCGGTATCTGCTGGATACCAGGGCGGTGGGGAGAATCCGCAACACCGTTTCCGGCAGGGCCCAGATCAAGGGGATGGTGGTGGAGCTGCTGCGGCAGAACTACAGCGACCCCGGCTATATCGAGGACTTTTCCCCCGATGATGTGACCATCACCCCCATGACCGCCAGGGACAGCATCCAGGCCAGAGTGGGCGTGCGGGCCGCTGACACGGTGGACAAGGTGTATCTGACCATTGTTTCCCAGTAAGGGGCAGGAGTGAAGAAATTCCCGTCGGGGAGAGGGACCTGTTTGGGGCGGACAGGTTTTAACCCGGGAGAAGGGGAAGTGCTTCGACCAGGATTTTTCGGGCGGGAAAGGCTCCAAGTCAGGAAAAGAAACAAAAGAAGGCGGTCATTCAAAGCGGATGGGGCGGAAGGGAACTACCGGAAGCCCTCCGGCGGGGAGGACAGCTTTAAGCCGAGGCAGCAAAAAGGGCGGGACCGGTGGAAAGAACAGCCGGCCCGCCCTCAGGAGAAACAGTAATTGCCCCGGAAAACCGGCCCAAAGAAGAACCGGCGGGGCGAAGGACCGGGGCGGACAACCGCTCCGGGAACAAAAGGAGGAAACAAGATGAGCGACAGAACTTTGAGCAGCATCCCTTCCGGCCACGACGGACAGGGGTACGTCACCATCGGCGGACGGGTGGTGGAAGCCCTGCGAATCCGCAAGGTGGACGCCCGGGTGGATATGACCAAGGAAAGCAAGCGCTTTTTGGGGGAGCGGATGACCCGAAACGCGGTGCGGGGCATGAGCGGCAGCGGCAACCTCAGCTGGTACAACAGCACCTCCGCCCTGGCACAGGCGATGGCGGAGTATAAGGCGGGGGGCGAATATCCCCAGCTGACGCTGCAATATTACGGGGAAACCCCTTCCGCTGGACGGCAGGAGGTGATCCTCCGGGGGGTGATCCTGGAAAACGTCTCCTTCGGCGCGCTGGACGACGGCAGCGACGAAAGCCAGGTGTGCGAGAGCCCCTTTTCCTTTGACGATTTTGATATTCTTTCGGCCTATAACGGCTGAGGACCGGAGAAAAGGGAAAGGAGGGCAGGGGGATGGAAAAAGACAATCAGGAGCAGGCCG
>CASFXA010000150.1 GCA_949298535.1 uncultured Oscillospiraceae bacterium
TGACATCACCCTGGTGGACACCGGCGGCACTGCCGAGCGTATGACCGCCATTCTGGGAGATCATGTGGACTTCGTCTGCGTCCCCAGAGGCAACGCCAAGGACTATCTGGCTACCGGCGAGCTGATTGAAATTGAAAACGACATGGGCATCGACATCAGCTGCCCCGCTTACTATCAGATGAACTTCCCCAAGGGCACCGATCCTGCTATCATCGAAGCCTTCAACGTGGCCGTGGCGGATATCATCAACAACGATGAGGATTATGCCCAGAGAATCTGGGAGGCTTATGAGCAGAAGCCTGTCTACATGAACGCGGAGGAAGGCGAAGCCTTCATGCGGGAGATGTGGGAGGAATTCTCCACCTGGAACTGGACCATTTGATCGTTTGCTTTCAGTGATTTTTGAGTTCAGGCGCCGCGACTAGCCATATCGTGGCGCCTGAAGCAGATTTTAGGAGGTCGTCATGAAGAACTCCAGAAAAGAATATTTCATCATGTTTGCCATTATCGGCGTTTTGGGCGCGGTTGACCTGATCGCCTCATTCCAGATCCCCGCCGGCGGCAACCTGGGACTGGGCGCCGATTTCATGCCTAAAATTGTGTCGGTGATTCTCTTGTGCTGCGCCTTCGGATTTTTGATTCAGGCGCTGAGAACCCCCAAAGCGGAACCAGCCGTGAAGAAGGAAAAAAGAGACCCGGTTCCGGCGATCCGCTTCTGCATTGCCTTCGGGATGCTGATTCTGTATACGGTGCTGCTCAAGCCGGTGGGTTTTGTCATTATGACCACGCTGTATGTTTTTGCCCAGTCTTTGTTTATGGTGCCCCCTGAAAAACGGAATTTTCTTGTTTCCGGCATTTTGGGAGTGGCCTCCTCGCTGCTGATCTACTTTGTCTTTGCCAAGGGCCTGAGCATGACGCTTCCTGCGGGCATTTTGGACGGAATTCTGTAAAGGAGGGAATCATATGGTACTAGACGGAATCCTTAGCATCCTGGAACCGGCCACCATCGCCTTTATGCTGTTGGGCACAACCGTGGGCATCATCTTCGGCCCTATTCCCGGTCTTTCCGCCACCATGGCGGTAGCGGTTTTCCTGCCGCTGACCTTCAAGATGCCCCAGATCATGAGCATCGCTTTTCTGGTCTCTCTGTATATCGGAGGAATTTCCGGCGGACTGATTTCCGCCATCCTGCTGAACATCCCCGGCACCCCCTCCTCGGTGGCCACCACTTTCGACGGCGTTCCCATGGCCAGAAAAGGCCAGGCGGGCAAGGCCCTGGGTGTGGCGGTGTTTTCTTCCCTCATCGGCACCCTTTTCTCGGTGATTGTGCTGATCTTCGTGGCGGCCCCCATCGCCCGGCTGGCCCTGAAGTTCGGACCCTTTGAGTTCTTCGCCGTCTGTCTGTTTGCCATTGTGCTCCTCAGCGCCCTCATCTCCGACTCCCTTCTCAAGGGCTTTACCTCCGCCTTTTTCGGCGTCTTTGTGGCCCTTATCGGCGTGGCCCCTGTAGGCAGCGCTGTCCGCTTCACCTTTGGGATTCAGGCCCTGGAGCTGGGCTTTGAGGATCTGCCTCTGCTCATCGGCTTGTTCGCGGTGGCGGATATTCTGGCCGCCTCCATGATCCGGCCCACCAATCAGAAGATGGAGATTGTTCAGGATTACAAGATCAAGGGCCTGGGCTTCAAGTTGTCGGAGCTTTCCGGCCAGGGCTGGAATTTCCTGCGGTCCTGCATTGTAGGGCTCTTTATCGGAATTCTTCCCGGCATCGGCGGCTCCGCCTCCAACGTCATCGCCTATACCGTGGCCAAGCAGGGAAGCAAGCATCCTGAAAAATTCGGCACCGGCATTGTGGACGGCATTGTGGCCTCCGAGACCTCCAACAACGCCTGCATCGGCGGCGCCATGATTCCCCTGCTGACCCTGGGCATCCCCGGCGACGGCCCCACCGCCATCCTGTTGGGCGGCCTGACCATCGCCGGCATCACCCCTGGTCCCTTGCTGTTCCAAAGCAACGCCATCTTTGTTTACGGCGTTTATACCGCCCTGCTGCTGGCGTCGGTAATGATGTTCCTCATCGAACTGTTTGGAATGAAGTACTTTGTCCGGATCCTCAGCATCCCCAAGTATTACCTGATGCCGGTCATCATGGCGCTGTGCGTGGTGGGCACCTATGGCACCAACAGCCAGATTTTTGACATCCTGGGCGCCATTGTTTTCGGCGCCATCGGTATGGTGATGGAAAAGTACGGTTTCCCCATCACTCCCTTCCTCCTGGGCTTCCTGCTGGGAGGCATTATGGAATCCAACCTGATCCGTGGAATCCAGTATTCCAGAGGAGATCTCATCGGCGGATTGCTGGGTTCTCCCATTGCCATGGTATTTCTGACGGTCGCTTTTGTGGCTTTGGTCTGGACCATGGTGAGCCGGTACAGAAAATCCAAACAGGCGGCACAATAAGCTGTTGAAAGAAAAAAGGACGGTGTGTTTTCCGTGTTTGTCAATTACGCACACAGAGGTGCAAGCGAATATTTCCCTGAAAATACCCTCAGCGCTTTTTACGCGGGTTTGCAGATGGGCGCCAATGGGATTGAAACCGACATCCACAAAACCAAAGACGGCGTGCTGGTGCTGTTCCACGATGACGAGCTGGACCGGGCCACAAACGGTTCCGGCCTGCTGACTGATTTCACCTACGAGGAACTGATGAAGCTGCTGGTACATAATCCTGACGGAACCCGGGTGGACCGGATCGTGACCCTGGAGGATTTCCTGAAATACTTCTCCTTCCGGGATCTGACCTTCGCCATTGAGCTGAAACAGGATCATGTGGAGAAGGAAACCATCGATATGCTGGAGCGCTTTGGGATGCGGGAAAAAACCATTCTCACTTCCTTCAATTTTGAAAGCATCAAAAACGCCAAAGCCTATCGTCCCGATTACCGGGTGGGTTATCTGTATGAACCGGACGAAAAGGAGCCGGTGGAAAAGCTCCGGTCCATCGGCGGAGAAGAGCTTTGCCCCCTGGCGGAGCTGCTGACCATGGAATCGGTAAAAGACTACCATGAGATGGGCTATTCCGTCCGTCCCTGGGGCATCTACAACACTGATATTATGACCGAAATGTGTTCCTACGGCGTGGACGGCATGACGGTGAACTTCCCGGACCTTCTGACCAAACATCTGGAAAGCACCGGCCATCAGGGATGACAGGGGGATACCGATGAAATTTGAACATATGGAAACGGTCAACGCCATCGTCAGCGGAACCTACCTGCCCAGAATGTTCCGGGTTCGCCAACAGTTTCCGCGGCCTGCGTTGGAGGTGCCTCAGATTCCTCAGATTCTCCGCGCCCAGCTGGATGGAGCCGACGTCGCAGGGCGGATTCGCCCGGGAATGTCTGTCGCCATCACGGCGGGTTCCAGGATGATCGCCAACTCGGTCACCATTCTCCGGGGGATTGTCCAGTTTGTCCGGGATCAGGGAGGCGTTCCCTTTCTGATCCCCGCCATGGGCAGCCACGGCGGCGCTACGGCGGAGGGACAAAAGGATATGCTGGCAACCCTGGGTATCACGGAGGAAACGGTGGGTTGTCCCATTCGCAGCAGCATGGAAACGGTGTGCGTGGGCAAAAACGACGAGGGTGTGGACACCTATATGGATCGTTTCGCCTACGAGGCGGACGGCATCATCGTCTTCAACCGCATCAAGCCCCACAGCGGATTTCGGGGGAAGTACGAAAGCGGTCTGATTAAAATGATGGCGGTGGGGCTGGGCAAGCAGTATGGCGCCGAAGTCCTCCATTCCGGCGGAGACGAAACGCTGGCCAAAAACATCTATCTGTTTGGCAAATCCATCCTGGAACACTCCAAGGTGATGTTCGCCGTGGGCGTGTTGGAAAACGCCTATGATGAAACAGCGGAGATTCATGTCATCAAAAGGGAAGACATTCTGGAACAGGAGCTGGTCTGTCTGGCCAAGGCCTTCACCTATATGCCCCGGGTGCTGGTGGACAGCTGCGACGCCATGATTGTGTCCTGCATCGGCAAAAATTATTGCGGCGGCGGCATGGACTCCAATATCACCGGACGGTTCTATTCCCCCCTGTTCCACAGCAGGATGGAGGCGCAGCGGATCGGTGTGCTGGATATTTCTGAAGAAAGCCATGGAAACGCCAATGGAATCGGTGTGGCCGATGTCATCAGCAAGCGGGCTTTTGATAAGCTGGACGCCGCCACCACCTATCCCAACGCTCTGACCACCACCTGCTACCGCAACGCTTCCATCCCGTTGGTGATGATGAACGACCAGCTGGTGATGCAGACCTGCGTCAAAGGATGCTATCACATTGACCGGAGCAATCCCAGAGTGATTTATCTGAAAAACACCCTGGAGCTGGAATATATTTGGCTTTCCGAAAGCTATTGGGAAGAGGCCAAAGGAATCAGCGGCATGACTATTGAAAGCCAGCCGGAATATATTCAATTCGATGAAGCGGGGAATATTTCCCGCCTGCCTTGAGAAATCGTCTTTTAAAACATCATCGCAGCCCAAGTCTCGGCCAGGGCCGGAGAAACTCTCTTTTTTTCTCCGGCCCTGGCTTTTTGCCGCCCCCATGTTCCGGTTCCCTATCAAAGGGAAGGGAATAGAGGGGGGGATCTTTTTCTGGTTCAGTCAGCAATGAGGGCTGCAGATCAGAAATCTTTTATAATTTTCGCAGGGGCCCGTAGTCTCTTTCCCCAGACGAAGCCAGCGGAAGGACCAAGCGGGCCTGAGCCGGTCATTGAGCGGCAAAACAAAAAGGAACGGAAGGGAAAAGAGGCTTCCATTCCGTTCCTTTGGATTTATCCAGAGGCAAAATCGGCGCAACAGATCCGTTCTTTGCAGTCAGGATGGGAGGATTCATCAGGCTGTTCCATACAGCTTGGTCCAGACCTCCGGCATCAGGGGATTCTCCGCCTTGACGGTCAGCCCCTGAAAATCCTCGGCTTTTTCCTCATCCCGCAGCTGCCGGGCCATGAGAACGATCCGCTCCCCCTCAAAATCATAGCCGCAGGTGGACAGGGTGATGAGCTTGTCGCTGGCGTCCACCTCCACCGGACTGGTAATCAGGGACCGGGCCCGCACCTGCTCCAGAAAGCTGTTCATCGCCGCGGTGGTTTTGAACCGCAGCTGGTTGTGGTAGTCGAAGACCTCTCCCTGGCTTTCCTCGGTGTTGGTGAGAAAGACGGCAAACACCACATATTCCCCCTCCTCATGAAGGGTGGAAAAGGTGATGGTGGGATTTTCGTTGACAAAAGAGGGATTTTTGTACTGCTCCACCACATAAAACATATTTTTGGTGCGATTATAGTTGTGACCATAGAGCACAAGATTGTCGTCATTGGGTTCCAGCTGGTTTCTTGCGTCCAGGAATACTGTGCCGTGGGCGTCCTCCTGACCATAGAAATCATGCTGGAGATAATAATCGTTGTCCGTCCCCTGGACCACCGGCACGCTGAGGCTTCCCGCCTCCAGCCAGCCGATGAGATCGGGATTAATTTCCATCAGCTCAGAAAAACGGTTGTTGATGTACTCCTCTTCCACCGAAGCGCCCAAAGGCAGCTGACTGCTGCTCTCCTCATAGAGCTTTTTCAGCTCCTCCTGCTGAGCTTTGTTCTCCGCATCGGCGGCATAGGTTTGCACAATGACCCCAATACAGACCGCCGCCACCAGAATCAGCGCCAGCGGCAGAAAACGACGCAGCTTGTTCCACTGCTCCTTCATCTATCTTCCTCCGAAGAACGGCAAAAGCTCATGAAAAAGCCTTTCCGTACAAACTTTTCATTTTCCCGGGATTATTCCGGAGCTTGCAGTGGTTAGTGTACCATGGAACTGTGAATTTTTTTCGGCAAACTTCTTCCAAACCGGTTACAATACAGGATTATTCGGTGTCAAAATGGCTCCATAATTCTCTTTGAACCACCGGAGCCACCGTTCCGGAGGAAAGCTCCCGCAATTCCTTTTCCAGCCGGGGCAGCCGCTCCTGACGCAGCAGCAGTGTCACCGCAACCTCTTGGCCGAACCGGGTGTCCCGAACCACCGCGCCATAGGAGGGCAGCAGATAGGTGAGTTTTCCATAAAAGCTGTAGTCCACATTTAATTCCAGCTCCACTGCCGGACACATATGCAGCACTTCCGCTGCGTCCACGGCGCATTTGGCGCCCTGCGTATAAGCCCGCACCAGACCACCGGCCCCCAACAGCACCCCGCCGAAATACCGGGTGACCACCACCGCCACATCCACCAGCTGCTCCCGAAGCAGCACCTCCAGCACCGGGCGTCCCGCCGTACCCTGAGGCTCCCCGTCGTCGGAGAAGCGCTGCAGCTGCCGGTCCCGGAGAACATAGGCGTAAACGTTGTGGGTGGCTTCCCGATGCTTTTCCCGGATGCTGTTGATGAATGCCACCGCCTCTTCTTCGGTGGTCACCGGAGCGATAAAGCCGATAAAACGGCTTTTTTTCTCCACAAATTCATCAGATGCCGCCGCCGCGATGGTTTTGTAAGGCTGTGCCATGATAGGCGCTCCTTTCCGCTGACAGATACAAAAAAAGCGATGCAATACCCTGATTGCACCGCCTTTTTGTCCATACTGTGTGGTTGACCGATGGATCTTAGCCTCTCTTGAAGCGTCTGTTGAATCTGTCAACACGACCACCGGTGTCTACCAGCTTCTGCTTGCCGGTAAAGAAGGGATGGCACTTGGAGCAGATCTCCACGCGGATCTCAGGCTTGGTGGAGCAGGTCTCGATGACATTGCCGCAAGCGCACTTGATAACCGCGGGGCCGTACTTGGGATGGATACCGTCTTTCATGGATTTCACCTCGTTTCAGTCTGGGAAAGCTGTTTTCCGGGGGCAGAACGGCCCGGGGGGGCAGCCTTCTGATGTGAAATATGTCCCATGGACATAACACAAAAATGTTATCATAAATCCTGGGGAAAAGCAAGGGCTTTCAATGATTTTTCCCAGGTTTTTTCTGGCTTTCGGTTAAAAAATCCTTTCTGGCCCAAAGCCGGAAATCTCCTGATGAACACATCTTCCAGAATCAAGCCATCAGGCTTCTGGACAGATTAGGGGCGGCGGTTCATCCGCCGCCCCCTTTGGCCGCCTTGGGCGGGCAGGCATCTTTTTTCCTTATAAAATGGAAATCACCCTCGCCCGAGAGCAGCGAGTGGATTGTCCGGCTTTACCCGGACCTGTCCAGGCGATCTGGGCAACCGGCGAGCGGGCGATTCTACCTCTGACGATACAGGAGCAGAATCTGTCCCTCCAACCGTTCCCCTTAACACTGAAAGGTACCGGCCCAAACAGCGGCAGGCACTTTCTTTGACTAACCCACTCTCTATTGCCTCAACAGTGGCGAGTCCCTTTGGGCGTAACCCCTGGTACAAACCTGCCGCAATTACAGCCCCAGCAGCTCCTCGGCGGCAGCCTTCACTTTGGCAAGCAGCGCCTGAGCTTCCTCCAGGGTGGCGGCCTTGAGGGAATAATACAGCTTCAGCTTGGGTTCGGTGCCGGAAGGACGGACGATGAGGCTGCCCGCTTCACCCAGGCCATATTCCAGCACATTGGCGGAGGGGAGATCGATGACCGTTTCCACCCCGTTCTCCACCCGGCGGGAGGTGCGATAATCGGCGGTATAGCTGACGGGGATCCCTGCAATTTCGGCGGGTTGATTTGCCCGAAGCTGTTCCAGGATGCCGCTCATTTTGGCCATGCCGTCGCTGCCCTCAAAGGTATAGCTGTCCACCTTGTTGAGGAAGCGGCCATACTTGGCGTACATCTCGTCCAGGGCCTGGCCCAGGTGCTTGCCCTGTTTCTTGTACCAGGCGGCCATCTCGCAGATGAGCAGGGAGCCGTCCACCGCGTCCTTGTCCCGGACATAGCCGCCGGACAGATAGCCGTAGCTCTCCTCAAAGCCCAGGAGGAACCGGTCCGCCTCTCCTGCCTGTTCCAGACGCATGATCTGCTCGCCGATGTATTTGAAGCCGGTGAGAACCGCCCGAACCTCGATGCCGTACTCCTTGGCCACCGCCTCGGTCATGGTGGTGCTGACGATGCTCTTGACCACTACGGGATTCTTGGGCATGGTGCCGTTGGCGATCCGGGACCGGGCGATATAATCCATCAGCAGCACGCCCATTTCGTTGCCGGTGATGAGGCGGGGCTTGCCGTCCTGAAGCACCGCGGTGCCCACACGGTCACAGTCGGGATCGGTGGCCAGCAGCAGATCGGCCCCCAGCTTTTCCACCAGATCCAGGCCCAGCTGCATCGCCTGAAGAATTTCAGGGTTGGGATAGGGGCAGGTGGGGAAATTGCCGTCCGGCATCTCCTGCTCCTTGACCACGGTGACGTCGGTGATGCCGATGCGCTCCAGAGCCGTCAGCACACAGCGGCGTCCGGCGCCGTTGAGAGGAGTGTACACCAGCTTGAGGCCGGCATCCCTGCACAGGCCGGGATTCACCTGTTCCTCCAGCACGCGGCCAATATACCGCTGCACCAGCTCCTCGTCAATATACTGGATCATGCCGCTGTCCAGCCCCTGCTGGAAGGGGACGTGGCGGACTCCTTCAAAAATGTCGGTTTTGAGGATGTTGCTCATGACAGCGGAGGCGATCTCTCCGGTGATCTGGCAGCCGGTTTCATCATAGGCCTTGTAGCCGTTGTATTTGGAGGGGTTGTGGCTGGCGGTGATGTTGATGCCGGCGTCGCAGTGCAGCTCCCGCACCGCGTAGGAGAGAGCCGGAGTGGGCATCAGCTCCCGGTAAATATAGGCTTTAACGCCGTTTGCCGCCAACACCGCCGCGCTCTCCTGAGCAAACAGGGTGGAGTTGATGCGGCTGTCATAGGCGATGGCCACCGAGGGGGACGTTTTCACCGTCAGCAGGTAGTCCGCCAAACCCTGAGTAGCCCGGCGAACGGTGTAGATGTTCATCCGGTTGGTGCCGGCTCCCAAAACGCCCCGGAGGCCGGCGGTGCCAAATTCCAGATCGCAGTAAAAGCGGTCCTTGATCTCCTCTGTTTTCCCCTGGATCTGAGCCAGCTCCTGATTCAGAGCCGGATCCTCCAGCGCTCTGGACGACCAGTTTTGATACTGCTCCATGATCTCCATACTCAAAAGCTCCCTTCCGCCCTTATGGGGGCATAAATTCACGGTCCGCGAGGGGAGAGCCCCGTTGAAAACGGCCTGTCCCCATATACTTCTATGATAATTCATCGGGGAAAATGTGTCAATCAATTGCCCGGGAATTTTCTCCCTCTCCCTTTGAAAAGAAGGGGGGCCGTGTTGTAATCCGGCGTGCAAACCGCTATACTGAAAGGGAAAAAGCGGCGCTGTGAGGATTGCTGTTCAGCAGGCGGACCGGCGCCGGTCAGGCGGGCGTTTATCGCCTGAAACTGAGAACGAAGGGGGAATGCCTGTGTATTGCGCGCTGGCTTCGCTGGGGCTGGAGGGGATCGACAGCTACCCGGTGACAGTGGAAGTAAATTTTTCCCGGGGGATGCCCCATTTTGATGTGGTGGGTCTGCCGGATATGGCGGTACGGGAGGCCCGGGACCGGGTGCGGGCAGCCCTTGCCAATCTGGGCTTTTCCCTTCCGGAGGGGCGGATCGTGGTGAATCTGGCCCCGGCGGACACCAAAAAGACCGGGTCCCTCTATGATCTGCCTATCCTGCTGGGGATTCTGTCCGCCTCGGGGCGCTGCACCCTTCCCGCCGAAGGAAGCGCTTTTGTGGGGGAGCTTTCCCTGGACGGCCAGCTTCGCCCTGTCAACGGGGTGCTGTCCATGGTGCTGGAGGCCCGCCGACAGGGTCTTCAGCGGATTTTCATTCCCTATCAGAACGCCGCCGAGGGCAGCGCAGTGCCGGATTTCCCCGTCTATCCCGTCCAGCGTGTGGAGGAAATCATCGCCTTTCTCCAGGGAAAGAGCCCGCTGGAACAGGCTTCGGAGATGACCTTTGTTCCGCCCCTCCAGCCGCCTCTGCCGGACCTGGCTGATGTCCGGGGCCAGGAGAATGCCAAGCGGGCTTTGGAGGTGGCCGCAGCCGGGGGGCATAACCTGCTGCTCATCGGTCCGCCGGGCACCGGCAAGAGTATGCTGGCCAAGCGGTTGCCCTCTATTCTGCCGCCCCTTTCCTTTGAGGAAGCGGTGGAGAGCACCCGGGTCCACTCCATCGCCGGGGTGCTGCCCCAGGGGATGCCGCTCCTCTCCTCCCGGCCCTTTCGGGCCCCTCACCACTCCATTTCCGCCGCCGGCCTGGTAGGGGGAGGAGCGCCGCCCCGTCCAGGGGAGATCTCCCTGGCCCACAATGGGGTTCTGTTTTTGGATGAGCTGCCGGAGTTTCCCAAGGCGGCCATGGAAAGCCTCCGCCAGCCCCTGGAGGACGGCGCTGTCACCATCTCCCGGGCTGCCTCCCGGGTGAGCTATCCCAGCTCCTTTATGCTGGTGGCGGCCATGAATCCCTGTCCCTGCGGCTATTTTGGCCACCCCACCCGCCCCTGCCGGTGCAGCCCCTCCAAAGTGGCCATCTATCTGGGGCGGATCAGCGGGCCGCTGCTGGACCGGCTGGACATCCATGTGGAGGTGCCGCCGGTGGATTATGACGCCCTTTCCTCCGCGGCCCCCGGGGAGTCCTCCGCCCAGGTGCGCTCCCGGGTGGTGGCCGCCAGAGAGATACAGCGGCAGCGGTACCGTGAGGCGGGGGTTCTCTGCAACGCGCGGCTGACCCCAGAGCTGCTGCGCCGCTTCTGCCCTCTCACCGACCAAGCCTCCGCCCTGCTCCGGGCCGCCTATGATAAGATGGGGCTGTCTGGCCGCTCCTATGACCGGCTGCTGAAGGTTTCCCGGACCATTGCGGATTTGGAAGGGAGCGAAACGATCAATTCGGACCACATCGCGGAGGCCATTCAGTACCGGAATCTGGACCGGAAATACTGGCAGCCGGACGTGTCGGAGATGTAAGCCTGCCTGCGAATATCAGCCCCGGTGGAAACGGCCATCACTTTTCATGGTTTGCCGGGGAGAGATCTCCGGCGCAAATAAGAGCCTTCCGTCCAGGGGATGGATCGCGAAAATATTTCCCATCATATCCACAGGAGGTAAGTCATGAAGCGAAAGCAAAAAATAAGGTACTGGACGATCCTTTTTCTTCTGGTCATTGTGGCAGCGGCAGCCGCTTTCTTCCGGGAAAAGCCGATGATCGAGCAGGAGAATAACCCTCAAATCACATTCATCAGCGCTACCTTTGAAAAGGATGGCAGCACCTACGATGCCGACATTCCCAGAGAAGAAATTCCACAGCAGCTCAATGACGCCCTCACCTCTCTGTTCCTTGAGGCGAAAATCCGAAACCGGTTCTTTTTTCGTCCGCAAAACTACACCGTTTCGGAAAACTCGGTGTATTTCACAATCAAAGTATCGCTGGAACAGGCAGACACCCTGTCCATGCTGGTGAATCTCTGCAATCTTCCCTCCTATAATTCCGCTCAGTTCGGGGATTCCCATTACGCCATTTCCCATGATACACAACTGTATGAGGAGGTGCACCGTCTGCTGTCCGGCATCCTCCCCCTTTATGCCGTCAAGCGGTAGCTCCGGAGCGCCGCGTCGCCGTTCCGCCGACTGCCCATTCCCCTGAACAGGCCTGCGGAGAGGTGCTGCCCCGTTCCCTGCCGGTCCTTGCCCGGGGGAGCCCCCTCAAAACAGGCAAACAGCGCCCGGGGCCTTTTTCACACCGAAGAAGGCCCCGGGCGCTTGTTCTGCATCTTCAGGAAGTGATGAGAAAATTTTGCCCTGCCGCCAGCGGGAGAGCCCCTCCCGGACCGGGAGGCCGAAAAATGGCTGTGGAAACCCCCTTTGTCCCTTGCCCGTCGAAGAAGTCCCCACCGGAAAAGAAAAAACCTCAAATTCTTTCCCAAAAGCGCCCTGCCATGGGGGCAGGACCAAGGATTTTTTGCTTTAGTCGGTTGTGGCTCCTTTTCGGACGCTGTCCGCTGCTCCTTTGACCACAAGGCTGGACCGCTGCCCGGGAGAGGGAAAATGGATCTCCAGGCTTTGGGGAGATTCTTCCGGGGAAATTCCTCTGAAGACGACCTGTTAATAATGATATTTCCCCCGCTTGAGCCAAAGAAACATCCCGCTGAGAAGCACCGCCATCACTTCCGCCACCACAATGGACCACCAGATCCCGTCAATGCCCCACACCAGGGGCAGCAGAAGTACGGCGGACATCTGAAACACCAGCGTCCGCAGGAAGGAGATGATGGCGGAGACCAGGCCGTCATTGAGAGCGGTAAAGAAGCCGGAGCCGAAGATGGCAAACCCCATAAACAGGAAGGAGAGGGCGAAAATCCGGAACCCGGATACCGTCAGAACCATCAGCGCCGGATCGTACCCCACAAAGATTTCCGCCAGAAACACCGCCAGCAGCTCCGCCGACGCCACCATGCACAGTCCGAAAATTCCCACCATCCGGAGGCTTTTTCGCAGCAGCCCCCGCAGTTCCTGATGGTTCCCGGCGCCGTCGTGATAGGCGATGACCGGGGCGGTGCCGATGGAATAGCCGATGAAGGCCCCGGAAAAGATCATGCTGACGTACATCATCACTCCGTAAGCGGCAACGCCGTTTTCCCCTGCGAATTTTAACAGCTGAATATTGTACAGCATCCCCACCAGATTCATGGAAACGTTGCTCATAAACTCCGAGGAGCCGTTGCCGCAGGCTTTCAGCAGCGCCCGGCCGTCAAAGGAGGTTTTTCCCAGCCGGAGGATGCTGCTGTTTTTTCCGGCGAAATAGAACAGGGGAACGGCGCCTCCCACCACCTGGCTCATGGCTGTCGCCACAGCCGCCCCCGCCAGCTTATAGGGCCCGGGGAGCAGAATGACCAGCACCCCGTCCAGAATCATGTTGGTGACCCCGGAGGAGACGGTGACCGCCAGGCCCAGATGGGGCCGCTCAGCAGTGACGAAAAAGCTTTGAAACAGCAGCTGCAGCACATAGAAAGGCAGCGCCGTCAGAATGATCCGGGCATAGACCACGCAGTTTTCCAGCAGCTCCCCCTCCGCGCCCAGAAAGGAGGCGATGGGACGGATGAACCCAATTCCCAGCACCGCAAACAGCACCCCCAGCGCGAAAGCGGCGTAGACAAAGAGGGAAAAGGTGCGGTTGGCCCTTTCGGGATCCCCCTCCCCGAAGGCTTTGGCCACGATGGCGGTGCCGCCGGTGCCGAACATGAAGCCCACGGTGGCCAGAATCATCAGCAGGGGCATGATGAAGTTCACCGCCGCAAAGGGGATCTTTCCCGCGAAGTTGGAAACAAAGAAACCGTCCACCACCCCATAAATGGAGGTGAAGATCATCATGGCGATGGAGGGCAGGGTAAAACGAATCAGTCTGCGGTAGCTGAAGTGATCGGACAGTTGAATTCTCGCGCTCATAAACCTCTCTCCCATTATTCTCGGCAGCCGGGTCCATGGGACGCCTCAGGGGACCGGGACCGGAAAGTTCCGGTTCTGCCCTTGCCGGTGGATTCCTTTCCGCCCCTTACAGGGCCTCCACCTCCTGCCGGAAAAAATAAATGTACTTTTCGATCTGGCGGATATAGGCGTCGATTTCCTCCTCCGACCAGCTGGCGAAGGCCCTTTTTTCCGCCTCATACAACCGGGCCGCCGTCCGGGCCACATAGTCCTGTCCTTTGGGGGTGAGAAATATCTTTTTGGCCCGTCCCTTGTAGGGTTCCAGGTACAGGATTCCATCCCGCTCCAGCTGCCGGACAGCGGAGTGGACCGTCTGCTTGCTGCTGCCGGATTGCTTGTAAATATCGCTGAGCAAACAGCTTTCCCCCGCATCGTAAATGGCGTACAGCACCCGGGAGACGCTGTCCGAAATTTCCAGCTTCAGGGAGGCCTGATGATACAGCCCCTCCATCTCCGCGTTCAGGTAGTTGATCCGGTGGATTTTATCCGACAGATTGCGCGCCATGATCGTCGCCTCTTTCTAAGTACGAAATCGTACTTTATAGTATAGTACGATTTCGTACTTATGTCAACCGTCGTCCCCGTACCGGAGAAGAAGAAATTCATACCGGCGGAAAGATTTCAGGTAAAAATATGATAAAAAGTTGACAAATTGCGCCCCAGGGCTTTGTGGAACCGGTCAAAGCCCTTGCAAAAAAGCTATCCTTGGTATACAATAACAGAGTAAGCACACCCTATTTTTTCACAAATACCGGGAAAGGAACATGGACTATGAACACTTACAACAAAGTAACTGTGGAAGACCTGGACGTCACCGGAAAGCGGGTACTGGCCCGCTGCGATTTCAACGTTCCCATGAAGGACGGCGTCATCACCAATGACAACCGCATTATTGCCGCCCTGCCCACGATTAAATATTTGATGGACAAAGGCGCAAAATTGATCCTCTGCTCCCACCTGGGCAAGCCCAAGAACGGCCCGGAGGAGAAATTCTCCCTGGCCCCTGTGGCGGTGCGCCTGTCCCAGCTGCTGGGCAAAGAGGTGGTCTTCGCCAATGACGACGAGGTGGTGGGCCCCAACGCCAAAGCCGCTGTAGCCGCCATGAACAACGGCGATGTGGTGCTGCTGCAAAACACCCGTTTCCGCAAGGAAGAAACCAAGAATATCGACACCTTCAGCAAGGATCTGGCCTCTCTGGCGGATGTGTATGTGGATGATGCCTTCGGATCCGCTCACCGGGCTCACTGCTCCACAGTAGGCGTTACCGATTATGTCAAGGAGACCGCCGTGGGCTATCTGATGCAGAAGGAGATCGCCTATCTGGGCAATGCCGTGGAAAATCCCGTTCGTCCCTTTGTGGCGATTCTGGGCGGCGCCAAGGTCGCGGACAAGCTGAACGTCATCGATAATCTCCTGACCAAAGTGGATACCCTCATCATCGGCGGCGGTATGGCCTACACCTTCCTGAAAGCCAAGGGCTATGAGATCGGCACCTCTCTGGTGGACGAGGAGAAGGTGGATTACTGCGCCAATATGCTCAAGAAGGCGGAGGAAAACGGCGTCAAGCTGGTGCTGCCGGTAGATACCGTAGTCGCTCCCAGCTTCCCCGATCCCATCGACGGCCCCGTGGATGTGACGGTGGTGGATTCCGACAAGATGCCCGCCGACATGATGGGCCTGGACATCGGTCCCAAGAGCCGGGAACTGTTTGCCGACGCCGCCAAGACCGCCAAGACTGTGGTCTGGAACGGCCCCATGGGCGTCTTTGAGAATCCCGTCCTGGCACAGGGCACCATTGCCGTTGCTCAGGCCCTGGCAGAGACCGACGCCACCACCATCATCGGCGGCGGCGACAGCGTGGCTGCGGTGATGCAGCTGGGCTTTGCCGACAAGATGAGCCATATTTCCACCGGCGGCGGCGCTTCCCTGGAGTATCTGGAGGGCAAGGTCCTTCCCGGTATCGGCTGCATCGCCGACAAGGCGTAAGATTTTGCGGGATCAGAACCGGGATGCTTTTTCCGTGTTTGAAACCGCCATCAGATCGGACAAAAGGAGAGTTTTATGATGAGTAGCTATGCTGCGACAATGGCCGCCCTGGGTGGACTGTTATTCTTTGTGCTGCTGTTTTTGCTGGTGTGGTATATCCTGTACTCCATCGGCCTGTATACCATGGCCAAAAATGCGGGAATCCCCAATCCCTGGTTGGCCTGGATCCCCTTCGCCAGCGGTTATATTCTGGGCTTGCTTTCGGAGCGGTCCTATTATACCTTCACCGGAAAGCAGCTGCCTTTCTCGAAGATCCTGCTGTGGGGCAGTATCGGCGTGTTTGTAGCGTCCTTTATTCCCTTTATCAGCGCTCTTGCGGGTCTTGCAGGCGTCGCTCTGGTGGTGTTCCAGATGATTGCCTTGTTCTACCTCTATAAGGACTACGCCCCTGGCAAGGA
Source organism: uncultured Oscillospiraceae bacterium (assembly GCA_949298535.1). GTDB lineage: Bacteria > Bacillota > Clostridia > Oscillospirales > Ruminococcaceae > Angelakisella. Next base: position 15,959 of record CASFXA010000150.1, read on the forward strand.
AGTGCTGTATCTGGTGCTGTCGGTGATCTTTTCCTCCATCGCCCAGGGCATCTGCCTGATGGTCTGCCGCAACGTTGTCCCTGTTTCCGTCACCGGCTTTGGCCAGCAGGTTCAGCCCCGTTATCAGAACGGCTATCAGCCGCCCTATGGCGGCCAGCAGCCTCCTTACGGCCAGCAGAATCCCTATGGCCAGCAAAATCCCTATGGCCAGCAGAATCCCTATGGTCAGCAGCCTCCTTACGGCCAGCAGAACCCTTATCAGAATCAGAACAACAATCAAAATCCCGGCAACGGCCCTGAGATGTAAAGGAGAATTGCCATATGAATAAAGCATTGCGCCAGGCGGTCATCGCCGGCAACTGGAAGATGAACAAGACCCGTCCCGAGGCGAAGGCGCTGATCGGCGAACTGATTCCCCTGGTCAAGGATGCCGGCTGCGGCGTGGTGATCTGTGTTCCTTACACCAATCTGGAGACCGCGCTGGAGGCCACCAAGGGAAGCAATATCAAGGTGGGCGCGGAAAACTGCCATTGGGCGGAGAGCGGCGCCTTTACCGGAGAGATTTCCGCGGCGATGCTGGCGGAGATGGGCGTGGAGTATGTGGTTATCGGCCATTCTGAACGCCGTCAGTACTTTGGTGAAACCGATGTCACGGTTAACAAGCGGGTTCGTGCCGCTCTCAATGCCGGCTTGAAGGTGATCCTCTGCGTGGGTGAGCTGCTGGATCAGCGGGAAGCGGGCATCACCGAGGAGATCGTCGGGATGCAGACCAAAGTCGCTCTGGGCGGCGTCACCAAGGAAGAGCTGAAAAACATCATTATCGCCTATGAGCCGGTGTGGGCCATCGGTACCGGAAAGACCGCCACTGCCCAACAGGCCAATGAGGTCAACCATTATATCCGCACTGTGGTGGAGAAGCTCTATGATAAAGAGGCCGCGGACGGCATCACCATCCAGTACGGCGGCTCGATGAACGCCAAGAACGCAGACGAGCTGACCGCTCAACCGGATGTGGACGGCGGCCTGATCGGAGGCGCTTCCCTCAAGGCTCCCGATTTCGCGGCGATTGTGGCCGCAGCCAGCAAATAAAACCTTCCGCGGAGCGCTTTTTCCAGGCGCTCCGCTTTTTTGGGTGAAGTGAGTTCGCTTTTTTAGAAGGAGAATCTGTTATGAAAAAACCTCTTGCTTTGATTATCATGGATGGCTTTGGAGACCGGAAGGATGATTACGGCAACGCCATTCACGCCGCCAAAACCCCCAATCTGGACCGCCTTTTTGCAGAGAATCCCCGCACCGACATCGGCGCTTCCGGTATGGATGTGGGACTGCCTGATGGACAGATGGGGAACTCTGAGGTGGGGCACACCAATATCGGCGCCGGGCGGATCGTTTATCAGGAGCTGACCCGAATCACCAAGTCCATTCAGGATGGGGATTTCTTCCGCAACGAAGCCCTTTGCGGCGCCATGAAGAATTGCCAGGATCATCAGTCTGCCCTGCACCTTTGCGGGCTCCTGTCCGACGGCGGCGTACACAGCCACAATACCCATCTGTACGGGCTTCTGGAGATGGCCAAGCGTTCGGGTTTGGAAAAGGTCTATGTCCACTGCTTCATGGACGGAAGGGACGTGCCTCCCACCTCCGGAGTGGAATATGTGGCGCAGCTTCAGGAGAAAATGAAGGAGCTGGGGGTGGGGAAAATCGCCACCATCAGCGGCCGGTACTACGCCATGGACCGGGACAACCGTTGGGAGCGGGTTTCTCAGGCTTACAACGCCATGGTTTGCGGCCAGGGAGGCTTCAACAGCGATCCGGTGAAGGTGATGGAGGATTCCTACGCCGAGGGCGTCACAGATGAGTTTGTCAAGCCTACCGTCTGCACCCCGGGAGCAGAGATTTCCGCCAATGATTCGGTGATTTTCTTCAATTTCCGCCCTGACCGGGCCAGGGAAATCACCCGTACTCTGGTGGATGAGAGCTTTTCCGGTTTTGACCGTCCCAAAGGTTTCTTCCCCCTCTACTATGTCTGCATGACCCAGTACGACGCCACCATGCCCAATGTCCAGATCGCTTTCCATCCCCAGTCCCTCCACAACACCTTCGGCGCCTATATTTCGGAGCAGGGGCTGACCCAGCTGCGGATTGCTGAAACGGAGAAATACGCCCATGTCACCTTCTTCTTCAATGGCGGCGTGGAGGCCTCCTATCCCGGCGAGGACCGGGCGCTGATCCCTTCTCCCAAGGTGGCAACCTATGATTTGAAGCCGGAGATGAGCGCCTACGAGGTGACAGAGGAGGCTTTGGCCCGGCTGGACAGCGGCAAATACGACGTCATGATCCTCAACTATGCCAACTGTGACATGGTGGGCCACACCGGGGTTTTTGATGCAGCGGTGAAAGCGGTGGAAGCGGTGGATACCTGCGTGGGCAAGCTGGTGGACAAGATTTTGTCCATGGGCGGAAAGGCTCTCATCACCGCCGACCACGGCAACGCTGACCAGATGTACGAAGCGGACGGCTCCCCCTTCACCGCCCACACCACCAACCCGGTTCCCTTTGTGGCTGTAGGGGTGGAGGGAACACTGCGGGAAGGCGGCCGGCTGGCTGATATTGCCCCTACGATGCTTCAGTTGTTGGGATTGCCCCAACCGCCGGAGATGGACGGCCAAAGCCTGCTGGTATAATTTTTTAGAGATCCGGAATACTAAGCAGGCGGTCCAACGAAGGCGGGGTTACTCTATTGGATCCGAAGGACATCCAGCAAACGGGGGATTTTTCCGTGAATTTTGTTGCAAACAGTTGTTATTCCCTGCGGCTTGTATTATAATAAAGTCAATCTATCTGGCTGATTTAGTCTTTGATTGGGAGGTTCTGCTATGAAAAAAGGAACGATCATCTCTATTATTGCTCTGTTGGTTTCGGTTACTGGTTTGTTGATCGCTCTGATCGCTTATTTTAAGCGGAGAAGCTGCATCCTGTGCGATGATCTGGATGACGATCTGGTGGAATACTACGAGCATGAGGACGACGAGGACGGCGACGCTTGCAGCTGCTGCTGTGAGGAATCCGCCCCTGAGGCTCCTGCTGAAGCGGAGGCTCCCGCAGCTGAGGCAGACGCGGAGTAAAATGTACGGAAAATCCCTGTGGTGCAACTTTTTTTGAAAAACTCTTGCATCACAGGGATTTTTATGCTATACTAAAAAGGCGCTCAAAGGAGTGCG
>CASFXA010000151.1 GCA_949298535.1 uncultured Oscillospiraceae bacterium
AAGCCGGCCCCCAGTATCGAGGGCCGGTGATTACCGTGAGATTGACAGCACAAATTGATAGATCGCTTTTAATTTCTGTATGCTGGACTGCTCCAGCATCTTGATTATTGCTTCTATGATTTCCTCTCTATCCACGGTACCCCTTCCTTTCAAGAACATTCGTTCTTTTCTTTGGGGCAATTATAACATAGGAAAAGTACAATAGAACGGTCTTATAAGGGTAAATTGTTTTGGAAAACAAAAACCCCCACACGGACGCGTAACCGGATGGGGGAAATAGAAAGGAGGGCTGGAAAGGAGCCAGCAATATTATTATAGCATGGTTTTGGGATGGCTTAAAGCTCATGATTAATCAGATTAAAGGGACACACGTTTAACGCTTTTGCGATTGCCAAAAGATTTCTTGCGGCCATATTTCCGGGATCGGCCTTTCCGGTCTCAACCGATTGAATCTGTGTTGGCGCCACGCCGCATAGCTCAGAGAGCTGCTTGATCGTCAATCCTTTTGTTTTTCTCGCCTCTCTAATGGTCATTCTTCATCCTCCTTCGGCAGCAGATCGGCAGAAAGAATTTCTATTTCTGCAAAATACTGGCCGAAAATTTCAGTCTGCTCACCGTCGGGGTCCACTTCCCACTCTTCAACATAGGTCACTTCCCACAGTACAACCGGACTTGTCATGGTTTCCTTAAATTGTGCGTAACATTTTTCTTTTTTAAGAGCAGACAATGCGGCTTCTTGCGTATCAAACTCGGCCAATTCTTCCGGATCGGCGTCCCAATCAAAACCGTCTGGAATTCTCCATTCCTCAATTGGTCTTCTGGACTTAAATTTCTCCTCGAACGATACTCGCTTCAAAAAAAATCTTCTGCGCATCTTAATTCTCCTTTTTTTAGCAATAAGAACTCCAAAAAAGATGAAATTCCTCTCGTGCGGTTTCAAAATCCATCCCAAATCTGGTATGAAAATCCATGCTTCCTTCGATCTTTTCAAGGCAGGATTTGGGGATCCACACGCATTTAGAGCGGTTTGCGGAAATGGAAATCATTCCATAAATAGCCTTTTCAGTCTCCTTGAGGACCGCAAAAACATCGGCGCTGCAAATGTTATGGCGAATTTCATTAGCAACCTTGTTGGCAAACCAATCTTTCATCTTAAAAAGAACCAATTCATTTTCATTGCTATTCATTGTACATCCTCATTTCTGTCTTTAGTTTCTCTCCTTGATCTTATAATATCATATTAATATGATATTGTCAATAGAAAAACAGAAAAAAATCGCACTAATATGAAAAAGAGGCTTGTTTATGGGAAAAAGAATTAATTCCGCTGTCTGGCTTGAAAAATATGGGCGATGGCAGATCAACGTCCAAAAAGATGGGCAGCGAAAAACCTTTTCCTGCTCCACTCCAGGAAGGGCAGGGCAAAGGGAGTGTCAGGCAAAGGCAGACGCTTGGCTGGATGAAGGAATAGAAATCAAGGCACGCCGGGTGGAAGATGTGGTGGCGGCATACCTGGAAGACTGCAAGGCCAGGACCAGCCTTTCCAACTACAAAGGTGAAGAATACCGCTGCCGTGTGTGGGTGCTGCCGCAGATCGGCAAGCTGAAACTGGACAACCTGGGGGAACAGCAGCTTCAAAAAGTGATTACTACAGCATACGCTGCCGGGAAAAGTGAAAAGACTTTGAAGAACATCAGGGCCACGCTTATGGCGCTGTGCAAGTTTGCCCGCCGGAGCCGGTGGACTACTTTCCGGCCGGAGGAGATCAGCATACCAGCATCAGCGCCACGGTATGAAAAGAAAATTGTGCAGCCGGATGATCTGGCTACTATTTTTTCATCTTCCAAGACAACCTGGAGGGGAAAAGTGATTGATGATCCATTCATCAATGCTTACAGATTGCAGATTGCAACGGGACTGCGCCCTGGTGAGCTGCTTGGCCTCATGCGTTCTGATCGCCAGGGGAATGTTGTGCATTTGTCCCGTGCCATTAATGTCTTCGGAGAAATCACACAGGGCAAAAATCAAAATGCCAACCGGACATTTATTCTTACCCCAACCGCTCTTTCTATATGGGAAGCGCAGGAAGCTGCAAGCAATTCTATTTATCTTTTCCCTGGGCTGAAAGAAGATCATTACCGCCATGCGTGGAGAAGATATTGTGAGCACAACAAAATTCCTTATGTGCCACCGTACAATATTCGTCATACCTTTGTATCTATGGTTCAATCTCTTCCGGAGGGATGGGTCAAAATCCTTGTAGGACATTCCAAAAGCATGGATACATTCGGCACATACGCCCATGCTACTGTCGGTTTGGATGAGCAAATTGCCGCCGGAGTTCAGGCGATTTTTTCAGATGTTCTCAAGGGGTGCCTATAAAAGTGTGTTTAATAGTGTGTTTATTGAAAAGAAAAAGACCGCATGAACACAGTGTTCATGCGGTCTTACTTTGGTGGACCCGAAGGGATTCGAACCCTCGGTCTCTGCGATGCGAACGCAGCGCTTTCCCAGCTAAGCTACGGGCCCGTAAAAGATACCTTTTATAACGTGCTTGTGTATTATATCACCCCCTTTTGCGCTTGTCAAGACTTTCCCCGCCTCCTACGGGAAAAATCCCCGCCTCCTACGGGAAAAATACCCGCCTCCTACGGGAAAAATCACCGGAATTCCATTTGTTTGGCGGAGAAAAATATGTGGTCCACCTCTGTTTTTGCCAACTGCGCCGCCATTCCCTTTGACGCTTTGAAAACCGCTCTCACCGGCGCGCTATTTCAAAATTTCCCCGGAGGATCAGTCGGCGAAATTTTGATCTTGTCGATCACGGCCTTGTTTTTCATGCCTGGGGGCTTGCACCTGAACCAGACAAAAGGCACCCCCACACCCATCGGTATGAGGGGGCCTTTCGCCCTGAGGAGATTTGAAATTTCATGCCAAAGTCTGAAATTTCTGCTCTAAAACAAGTCCTTGAACTGAGGGGCACGGCGGGGTTACTCCAGTCTTCCCACCACCGTGGGCCGGCTGGTGGCCTCGCTGTTGACATTAACCCTTCTGTCCATCCAGATCTCTTCCCCGGAAAAACGCAGCGTGAGGAAATCGCAGAAAGCCATTTCCGGATACCGCCATTCCATGGAGAGGGTGTCCGGTGCGCTCCACCAGGCCGCAGCTACGGTGGAAACAATGTCCGGCTGATACTGGTGATGGAGATAGCTGCCGGTGATGGAGGTGGCCCCCCGGACCCACCGGTTCAAACCGCAGGGTACAAAATGGGTGCCCCGATCATCGGTCATGGAGAAAATCAGCTGATCCTTGGTGAATTCCAGCGCCACCTGGGTGATCCGGTCCGGGCTCTCCGCCACCTGATACACATACCGGCCAGGGGCAAAGTTCAGATGCCCCTCCACAGAGTCCGCCTGATGCAGCAGGGTCATGGAGAGGCACTTCCGCTGCAAAATCTGCTGTCTGTTGTCCACCTCCGTACAGAACCCCTCCTCCAGCGTGGGCTCCACCAGAATCTTGCTGGCCAGCTCCGCCGGAATATGGGAGGAACCGGCAGTTACACCCGTCACCGCAATGGCCATCTGGAGAGGCGGAATGATAATGGCTTGCTGCCCGAACATCCCGGATACCGCCCAGGTATGGGGACCTAACTGAGTCCAGTGGAAATGATAAGGAGGATCCTCCTTCTTTCGCTGAGGCACCATTTCCCTGTTACCCAGGGCCATGTCCACCCACTCCTCGCTGATAATGGACTTTCCGTCCCACCAACCCTTTTGGAGATAAACCTGAGCCAGTTTCAAAATGTCCTCAATGCACAGGCTGATACCGTTTCCGCCGGAACAGATGCCCTCCGGGCTTCTTTGCCAGGTAAAGTCTCTCATCCCCACCTGGGGAATAAAATGCTCCTGAAGATACTCATAGGCGGTTTTCCCCGTCACTTTCTGGACAATGGCGGACAAAATATAGCTGTTTCCGCTGGAATAGACATACTTGGAACCGGGCTCGCAATCCACCGGATTCTGGAAGTAGGCTTTGACCCAGCTGCTTTTCAGCGGACGCCACTCGTTGCCGCCGATACCTCTGCTCTGCCCGCTGCGCATGGTAATAAGGTCCAGAATCCGCATTTTCTGAAGATTCTCCCCGGGGTTTTCCGGAAGATCATCCGGGAAATAATCTATCACCCTGTCCTCCAAATGCAGCAATCCCTTACTGTAGGCGATCCCTACGGCGGTGTTGGTAAAGCATTTGGTCAGGGAGTGAAGGATATGGGGGTATTCCGGGCCATAGGGCTGATTGTGGCACTCTGCAATCACCCGGCCATTGACTGCAATCATCAGGCTGTGCAGCTCAAATCCCTCCTCCTCAAAAGCGCTGAGGAGCTTGAGAATACGCCGGGATTGGATTCCTTCCCGCTCCGGCAAAGACCTGGGAAGATGCTGATAGGACGATAAACGAGCCATATGGCGCCTCCTTTATACAAACTGCAGGGAGCGCCAGACGGGAGAAATCATTCCTCCCATCTGGCGGCTCCGAAAAATATCCGTTGTTTCAGTTCTCTTTCGATCCGCCTGTCATTAGAAGAAGGGGAAGACCACAGGCAGGATACCGACGCAGCAGATAAAACTGATGACAATCAGCGGCCAGCCGAACTTGGTGAAATCCTGGAACCGCAGGTTAGAGAAGCAAACCATGGTCTGGTTGGTACCGGAAGCCATGGGAGTCAGGTAAGAGCAGCCGGCGCCGATGGCGATGGTCAGCACAATGGCCCGGGGATCCGCGTTCAGTTCCTCCGCGATAAGGATGCCCACAGGAGCCAACATTCCGGCTGTGGCCATGTTGTTCATCAGCTGGGTAATCAGGGCAGCGCCGATAAACAGCACTGCGGTGATGAAATACAGGTTTTTGCTTTCGCCGACGACGTTCAGCACCGCGTCAGCAAAAATTTCACCCAGTCCGCTGTTCTTCATCACAGCGATAATCAGATTAATGCCGGCGCAGAACAGGATCATGGAGGAACCCAGAGAGGACAGCGCCTGCTTCGCGCTGACAACGTTGAACAGAATAGTCAGGGCAATCATCATGTAACCGATAAAGAGGGGCTGAATGGGAAGTTTAAACAGGTTTTCCAGTACCAGCGCAATGATGAAGACCAGGAATGCCAGTCCTACCAGCTTCTGGCTGCGCTTCTGGGCTGCGGTGGCCTCGCCGATTTCAATCTTGGCGTCGCCGGGAACCTCCTCATTATAGGAAGCACACCATTTGTTCATCAGCACCATGTACAAGCCGCCCAAAATGAAGATGGGAATGGCAACCCAGGCGAAGTCCAGCATACCGAACAGGGGCAGGTTGGCTTCTTCCAAGGCGGTGTTGGCATAGACATTGGTGGGAGTACCAATCAGGGTGATGGCGCCGCCCAAAGTGGTGGAGTAGATAACAAACAGAATCATCTTGGAATAGCTGATGCCGGTCTTTTTGGAGATACTGTAGATCACCGGCAGGAACGCCATGGCCACATAGCTGTTTTGCAGCAAAGTGGAGATCAGACCGCTGGAGACATACAGCAGGGTGAAAATGATCATATCCCGCCGGGCTCCGGTGGCGCCGTGAGCGGCTCTTTCCACAATGCCGCCGATAACCATATCCAATCCGGTGGCCGCCAGCATACCGCTGAAAATGCAGATGATAATCATCAGGTGCAGACTGGAGCTGTTAAGAGTACCATAAACGTCATTGGCGGACATGGTGCCGCAGAAGACCACGATTGCACCCATCACAGGGAAGCACAGCCAGTTGGGGATCTTTGGAATGGCCAGAATAATCACAAAAGCGATAAAAGCAAGAATTGCGCCTATCAGTGGCAGCATATTTTAGTCCTCCTTCTCTCATCCATCCTTTTTTCCGGTCTCACCTCTTCCACGAGGTGAACCTGGAGAGCAAAACTCTTGCTGGAATTCAAAGCTGATAACATTCATAGGTACCGACGCAGGGATTATCGCGGCAGATATAAGCGCATTCCCGGTCCAGGCAATAGAGCATGGACGCAATGGTATGCAGCCCGTATTCTCCCTCCTTCTCTCCGGTATGGTTGCATACTGAGAGAGGATGGCGGTAATGGTCCCGCAGGCACTGCTGAATATATTCCGGCGTGATTCCGCCTCCTTTTTCCAGCAGCAAACGGTGAAGCCGCTGTCCCCTGAAGTGCCGGAAGGAACGGAAATCCCTGTCCACACTGGGGTCGATTACGAAGTCATTTCCATGGCCCAACACTCCATTTTGAGGAAGAACCTGGAAAACCTCCTCAGGGGTGGCTTCAAAATCCGCCGCAATTCCCTCTCTGGAGCCGATGAAATAATTGCAGGAAACAGGGAATTGGAAGCTCCGCACCAGCGCTTCCGCCTCCTCAAAATTGTGAGCCTGAAGGATGCGCCGGCGGGCAAAATTGGTGGGAACCCCCGCCTCCGCCTTATCGTAGATGGACAGCAGATTCATGGAATTGACCGAGATGCCGTAGCTGTTCATCCCGTTGCGGATCAGTTGCCCCGGTTCCGTCAAGCCCAGAATTCTGGTTCCGTTTCCCTCGTCGATGTGGAGAACATAAACGCCCTTCCCCACAAAATCCATGGTGTCCCAGTTCTGCCCCATGATGGTTTCGCCCTTCTCCGAGGCTTCCGGCAAAACGGCAAATCCCGTACACTCATGGGCCGCTTTAGGAAATTTCAACAACTCGTAGCGGGTGTTGAGCACCATAATCTCCTCAAAAGGCACACCCGCGCCCTGGGCGATTCCCTTGGCTTCCTCCAGCAAATCATCCATCTTCCCTGTCAGATAAGCGGTGAACCCCTTGGCCAGCTCCACAACCTCTCCCCAGGAATAGCCCGTCTCCTTCAAAAAGAGCTGTTGATAGCCAGCAATGACCTGCTTGATCTCTTCCGAAGCCTGTTTGCCGTGCTGAAGGCCTCGTTCAAAGGGATCAGGGGAACTGACGAATATTTCCCGATATGATGGCACCTTTTCATCATCCTTTCTCCCGAGACAACTTCGGCTTTTTCTCCCCTATCGGGCCCTGAAGGGAAGAAAAAACCTGTTGCGTTGGATGGAAGCTGCCGCTTTTTCTCCGCGATCCGAAGATCAATCCGGGGAAAAGAGACAGCCATATGGTTCAGTGTAAAGATGGCCGCGCGCTGCCAATCTCCTTACAAGATTAGTATATCTTGCTAAAAAGTAAAGTCAAATAAGAGAAAACTTATCTAAAATTAATAGAATCTTTATGCTGGCAAAATATCCTTTCCACTTTTCGTAAGTATGACTATGGTTTTTTGACCATTAAGAGGAATTTCTTCTTCCAGCGTCAAAAAACACTTAAAAAATGCCCAAAAATAAGTTGAAATTTTATCCATCTTTTTTGTCTTTCTCATGACAGTTCGACGTAAATTTGCAACAAAACAAAAAACTCCTTCAAAAACGAAGGAGTTTTTTGTCGATTGAAGGGAAAATTTAGATTGCTTTTCCAGTAATTTGCAAGATAAATTTCATTTCCTGCAATGGTTCCTGCAAAAGGAGCTGCCAACCGCGCCTCCTTTTTGGTCACACTGTGCCGCTTATGCACTTGATACAAGCGGTCAAAGACTCTCCCCCGCCGGTTCTCCCCAAAGGGAGGGGCCTCCGGTTTCCGGATTGGTCACCCTGGCATAAACCGTCGTACTGGTATTGCGGTACAGGCTGGTCAACAGCTCAAACGGCCAATAGATCCTCCCCTGCTCCGGCGTCCGGGCAGATCCGGGAGGAATCACAATGGTCCCTCCGCTCCAGGTGATGTCCAGACCCACCCCTTTGAGACGAATGGCCTCCATCACACTCCAGGGAAGACTCTGATAACCCGTCGCATCCACATCAATCATCAGGCTGCTGTCTGCGGCGCGCACCTCTTTGAAGGTTCGGTTCCACACTTCATCCTCATCCCGTCCCGACCAGGTGGAAAAAATCACTTCCGGCTCGGTTTCCGTCTGCTGCTGAGATGGGGTTTGTACTTCCGCCGCCCAGGCATTGGTGGTCAATAAAATCGAAAGCAGTGTACCCGCCACCGCCTTCTGATACCATTTCATCCGGTGTCACCTCTTTTTCCTCTGTTCAACCCTGACAAGCAAATTCCAGGGAACCACTGTCCATGCCCATAACCTTAACAAAAAGAAGGTCGAAAATCAAGGTTTATATTGTAAATATTCCGCTCGCCCCTGTTGTTCTTATCATCTTCCCATTTTGGTCTGGTATAACGGGGCCTCCGGAACTTCCTCCTGATAAAAATCATAAAAATCGTAAAAATCTCCGAAATCATCAATGAACGGAGGCTCTTCTTCATCGGGAGGGATTTGCCAGGCATATTCCTTCTCCATCGCCTCCTGCAAAATTTCTTTGATCTTCTGCCAGTTGATTATCTGGCCCACTGCCATCAGCAGCACCAGCGCTACTGCGATTGCAACCGCCAGGGCGAAACGAATTCCCTTTTTTCTCTGGCCCCGCCGGTCCCACCAGCTTCCAGGCGGGGGCGGAGGCGGGCAGGAAGGCGGCTTGGAGAAGGGAGAGGAGGGCCCTGGACCATAAAAATTGCTCCGGCTGCCAGGGGGAATTCCCATCAGGGGGGAACCGCAAACCGGGCAAAAATTCCCCTCTGTCGCCTCCCGACCACACCGTTGGCAACGCATCCTCTTCCCTCCTTCCCTTTGTCACATATTATCTTTCTTTATTATATGGCAGAATTCCCCCAAATGCAAATCCTTTCACCAGCTGTTGACATACCTTGATATTCCAGGTATAATAAGGCTGAAAGCATAGATATTCCAGGTATATTGGAAAGGAGCGTATCCCTATGGGCAAAAAGACTGTGGAGCACACCGCTTTGCTGGTGCTGTCGCTGCTGTCGGCGGAAGATCTGTATGGTTATCAAATGATCTCCCGGCTGGAACAAAAATTTGACAGCACCTTCTCCATGCAGGAAGGCACCCTTTATCCCGTGCTGCGAAAACTGGAAAATCAAGGCGCCATTCGCTCCTATGAGCAGCAAGCGCCTTCGGGACGGATGAGAAAATACTATCATCTCACCGCCGCCGGCAAAACCCTCCTCCGCCAGGAGGCCGCCCAATGGAAGTCCTATCAGCAGGGGGTCAACAGCGTTGTTCAGCTGGCTGTGCTGGACTGATCCTTTCATCTCGGGAACTTCCCGTGAAAACTACTTCTGGAGGTGATGAGATGGAGGATTTCAGCGTCTTTCTCCATACCGTGGAACAGCAGCTGAATCGGGCGACCCCCCGGGAAAAAAGCGACTTCACCGCCGAACTGGCCGCCCATCTGGAGGACCACACCGAAGCCCTCACCGACAACGGCTGGCCGGCGGAGGAGGCCCGGGAGCGGGCGGTGGCAGCCATGGGGGATCCTGTAACCATCGGCAAGGCCTGGAACGCTCAGCTTTCCCGCTTCTGGCTGTGGGTCAGGCGGATTTGTCAGGGGCTCTGTCTGCTGCTGGTGTTGGGGCTGATTTTTCCCAGCCTTCTGGCCGGAGGGATGGTTCTGAACAATCTGACCGCCCGCTTCTTCCCCCTCAAAGGAGGAGATTATCAACTGGGCAGCACCCAAGACGCGGTGTGGCAGCCCTGGGAACCGATCCAGCTGGATGGAGGGGAATATATCGTCTCCGTTTATCGAATCGGTCTGGGACAGGATGAAAACGGCGCCTACGTCTGCGTCTCCTCCTGCCTTTACAGCAAAAATCCCCTGATGTCCGCTCCGGACAACCTTCTCCAGGCCATCACCCTTAACGGGCGGAGCGGAGGCGGCGGAGGAACCAGCAGCGGCGGCGCTTCTTATTGGACCAATGTGATCCAGGTGGAGCCTGGTATTCCATCCGTCACCCTGGAGCTGGCGGTGTATGGGACCCGGCTGTCCGCGGAAATTCCCCTTCAATGGGAGGTGCTGTCATGAAAAAACGCGCCAAAACGCCCCCTTCCCGCCGCCGGTCCGCCCTCAAGTGGTTGGGCTGCCTGCTGACGCTGATGCTCCTATGCAGCGTTTCCGGTATCTATCCCCTGCTGCCCCGGCAGGGGGCGGAAGATCTGCGCCGCCGTCAGGGAATGGCCCCGGCGGAGATGACCCGCTCCTTTTATGACCCCACTTTGGTGGGGATGCGCACCAGCCGGATCTATTTGATGGCCAACGAAGACACCTTGCTGCTGGCCGCCTCCCGATTTCACCCGCTGACCGGGTGGGCCGGCTTCTGGCGGGGCGCTGCAGCGGTGGAGGAGGGTCTGCCGGTGCAGGCAGGCTATCAGATGGTATCGGACCGAAGCGGACGGATCCTTTATCTGTACGGCAGGGTGGATGACGCCACTATTTCCTCCCTCACCTTCACCCTGTCATGGATGGAGGAGGAGGGAGAAACCTGGCGCTTTTCCAAAGGGCTGCAGAAAACCATCGGCCAGGAGGAGCTGTTTGCCGCTCCGGACGGGCACACCTACTTTTTCAGTTCCCTTTCCCTGGGAAAAGGGGAAGATTTTCTTCAGCGGGTCTTTTTGTCCTGCAATGACAGCGCAGGAAACCCCATCCTGTGGCCGGGACGTTATCAGGAACAGCCCACCGCCTCCTTCGAGGTTTGGCAGTGGACTTCCACCTCCATCCTCAATGACTGACCCCTCTTTCCTCCGCTCTTCCTGGGGGAATTTTTTCCAAGAAGCGGCCTGAACAGCTTTTCAGCAGCTCCCTTAAAAAGCGCCCGCTCTGATCCCTTCCCCCATCGCCTGTAAGGAGGCCATGCTTTTTTGACAAAGACGCCGGCCTTTTTCCTGGCAGGTCATCGTCCGCTGTACCCTGTGGTGAACGCGGACGATGGCTAACACGCTCCGGCAGATCCGGAATTCTCCAGGCTGAAACGGCCAAAAGAGACAGCGGCACACCCCATTATTTTGGGAATGTGCCGCTGTCTCTTTTCTGTGCTGACAGTTCTATGGTTCCGGAGGCTGGGCGCAGTAGCTGCTGATGATCCCTTCCGCCACCTGGCGTCGGGTCAGGCATCGATCCATGGCCCGTTTTTCGATGAAACGGTGGGCCTCCGGCTCGGTCATCCCTTCCCGATCAATCAGCAGCCACTTTGCCCGATTGACCGTTCTGATCTCCTCCATCTTTTGGGAGATGGTCAGGGTCTTTTTCTCCATCCTCCTCAAGCGCTCCCTGGCGCTGGCCATCCACTCCAAGGCCTGCAGAATCATCTGCCGGGAGGTGGGTTTGGGCAGCAGAAAAACACCGTGATCCGCCGCCTGGTCATACAGCTGAAGATAAAGCTCCCGCCGGACCAGCAACAGCACCACCGCTTCCCCCTCCTGACACAGATCGATGGCAAGCCCTGTCGCCCCATCGTCTGGAAGGGGGGCGTTGATGAGGACAAAATCGAAGGATTTTTCCAGCACCGCCCGCTTTGCCGCGCCCACGCTGGCGGCTTGACGCACCAACGTATAAGGAGCTCCGGAGAGAAGGGGCAGCATCCCGCTGTTGAAGTGTTCCGACGCGGATGCCAGCAAAACGCTGTAAGAACGTTCCTTCAAGCTCATCGCCCGTCCCCCTTTCTTCCGGCAATGCCCTTTCCTTCCAAAACTGTCTGTGCTCCCACAGATTCAAACCGCCTCGCCGATCTGCTTCTTCCTCCTGGCGGGGTTCTTTTTTCATCCCGCCAGGGCGCCGGCAGACTATTGGCTGCAATAAAGCTCCACCAATCCCGCCGGAAGATGCTGCCGGATAAACTCACTGCTTCTCGCCGCCGCCGAGGCCTCCTGCAAGTTTTCCGGCAGGGTTCGGAACCGCTGCAAAACCTGAGCCGGTGCGGTAAAGAGATTGATGTCCGAAGCCTCCATCAGGGGCGGCCTCTCCTCAATGCCATACAGCCCCCCATAAATCAGCAGCGCAAAGGCCAAATAGGGATTGGCCATGGGATCCGGGGAGCGCAGCTCCGCCCGCCGGTAATCTCCCACTGCCGCCGGCACCCGAATCAGCTGGGAACGGTTTTCCCGGGACCAGGAAACATACCGGGGAGCCTTGGCGCTGCCAAACCGCTGATAGGATTGGGGACAGGGATTGAGGAACACTGTCATCTCCGGAATTTTCGCCAAAATACCGGAGATAATCCAGGGCAGCAGATCCTCCCCTTTGTCGCTCCGGGCGGAAATGTTGATATGAAAACCGTTGCCTGGCCGTCCCGCCAGGGGCTTCGGCGAAAAATCCGCCCACAGCCCATTGGCCCCTGCCACAGCCTTGACCACCGTCTGAAAGGTCATGGCGTCATCCCCGGCCGTCAGCGGCTGGGCATACCGGAAATCAATTTCGTTCTGCCCCGGTCCCTCCTCATGGTGGGAGCTTTCCGGAAAAATTCCCATCCGCTCCAGGGTCAGGCAAATTTCCCGGCGGACGTTCTCCCCCCGGTCCTCCGGCGCCACATCCATATATCCCGCCTGATCCTGAGGCTCCCTGGTGGGATTTTCCTTTTCATCCAGGCGGAACAGATAAAATTCCAGCTCCGAACCAAAGAAAAAGCGGATTCCCTTTTCCTCCGCCTGTTGCACCGCTCTGGCCAAAAGGGACCTGGTGTCATTTTCCAGCACCGTTCCGTCGGGGCGGGAAACGGTGCAGAACATCCGCACCACACCCCCATGCTCCGGACGCCAGGGCAATCCGGCCAGCGTACTGGGGTCGGGATGCAGCAGCAAATCTGACCTGGTTTCATCTCCGAAGCCACGGATCGCCGAAGCGTCAATGGCGATGCCCTCGGCAAACGCCCGGGGCAGCTCTCCCGGCATGATGGAAATGTTCTTTTGTCTGCCAAATACATCGCAAAAGGCCAGGCGGATGAATTTCACATCCTCCTCCCGGACATATTGCAGCACCTCCTGCGCTGAATATTTCATGATAGCCCCCCACTTTCCTGGTATTCCAAAGGCGTTTCAAACGGTTCTGTCCTAAAAGGAAAAGGCGTTCGCAAGCAGAGGCACCTCTCCCCTGAAAACGAACGCCATTGCTCATTTACGGTTGCATTTTACCACGAAAAAACAGAATTTGTCAACAGCCCTCCCGGCTGAGATATTTTTGCAGCAGGCGCAGCAGCTCCCGCATATCCAGGGGCTTGGGAATATGTCCGTTCATCCCACATTCCAAACAGCGGTGAATATCCTCCGAAAAGGCGTCCGCCGTCATCGCGATGATGGGGATCACACCGGCGTCTGGCCGAGGCAGTCCCCGGATAGCCTTGGTTGCCTCATAGCCGTTCATCACCGGCATCCGCAGATCCATCAGAATCACATCATATTCCCCCGGCTGAGATTGCCGGAACCGCTCCACACAGATTTCTCCGTTTTCCGCCCAGTCCAGTTGGAAGCCTTGGGCGGAAAGCAGTTCCTTGGCGATCTCCCAGTTCAGTTCGTTGTCCTCGGCCAAAAGGATACGCACCCCGGTGAAATCCCGAGACATTTCCTGAGCTTCTTCCTGATCAGATTCCTCGCCGGTAAAGCGAATCAACCCATGATACAAAGTGGACTTGAACAGCGGCTTTGCCAAAAATCCGC
The DNA here is from genome assembly GCA_949298535.1 of uncultured Oscillospiraceae bacterium. Taxonomy (GTDB): domain Bacteria; phylum Bacillota; class Clostridia; order Oscillospirales; family Ruminococcaceae; genus Angelakisella. The sequence continues at coordinate 13,593 of CASFXA010000151.1, forward strand.
TGATACCAGCCTGGCGTGCTTCTTCCTCAATATCGCTCCAGTCATATGCTGAAATCAGCAGAATCGGTATCTGCTCCCCAATGGTGCTGCGCAGCTGGCGGGCAATTTCGATCCCGTTCATACCGGGAATCTTCCAATCCAACAACACCACATGATAATCCCGACCCTGCTGATGACGCCGTTTGGCCATCTCAATAGCCTGTGGGCCGTCCAGAGCCCATTCCGCTTCCACTCCGATTTCTTTCAGCGACCCGGCTGCCGTACGGCACAACTGCTCATCGTCGTCCACCACCAACATATCCCAGGCGGGAAGATGCATCTCTCCCTCTTCCTCCGGGGCCGATTCCAGATCCAGAACCACATGGAACTCGCTGCCCTTGTTAAGCTGGCTGGAAACGGTGATGGTTCCGCCCATCTCGTCCACAATGTACTTGGTGATCGCCATTCCCAAACCGGTGCCCTCCGTCCGCTGCACCCGGGTGCTGTCCTCTCTGGCGAAGGATTCGAAGATCTTCTTCTGGAACTGCTCGGACATCCCGATACCGGTGTCCTTGACAATAAAGTGGGTACGGATATATCCTTCTCCCCGGTGGGAATCCTCCTGGGAAACCGTCATGGTGATGCTGCCCTCTTCCGGGGTAAATTTCAGCGCATTGGAAAGAAGATTGAGCAGCACCTGGTTGAGACGCACCCCGTCGCAATAAATATTTTCCCGGCTGATATTTTGAATAAAGATGTCAAACACCTGTCTCCGCGCCTTCACCTGAGGTTGGATGATGCTGACGATGCTCTCTACCGTCTCCCGCAGACAAACCACGTCCAAATTCAGCGTCAGCTTGCCGCTTTCAATTTTGGACATATCCAGCACATCATTAATCAGCCCCAGCAGATGCTTGCTGGAAAGAGAAATCTTCCGCAGACAGGAGGAAACCTGATCCCGATTGTCCAGATTGGCCGCGGCAATGGCGGTCATCCCCACAATCGCGTTCATCGGCGTGCGAATGTCGTGACTCATGTTGGAGAGGAATTCGCTCTTGGCGTGGTTGGCCCGTTCCGCCTCCTGCTGAGCCTTTTCCACCTCCGCCAGCTGCTGCCGGGACATCCGGAAATAAAGGAAGAATACCACCAGCGTAGCGGCCAACAGGATTCCGCAGCCGGCAATGGTGGTTTCTGTCCGCTGGCTGCCCAGGCTGGAAACCGCCTCGTCCAACGCGCCATAGGGCATCACCGTAACCAGATACCACTCTGAATTGGACAGAGGAGAACAATAGACATGGCGGCGCTGGCCATCCACCGACAGCACCAGGCTGAATAGTTGTCCCTCTTCCAGGGCTTTCTTCATTTCCGCCACTACCTGCTCTGGCTGCTGCTGTCCAAAGTCGCAGCTGGCAAGCAGCCAATCGTAATAATTGTCCGTTTGAGCGTCTGAATTTTTCACCACAAAACGGCCATTGCTTTCAACAATGTGGGAATAAACCAAGGTGTTGTTTATATCCAGGGAAAGAGATTTGTTGATGGATTCAATGGGCACTCCCGCCAGCAAGGCGGTACACTGACTACCGTCCCGCATGGGATAACCCGCGGAAACGGGATACCCTACTGAGACCTCGAACAGCAGCATCCCCTGACCGGAAGCTGTATCTCCCAGTACAATCTTTGGCTCCGCCTGATTGAGGGAATGGAGAAAACTTTCCTCCTCCCGGATAGTCACCGGTTCCCCATAAATAATATCCGCTTGACCCTCGGTGTTATATAAAGCCAGGTAGGAAAAATCTCTGGAACGGCCGCTGGAGCTTAAAGCCTCCACAGCAGACTCATCCATCTCCTGCACTGTGCCGGGAGGAACCGCCAATGTGATGCCTTCCACCTGCGTCAGCTGCATCTCCACCAGAGAATCAAAATGCCGCTTCAGCTGGGCGTTGATCTCCTCCATATAAATGTTGGCCACCTGGGTCAGGGTTTCATCGCTTTTTACCACCATCACCTTTGTGAGCCAGACAAACACTGCCACACACAGGATTGCCAAAGATAACAAACTGATCCACAAAAATCGGATGGTTCTCTTTTTCACGGGCCGACGCACCTCCTGTCTCCGGCCTTCTCCGGCTGCTCAGTTGATTTCATTATACTCCCTTACGGAAGAAAATGGTAGTGGCATTTTCTTGGTGAAGAAGAAAATATTGGTCCGACAAGGCAGCTGTCTCCGCGGGAAACAGAAAACAAAATCGCTATCGCTCATCTCATGTATTTCGATGCAGCGCATAATCGGTGAACAAAGCCTTCGCAAAACCTCTCAGCTCAGTCTGATCCACTTCATTTTCAAAGGCGAGTTTTTGTCGACAGCCACCAGCCCCGCCGCCATAAATACAGCCCTTCACTTGAATATGACCTCTGGCCCCAGCTGCAAACTCTATATAACTGCGCGCGCCATACGGTTCCTCCAACCTTGCAGTACCCTTCAGCGTTTCATACAGCTCCATCAACTGCGCTGAAAAATTTCCCAGCCCCCGGACATCAATATCCAACAGAGATTCAGCGGAAAAACCCCAGCTGGAAACTCTCACACCAAGGCTGGTATTCACCGGAAACTGAATATCTTCCCAATGCACTTGCGGCATCAATTCCAAAAGAAATTGCTCCGTTTTTAACCGATACATCCTCCATCACCTGTCAAAACTGGTTTGTGTCTTTTTTATTCTACCACCATTCCCTGCTGGTGCAAACAGTTTGTTTTTTTGATCCGATCTTTCGCTTTTTGGGGCCCGATGCAGAATATATCGGCGCCGGGATTCATCATGGAAAAAGCGCCGCCAATCCATCTTTGAATCAGCAGCGCTTACCACTCAAAGGACAACTTTCCTGACTTATTCCTTTCTTCCCCGTTATCCTTTCCCAGAAGGATGATGGGCTTTCTTCCGAATTCTGCCAGAACGCTTGATCCCTTGCTCTTGACGCCTCACTCCATCGCGCTTATTTCGCTTTCATTCTGATCGGCAATCTGCACAGCAGCCAGCTCCATGGGGAGAAAAAACGAGGTTGGGGAACAGGTTTCCGCTTTGGGCTCCAGCGGAATATATGGTTTCTGCAACGTCTCCCTTTCGGGGACAAAATTGAACTGCCATTTTGCTTTTGATCCGGGAACAGCTTGCATCTAAACTCCAGCTCTTGCCGGATACTTTCGTGGAGCGAATTTCCGGAATTGGCCATCAGATACCAAGCCTGGCAGATCCGCTTTTTCATGCCTCTCTGCTGAAGATAAAGCGGACACCTGTCCTGTTCTCCCCTTTTGGGGCCCGCATATAATTTTCTGCCACTGCGATCAATTTCTCTCCCCGTGCGGCCCGCCGCCCAGGTGTGGCCCACATGGCTTGACGCGGGAGCAACGGGAGAACCGCATCCTCATCCACTGGCGCACCTTGCTCTCCGGCGTTTTACACAATTTTTCCGGATGCTCCAGCACTCCGTAGCTCTCAATCATTCCTTCGCATAAATGACCCAGCCGCAGTTCTCTGGATAGATCAAGGGGACACAGACCAGTTGAAGCACTCCCCCGGGATTATTCTTAAAATGACGGATCAAATCCAGGTTGTTGGACTGGGTCAGCGGAATGAAGAGATTCAGCAATCTGGTATCCGAACCGGAAATCCTCTGTCAGCAGCCAAAGGTGGTCACCGCACATGGGCGCCTGCCTATCGAAGAAATAAAGAAGGTCATCCCCCCGATAAATCGTACCGCAGAAGCCTATCTCCGCATTTCCATAACCGATTTTATAATCCAGATAGTTGTAAGGACCAGAATATGCAGGTCAGGCCGTTTTTTACTTTTTTTATTAAAGTTTCCTTTCTTCGCCCTTTCCAACCCTTTTCTCCCAAAGTCAGCCTGTCCCGCAGATCGTCCCGGGCATCCTCAAATTACCGGCGCTTTTGCTTCATGGCGGACACCTGCAAGCAAAACTTTATCAATAATCCAGCAGGATCGGAACCCGCTGTTCCTCCGCAAACCGCATAGCGCGCCAGAATATGGAGAAAGCGAATTTGGCCAGGGACTGGGTATTATACTGGGTGTGCTCCCGGATGTCTGCCTTGCTGATTTTTCCATCTGGGGGGATAATACCGTCTGTGGGATAGCCCTCTGTCTCGCTCCAAAGCAGGATGGTATCTTCGTCCGCCTGCCAAGCCAATTGATTGAGCCATTCCAGCTCTTTCCGCAAACCGCCTGTGGTGCTAAAGATCGTCATATTATTGTTGGGCATGGGCCCCTGGAACATCATGGCGTCTGACAGCGGCAGCCACCAGGCAGCGCCCCGGAACAAGGACCAAACCCGCTCCTGGTCCTCTGCAAGCCGGGCCACTGTGGGACAGGCGGCAAAATCCCAGTCTTTTTCCACAGTGGGCGGCACCGGTTCACCATATACCTGGCAAGCGGCTACCAGCAGCATCGCTCCAAAGGCGTCCCAATCCGGCTTGTCGGTATAGTAAGGACGTTCGTTGTCCTCCGGCCAAGGGGTATAGGGCGCCTGCCCTGGCTGTGAAATAGCAGCCAGCATCTGATCCCGCCATTTCTCCACCGCTGCCTGAATCTCAGCCGGAGACGGCTCCTCCTCACTGTTGTCAGATTGTCCATTGGGGGTGAGGCGATGGAAGGAATATCCGTTTTCCTCCGCCCACTGCTGGACAACGGTTTTCCAGTTGTGTGCATAATACCGGGTCAGTGTCCCGGCGTAGATGTCAAGTCCCATGATGTATCTTCCTCTCGTCGTTCCTGGCCCTGCATTTATTTTCCAGTCCAAAAATCCGGGAAAATATCATTCGTTCTTTTTGTTGCGCCAGTCAGGATCTGTCGCGGTACTGGAGGCAGTGGCCCGTTCCAGCTGCCAGACCACCTCGCTGTAATAACGCGCCGGCACCTGACCCAGTGGAAAGATATTCTCTCTTTTGGGCGCGTCATAGCAGTAGCTGCCCCGTTCCACGGTACCGGCCTTATAAAAGACGGCATCGAAAACAGTGACATCTTCGTTGTCTCCCCCCACAAAACTGCCGGAAAAGTTCAGCTCTACGCCAATTCCCACAGAGGAATCCTCCCGATAAAAGGTGAAAAATCCTCCGCCGTCCACTACGCTGCCCCGATACCAACCCATCCCCTGGAGCTTGCCCATAAGGGACAGGGAATTTAGCACGCGGCCGGCTACTGTCTCCAGAACAGTGGCCTGAACCTGCTCCGCAGGAAGCCGGTAGATGGGTCGGGAGAGCTGATCGATACTCTGAACAACCTCATAGTCCTCCAGCTGCTGTTTCCAGGCTGCCAGCGTATCCGCTTCCAGCTCAATGGGATGGACCAAGCCAATATTGGCTCCCTCCGGGAGAGTGTATTCTTCCTCATCTGCCGTGTTGAAGCTGCCGTCCTCCATATAGCGGAAGGTCTCCTTCAGCTGACCGTTTTCATAGACGCCCCAGATGAGGCTAATGGCAAACTGGTGCATCACCGGGTTTTCCACAAACAGTTTCCGCCACGCTGCGCCTTCCCAACACCGCTGGGCGGAGAGGGCCAGCTCCAGCCTGGCGCGCTGCGCGGCTACAGTTGTTTTGAGCTGCTTCTTCAAAGTTTTATATGCCTCATAAGCGGCAGAAGCCTTTTCCTCATCGTCACTCTTGCCAGGCGCAGGCATGGATTTTACTGTCTTGCCCGCTTCCGTAGTCACCATCAGCTCCAGGGAGGGGGTCAGCCGGACGATAAACTTCCGGGAACCATAGTCAAAGGCTCTGGTTCCATCGGGAGCAAAATTCAGGGTGGGAACAATGCGGTCAGCCAGTTCTTCCGCTGTGATGCCCAGCTCTTGAGCGGCGCTCTCCAGTGCGGCGGCAGCGGCTGTCTTTACCTGACGGAACTTGAACTTCCGGGAGATGCTGTCCACCGCCACCAGGGCCGCCGGGTCTGGGCTGACGGTCAAAGCTGCCACTGCATCACAGGCGATGGCGCCCCGGGCGTTCTGAGGCCAGTCGTTGATGGCGCGTATAAGTTTTGGAGTCATGGCCGCCCCGCCAAACACCGCAGTAAAAGAAAGAACCCACTTGGTCTTGCTCTGGGCCCCTGCATTGACCCACAATTCCCACACCTCACAGGCAAGGGCCTCCAGATCCTTTTCCTCCAGGTCGGCTGCAATGGAAGTGGCCGTCTCGCTGCGCCCCATACGGCCCAAATCAGCATAGGCTACAAAGAGAGCGGCAATCTGATCCTCCGAAGCCGCAGTATGGGCCTCGTCCCTGCGGTGGACTGTGGGCAGAGGCTGATCCAAAAGCCACTGAACCTTCCGTTTTTTTCCGCCCTTGAGCACCTGAGCGGCCAGTTCCGTCGGGGCCTGTCCGCCTGCGCCCACTGCAGCGGCGGGAACTCCCAGCAAAGCGGTGATTTGATCCATCAACTTAGCGTTTTTCTCCGTGGCCAGGGCTTTCTCCAGGGCGTCGCGGTATTTCTCCAGCCCGATGCCTGCCAAAACCCGGACGGCAACGCTCCGCTGAGCAGCTTTCTTGCTGCCCAACAGAACCAGATAATCTTTTTCCCATTCCGGATGGCTGATGTAGCACTCTGCCAGAAGCTCCTGCACCTGCTTGGAGCTATCTCCGGAACAGAGGAGCAATGCTTTACGAGCGCCTTCGGCGCAGTCCGGATTGGCAGACAGGGCATCCAGCCCCTTTACCGCCATCATCCGTCCAGTAGCTGAGCTGTTCAGCGCTGCATCCTTCAGGTCGTCCAGCCCCACCGGAGTGATGAAATACTTCCGCACAGCCTCATCAATCAGTTTTTTGGCCTCCTCCTGGTACCAGTTATCATACAATGCAGCCAGCACGGTGACGCAGTCCCGCACCGGCAGTCCCCCGGCGATAAGAGCGCTTACAAAAGCATCCATGTTCCGTTTCTTGTCCGTATTTAAAGGGAAGGAAGGAAAGGTCCCATACCCTGTGCAGGTCAGACAGGAAAGGACCACACACCGGCAGGCAAACTCGTCCCAGCCAGCTATCTTTCTATAGTCATACAGGATATTCTGGACGCTGGAGAGATAACGGTATTCATTGCGGATTGGCTTGAGGAGGACGGCGCTGTCGGCAAAGTTTCCCTCACCGGACAGATAATCGTGGACAATGGCCTGCTGAGGCCCCTGGTCGAAAGCCTTTTCCAGCATGGCAATGATGTGCCCCTTCAGCTGCTCCAGCCGGGCGCTGTTTTCTCCCCCTTTCGTCACAGGCATCAGGCGACACAACTTGCCATATTCATTCAGGCCGCAGTAACGCAGGGCTGCATCTGCACTTTCGTAATACCGGCTGACAATCTTTTTTCCGGTTCCCTCATGGTGTTGAGCAAAGCCTTTTGCCACAAATCGAAGCACCGTCACTGCACCACCGGGGATATGTGGCAGCAGTTTATCCAGGGAGCTGATCTCCCACTCCTGGGGCCAAAAATAGAGGACACCCCAAAGGGCGGCGTAGAGATCCAAACCCATCAGCACCCGTAAAGCGCAGGCCAACCGGTCGTCATGCCGCAGGCCCAACATCACAAATGCGGCCATGCACTCCACAGCGGAGCGTTTGGCTAAAAAACAGTCGAAGACGTCCTGATCCGGCAGCTGCCAAGCGGTGGGGGGCTGGATGGGAGGCACCGTGGCAGAAAAATCTCCGGCACGGATGTAGGACTTCAGTTCTCCAATGTCCGCTGGAGAAATACCGGAAGCGGCGGCGCCTTCCACAATGGCGTCTACCCAGGCCAGCAGCAACTCCACCTGCTGCTCCAGTCGGGTGCCCGCTCTGGCCCGCCGGGAGGTGGTCGCAGCACCCAGCAGTTTTCCCAGCAGGCCGGGCTTTTCTCCTGCGGGTTCTGTGTTGGCCAGCAGTATCCCTGCAAGCACCCCATCCGCCATGGAGTTTTGGGGATCAGCAATAAATCTCTGGGCCTCCAGCAATGCAGCTGGATCAATACGGGCCAGCCGGTGCAGCCGCTTGATCTGGCCATAGCCGCTGGGCTGTGCAGCAGGGTACTCCGCATCCATGGCGGCTGCCGCCGCCTGCCCCAGCACCTCAACCCGCTGGCGGTAGACGCTATCGTTCACAGTGTCATGGTTATTTACATCATATTGGTCAAAAAGGGCGGCAAAACCGGCTGTACTGCGTCCAATGGCCCACAAAAGCCGCAGCACCTTGGCCTGATTTTGGGTGTAATCCGGGCTGGTCACTTCTTTGAGAAGATCGCAGATCTCCTTCCGGTCTCGCCAAGTAAAGGAGGAGAATGTCTGTGGCTCCGCACCAGAGAGCAGGTCCTCATCCGCCTGGTCATTTGTCAGGTAAGCACGGGCCAATGTCTCGTTCACAGGCGTCAGGCCCCAAAGCTGGGAAAGCCGCCCCAGGGCGTCCGGTTTACCCGGTCTATTTGGTTGAATGTTCATGTGAAATCTCCTCCTTCTTTGTCTTGTATCTGGTGTTGCTGCCGCTCCTGCCAGCCACGCATGATTTCCATTTCCTGCCATCTCTCCCGGCAGAGTGTGATATAATACTGCGCTTGGAAGATGATCTCCATCAAAGTCTCATCCTGTTTGGCAAAGGTATGGGTGCGCTCATCCAGCAGTTTGGACAACCGCTCCATCAACGCCTGCCCAGTATGGAGCCCACTGGCCTCGCACTGCTCCGCCAGCCGTACAAACTCCGCCGCGCTGTCCCCGGCGCCGGTATCCAAACCTGTCTGCAAAAGATCGGTAAGGCAGGCCTCCATATCGTTCAAACAATGATTCATGGCGTCCCCTCCCAATTGGTAAAACATTCGATGGGATAGAGGCACAGCCGGTTATTTTCCCGGTAAAGCGTTCCGAAAAACACTGGCCGCAAATCGGGATGCTGCTGCCACCGACCTGCCAGCTGCTCCAGTGTTTCCACCACCGCCCGCTCTCCCTCCCGATAGCGGACGGTAAGCCAAATATCCCGCTCTGCTTCGTCCAACAGCCGCAGAGTGAACCGCTGTTCCACCTGATCATATTCCTGTAGTTCCCCCCGATGGGGACGCAGGATCGCCAGCCGGTTCAGCTCCCCCAGGCCAGGACGGCTCAGCGGCAGAAGGGCAGAAAAGTTTTCTGCCACCGCTGACGACGGAAGCACCAGGCCCGGCGGACTCTTTTGCAGCAGCGTCCCCCGGCACTGGGTGGTAGCGGAGAGATTGCCTTCTCCGCTGACCCGGGCGCCGGCAAGGTCAAGGCGGCAGTTCCACATCTGGCGCAGTGTCCCCGGCAGTTCCCAGAGAATGGTCTCCATAGGGCCAGACCTGCGCCTGCCTTCATAGAATTTGGGACGCAAGTCCCGATAAGCGTAGTATCGATGCTTTTGAGTTTCCCAAAAATAGTACACCGTCCCGGCATAGCCTCCGGCAAGGTCCACTTCCCGCAGTCCCAGGAGATAAAGATGCAGATTGCCCACCGCCTGGTATTCATCCCGGAAGGTACCAGCCAGCTGCATCGCTTCCTGCTCCGGCGCAGTTTGCAAGGCGGAGGCCAGCCGCCAGGCAGAGGACATCCGTCTCAGCAGCGCCTCCGGACGAAAAGCGGCGGAACGGGCGAAGTAGCTCTGCAGTTCTCCATGGAGCCGGCGCATCGCCCGTTCCAGAGCGGGAAGAGCATTGGTATGACACAGGCCCGCTAACCGCTCCGCTGTTTCCTGACTGGAGGCGGGAAGTCGGGTAAGCCCTGCTCGCATCCAGTCCGTCAGAGTCATCTGAACAGTAGCACAAATCTCCCGGCGATCCAACGCGCCGCCGGCATCGCTGCGGAAAAAGGACAACAGACTGTCCACCGTCACAATCCCGTGGCGCAGCTGCCAGGTGAGCAATGCTTCCGCCTTGTGGGCGCAGAAACTCTGGCTGTGACAAGTGCAGCTGCTGTGTTCCAGAGGACAGATGAATCGGACGGTTGCGGGAATCCAAGGCAGTTTCACTGTAACGGCACTGCTCTCACAGAGGACCGCCCCCTCTCCGGAGCTCTCCCGCTGCACCAGGGTGGATACCCGCCGCTCTCCCAACTGCCGGGTCAGTGCTTGGGTTGGATAGGTTGAGAGCAAAGCTGTCAGTTCTTCTGACATTTCTCCAGACGATTCATTCTCCGATGGGGAAGCAGTTTTCTCTGGAGGAGCGTTCTCCCCGGCCGCCCGTTCCTTCAGCCACAAAATAGCGCTCATCCGGTGGCGGCAGATGGCGCTGCTGGGACAGGTACAGGTGCTGTTTCCCAGCGGAACGGTAATGGTACATACCGCATCTCCTACAGACAGGGTAACGGTTTCGCCCTCGGTCTGTTTTACCTCCGGCTGAACGGTGGAAAGATCCTTTTTTGCCCGGTTGACCGTGCCCTTATTGCTCAGCGCGATGAGATACTCCTCGTCTGCCGACAGCAGGGCCGCTTTCAGGGTCTGGGGGATCTCCATGTACCGTCATCTCCTCTCATGTTTTCATCATCCCCGCCATAAAGTCCGCCAAATGTTCCGGCGTCATAGCCCCCACATAGGCGCCCAAATCCGCCAGGGTCTGGGCGGTGGCCCGATCATAATCCGGAGATGCCTGCTCATTGAGGGCGGTGAGGGCAATGAGCTGGACGCCGCTTTCTACCATATCATGGCAGGTGTGGTAGAGGTTCTGCCGGGAACCACCCTCGCACAGATCGCTCACCAGCACCACCATGGTTTTCCGGGGCTGAGTAATAAGATGTTGGCAATACGCCATGGCTTTGGCAATATCAGTGCCGCCCCCCAGCTGCACACTCATCAGGGTCTCCACCGGATCTTCCATTCGATCAGTGAGATCCACCACGGCGGTATCAAAGATCACCAAACGAGTGGTGAGCGCAGGGAGTTTTGCAAAAATGCCCGCCATCACTGCGGAATGAATAATGCTGGAGAGCATGGAGCCGCTCTCATCCACAGCGATGATTACATGCCAGGGGTTGTGGCGCTGAACCCGGCCACTGAAATAAATCTGTTCCAGAACCAAACGCCGATTTTCCCGGTCATAATGGGCCAGGTTCTTGCGAATGGTACGCTTTACATCCAAGTTTCGGAGGGAGGGCACTGCACTGCGACTGGTACGGTCCAGTTTGCCCAGGGCGGAACGTCGGATCTCATGCTGCATCTTTGCTGTCAACTGGGCCACCACCCGAGCAACAATCCGCCGGGCGGCATCCAGCACCGGCCCTTTCATCATTCCCTTGAGACTGAGAATGATCTCCAGCAATGCCTCATCGGGTTCCATCTTCTCCAAAACCTCTTGGTCTGTGAGCAGGGCAGTGAGCTGATAACGATCCAGGGCGTGGCGCTGGAGGATCTCCGCAGTCTCCTGAGGAAACAGTTCCCGCACCTCGTTAAGCCAGCGCACCACAACTGGCTGGCTTTCTCCCTGGCCGCCTTCCCGGTCCCGGCGCACATCCGGCCCCGCCTCCCGGTTGTAGAGAAAATCCAGAGCATCGTCCATCCGGGCCAACCGCCTGTCTGCGAGGGAGATAGACGCCTCCGCACTCTTACCCAGCACCAACCGCCAGCGGTTGAGCGCCGCACCATGGGTAATCATACCTGGTCATCTCCTTCCTCATCCTGATTCAAGGGCCACTGTTTCAGCCGCTGTGCCGCCCATGCGTCAATGGTCTCCCAACAAGTATAATCTGCGGGGGAAATCATCGTATTTCCAGCTTCCAACCGCTCCTTCCCGTGGAGAGACGCCGCCTGACGACCCAAACGGTTCGTTTCAATGGGGGTGAAGTAACTAAAGGCAAGGCGCAGCTGGGGCAACAGGGTGACAAATTCCTCATCTTCCAGCTCACACAGCAGCGCGTCAATGGATGACAGCTGAACATCATCCACCAGCAGCAGATCCCGGGCAGTACGGAACAACCCCTGGAGAAAGGCTGCTGCCCGTAGTTTTTGATCACGGGTACCCCGGAGATACCCGGCGGCAGTTTGTACTGCCAGTCCCTTTTTTCCCGGCGCTCCGCCATAGAGGAGGCCCAGGGCTGCGCCGTGAAGGGCGGGATGAATGGGGGTCTGAACAATCAGCTCTTCCAGCGTTTCAAGGAATACAGCGCGCAGATCGGCAAATGGAGGACGAGCTGTAATCTCATAGAGCAGCCGGCAGTTCTCCTGGACAGCCTCCACCCCCCGGTCATCCACCGCGGCCATGGAGGGCAGCATCTGTAAAATTCGGGCAAAACACCGCCGCAGCAGGGCGGGATAGTCATAACTGCCCCGCTCACCGTACTGCTCCTGCCAGGCATCCAAAGCGTTGATAGAATCACAGGCTCCGCATAGGGAAGAAAAATCCCCATCAGTCAACAGCAGTTCCTCCAACCGATGAGCCATGGCATCCGCTGTATCTCCCAGGCCCATAAGAAAGCCCTGCATCAGAAGCCTTGCCCCCTCCTCTGCCCGGGCAGCCTCCCCCAGGCGGCGGCGCAGAAGCTGAGTGCTGGCCTCCGCCATGGTGGCGCCCCAGATGGCGTGCTCCACCAAAGCAGTCTCCACACCAGCGGACCACTGACAAACCCAATGTTCCCGGATCAGATTGCGGCCAACTCCACGCATCAGGTCCGGCCCCTTGTTCCGCTTGGCATATCCGCAGTCCAAAAACACGCTCTGATGGAGAAAACGGCTTTCCGCCCGATGGCGGGCTTTGGAGAAAATTTCAAGGATCACTTCCTGCCGGTCAGCAGAATCCTGTCGGAGGCGATACTTTTTGCACTGCCGGGCAAAGTCCTGCGCCAGGGGCGGTACCAGATCGCTGCGGCACAGATCGCCCACCTGGTTTCCTGTATTCATATCCCGGAGAAGTCGCAGAGGTTCACAGCCGGCAAGATTAGCCTCCCCTTTTACAAAAGCGTTCAAAACACCATCCTGCAGCTCATAGAGGCCGGGAGCTTCCTTGTTCCGGAGGGCGGCCAGGCCCCGGGCCTGCTGAAGGGCGCACTGTTCATCATAAGCGGAGATGGTTTCCCCCTTCGCCCGCAGCCGGCGGCCACAGCGCACAATGGTATCCAGCACAATGCTGTCCCAAGCCTCTGCCGCATTTGTTCCCTCCTCGTGAAGCCGCTTCCACAGTTTCCGATAGAAGGCGGGGGCCGGCATACCACTGGCGTAACCGGACAGGGCGTCCGCCGCCGGTTCAGAATAGCGGACCGGATAAACTGTCTGACTGTCCCTGGGGATTCTGGGACGTTCTTTTAATTCTTCCCGGGGATGGAGAAGGCCCCATAGGTGGAAGCCGCCAGCCACCACCAGAATCTTTCCATAAGATTGCTCAGCCTTCCGGATACACCGGGCCATATGGGATTCCCGGGCCAGGCATCCGTCGGCCTCCATTTCCCATTGGGGGGTATTCTCCCGCGCCAACAAGCACCAAGCGTTCACCTGCCGGACAAACTCCTCCGTGGACAGGGATAGTCCCCGGCTCTCATAGTAACGCTCCCAGAACTCCTCAAAGTCCCGGGTTCCCGTCCGCTCACACACCTTTTTCCAAAGCAGCTCAGGGGCGAGGAAACTATCGCTGGCATAGCTGACAGCGGCCTCCTCTCTCCGCAGTCCGGCTCCGGCTTGGGTGGCTGCCAGAATCTCACCGTAAGGCAGATCCATGAACTGAGCGGGGATGCCCAGACGCTCCGCCAGCCGCAGCGCAGCCAGCTCCGGAGACTGATCCAGAAAGGGATAATAACAGGCATAGTTTTCTGCCGGCAGTTCATTCTCCGGCAGCTCCGCATCCCGCAAAATGCCTGCGTCATCCCGGTAGGCGTAATATAAAGCAACCGGCGCCTTGGTGTCCGGGCTTGCCAAAATAGAGATCAGGTCATTGGCGTTCTCCGGCCCTTCCACCAGCACCAGCTCTGGCTGGTACCGCTCCATAGCCCGTTCCAAATGCCAGGCGCAGACAGGGGAATGGTGACGCACCGGGTAATAGAGTACCGGCGCATCGTAATCAAAGGGGATTACTTCAGCCGCTTGCCTGCCTCGTAAAACCGTTTCCATGCTCCGCCCTCCCGCTCTGCCTTTTTCTGTACAATGGTGGAGAAGTATTCCCGGATTGTTGCCAGCTCCTCCCGGGATTCCTTGGCCACCGCACCTGCCAGATTTTCCGCCAGGGCTCTCTCATCCAGATGCCGGGCCTGATCCGGTCCGCCGTAATACCAGGCGCCCATGAGGGTCTGATAATAGACGGAGACCGCTTCAGCGGTACTCATCACCGCGGCGGGCTTTTTCAGCCGCATCCCCTCGGAGGAGATGCCCTGGCGCAGTTCATGGTAAGCGGTGGCCAGCAGTGTGGCGGCATCTTCATCCAGGGGGATGGAGATCCCGGCGCCCTGAGCCATGGCTCCCACCTCATCCAGGATGATCTGCTTTTCCAGAGTTACATCTCCCACTGGCTGCACAGTCTCAAAGCTGAAACGGCGCTTGAGGGCGCTGGACATCTCGTTGACTCCCTTATCCCGGGTGTTGGCCGTACCGATGACATTGAAGCCGGGGCGGGCGAAGATCAGCCCCTGGTCTCCAAGTTCAGGAATGTTCATAATCTTATCGCTGAGCACACTAATAAGACAATCCTGCACCTCGGCAGGGGTACGGGTAATTTCCTCGAACCGGGTGAGGATCCCCTTCTCCATCCCCACATACAGAGGCGACGGCACCAGCGCTTCCCGGCTTGGGCCCTTGGCGAGCAGCAGGGCATAATTCCAGGAGTATTTAATCATGTCCTCGGTGGTGCCGGCAGTACCCTGAACGGTGTTGGTGCTGCAGCCGCTGATGGCAGCGCTCAAAAGCTCGGAGAGCATGGTCTTGGCGGTACCTGGCTCCCCCACCAGCATCAAACCCCGGTTGCCCGCCAGGGTGATAATGCACCGCTCCACCAGGGCGTCATTGCCGTAATACTTCTTGCGGATCGCCATTGGCTTCCTGTCCAGTTCCAAAGGCTGGCCCTTCGGAGTGCCCAGAATAAAGAGACGCACCGCCCGGGGGGACAGCTGCCAGTTTTCCGGCTTGGGGTTGTTTTGATCCCAGCGGGCCAAAGCCGCCAACTCATCAGCATATCGCTGTTCCGCTGTAGGACGCAAAATGATCTGTTCCATGGGTGTTTCTCCTCCATCTCCTCAAAGCCGTTCCAGAGTACAGTTGTGCCCGGAACTATGCGTATTTCTGTGATCGTGTCTATTGTCTCCCTGCCCAGATCATGGACACTTTTTCATAAGCCGGCCACTTGATACGGATGGGCCGCCCATACTCATGCCGCCCAACACATCAAGCCCCCCGCCATCATACAGGCGGCAGAGAAATGGTCCCGGCCCTGTCCAGATAGACCGGCTCATTCCCGCCAATCTCAAACCGGATACCAACTGACCCATGGTAGAACAGGGAGTGATTCAGCTGCACCATACCAAGACGATGCAAGCTGGTTTCAAACCGCTCCATCCATATATCTCCTGATTGGAACTGTTCTTGGGTTACTATAAAAACAATCATACCACGTCATACACAAACGCTGTATTCTTTTTTTGCGGAAATCATTGTTTTTTTCGATATTTCCGGAAGAGCCGGATCACTTCCTGATGGTGTTTTTCTGAGTCAAGGCCTTTTCGTTTCACATCGTTCAGCAGGGGTTCCGAATCAGAAAACCGGGCAAAAACGGCAGGGTGTATTCTTGAATCTGTTGAGAAAGCTCCCGGATAGAATGTTAAAGCTCCAGCATGGTGGACACTTCATAGTGGGGCCAGCCATCGTATCGCTTTGTCAACCGGGCAAGAGAACCCCCCACGATGCCGCCAGCAACCTTGTCCCGGCCCTCTTTTTCGCTGCAACCTTGGACAAACTCTCTCCTTAATCCCACCAGAAATACCAAACAGTGGACTGCCGCAGCACATCGGCCAAAGCGCCCACGGTGGCATCCTCCGGTCCCTGGTCGATGACATCGGGGCAGAAGCCATACAGTTCCACCGCTGCATCCATGGCCTTCTCCTCGGGGACGGGGGCCGGGAGCAGAAACTCCAACTCGTCGTGGCTCATGGCGGCAGGCACCGCGCCGTACTGCTCGAACCAGTATTTGGCCGCAGCCATCAGCTCCGGTGTGTCAGGGCAGTCATTCCAGTTTCCGAAAGGCAGGTAGACGAAGATCTCCCAGGGATTCTTCACCGGGATCTTGGCCAGAATAAGGGGATAGGTCATATCGTTGTCAGAATTCCAGTAGCAGGAGAAACGGTTATTGTCATAGCCGCCCTCCATCTCGCCCAGGATCTCCTCCTCCCAGTCCAGATCATCGTCCTCAGCTTCTTCCCTGCGCTGAGCCGTCAGTGCCTCCAAAACCGCCTTTCCGTCCTTAACGGGGGCGGAGAGCATCTTCTTCCGGTACTCCGTTACAGTTTTGAGGTCAAATTCGTAAATGTCCGCATCATTCTTCGGGTCGGCGTTCATCACCAGACACTCAAGCAGCGTTTCGTCATCCGCCTTGATGAGTACCGGCACAAAGCCCTCCCGAGCGCTGTCCCGCTTGGCATAACCGTAAGCCGCCATAATGGGGTCATCGTCCTTCATGGAGGGGAAATAGGTGCATTCACAGTCCAGATACTCCATCAACGCCTCAGCCAGTTCAGAGGGTTCCAGTGTGTCCTCGTCGAAGTCCTGTCCCTGCCAGTTCACAAAGCGTTTCTCGATCACCTTTGCCATGGCCTGATAGTAGTCCTCGTCAAAGGAGATGAACAGATAGGCTTCATCCTGAATCTCATCGGAGTAATTGCGCTCCTGCCCAATGACGCCAATGGCGTAGTCGTCGATGTCGCTGGGGAAATAGGGGCTGTCCGGCTCCCCATAGTAGTAGGAGGCAAAGGCACGCCCGATCTTGCCAAACATCGGGCCCACCAGCTGCCCGTCCAGCTCATCCCGGATAAACGCCCGCAGATCCACGCCGGCAGGATCAGCCTTGACCTTTTCTACCACTTCTCCATACTCCGCGAGGAATTCTTCACCCATCAGGTCATGCTCCATGCACCAGCGCAGGTAAATGGCCATGTGGTTGTAGGCGTTCAGCTCATCCACCGGCAGATTCTTTTC